>QWPN01000014.1 GCA_003671185.1 Planctomycetota bacterium
GGCCGCCGCAGCCCTGCGCGATGCGATCGCCACGGCCGCGCCGGGGCCCCGGCAGTTGGCCGAGGTGGCCTGGCCTCTGCCGCTGGCTCTCCTCCTGCCGACGCTGGGGGTGGTGGCAGCATCGGCCGCGGCGGGACTCGCGGTCCGTTTTCTGCTCGACGGTTTCTCCTGGCAGCCGGCGCGGGCCCTGCCGGACCTGCGCCGGGTCGATCCGCTGGCCGGTCTGCAGCGCATCATCTCGGCAGGCACGCTGACGGCGGCACTGGGCAACGGGATCAGTCTGGCGATCCTGGCCACGGCCACGGCGTGCGTCGTGGCGCCGCTCGTGGCCGGTGCGGGTGCACGTGATCCGCTCGCGGAGCCGGCGTCCTGGATCGGCGCCGCCTGGCGGGCGGCCGTGGGACTGGCGGCCGTGGCGGGGGTGCTGTCGGCCTGCCAGTGGGCGCTCGCACGGCTGCGATTCGAGCGTCGACTGCGCATGACGCCGCAGGAGTTCGCCGACGAGGCGAAGAGCATGCAGGCGGATCCCAAGGTGCGGCTGCTGCAGCAGCAGCGACGGGCAGCCGCACCAACCCGGCAGCACGCGGCCGCGAGATGAACCGCCCGGGGCGACAGGGCAGCCGGTAACCCAGCGGCGTGAAACGCCAGGCTCAGCGGATGGGGTCGCGGTCGCGGCCGGCCATGCCCCGCCGGGGCCCGTGCTCGAGCACGCCCTCCATCGCCTGGGCCAGGCTGTCGGCGGCGGCGGCTCCCACGGCACGATGGCATTCACTGCCGTCGGCCTCGACGAGCAGCACCGTGGGAAAAGCCTCGACGCCGAACTCGCGGCACGTGGCGGCATCGCGGTCGGCGTCCACCGTCACGCACACGAACCGGCGCGACAGGGCGACGATGTGCGGGTCGGCTGCCGCGGCGGCGGCCAGCTCGGCGCTCCAGCGGCACCAGCGTGCCCGAAACACCACGAGCATCGGCAGCCCGGTTGTCGAGGCGCGGCGGGCGCCGGCCTCGAAGCCTTCCACGAACTCGATGACGGGGCCGCCGGATGGGGTGACCGGGGCCGCGGTGATCAGCCTGCCGGCGGGAGCGTCGACCACGGCCGCCGGCCACCACCATGCGGACCGGCCCACGAGGGGCTGCTCGTCACGCACTTCGCAGCCGGGGGCGAAGGCGGCCCCGGTCAGGATCACGACCAGGGCGGCGCGAAGAGGGCGGGGGGGCGTTTCGCGAGCGTTGGGCACGTGGTTTTCCAGGAGCAGGGCGGTGACGGGCACGACCTTCGGCCGCTGTGGTAGGCGGCCGCAGCGCCGCCGGGCAAGACCGCTTTGCGCTGCCGGAGACGGCGCGGGTGGCGACGGCCGGGCTGCCGGGGAAAGCCCGGCAACACGACGGGTTGGAAAAATCACCTGTCAGATCGGCCGGGCAGCCGCTACCGTCCCCCGGGGCCTTCTTCGCGCACACGTGCACAGTTCGTCGTCCACCGCCGCGTTCGTCGCCGGCGTCGCGATCGTGGTCGCGATGTGCGGATCGGGGTGTCGGCTCGTGCGGCAGCGTGGCCCCGTCCCCGCCGACCTCGCCGCGGCCCGGCGGCTCTCCAACGAAGGCCTGTCGGCGGTCGACCACCGCGACCTCGCCCGTGCCGAGAAACTCCTGGAGCGGGCCGTGCAGAGCTGCCCGCTCGACGTCGATGCCCGCCGCCACTACGCCGAGGTGCTCTGGAAACGCGGTGAACGCACGGCCGCGGTGATGCAGGTCGCCGAAGCCTTGAAGCTGTCCCCTGAGGATGCCGGGCTGTGCGTCGAGGGCGGCCGCATGTATCTCGAACTGGGGCTGTTCGGCGACGCGGAGCGGCTGTCGCGCGAGGCGGTGCGGCTGGCGCCGCAGTCCGCGTCGGCCTGGCACCTTCGCGGCCAGGTGGCCCTGGCTCGCGGGCAGGCGGAACCGGGGTTGGCCGACCTGCACCGCGCCCTGGCGATCGCCCCCGACGATCGCGACGTGCTGCTCGACACGGCCGAGGCCTACCGCCGGCTGGGTCGCCCGCAGCGGGTGCTGGCCACGCTGGCCATGCTGGGTGACACCTACGGTCCCGGACAGACGCCGGCCCAGGTGCTCGCCATGGAGGGGCAGGCCCAGGAGGCGTTGGGCCGCAGCGCCGACGCGGCCGAGAGTTATCGGATGGCCATCGCCCGCGGAGATCCACCCGCGGTGGCCACGGAGCGACTGGCGGCTCTGGAGCAGGCCGGCCCGCGTTGACGGGGCGCGTCACTCGCCGGTGGTGGCCCGGCCCGTGAGCAGGTCGAAGGCGCCGATCGCCGGCACGAGGAGCGCGAGCGTGGCGAAGCCGTAGGCCACCGCCACGACCAGGAACACCTGCAGCGTGCTCCCCTGCAGGAACCCAGTGATGGCCACGAACGTCAGGGCGGGCAGCAGCGCCGACGTCCAGCCCACCGCCGGCGACGGATTCCGCGCCGACAAGGCCGCGTACAGCCCCACGGCGCCTCCCACGATCGCCGCCAGGAAGGGGGCCAGTTGGAGTTCGAAGCTGCCGCCGAAGGCCACCATGATCCGCATCGCGGTGGCGACGCCCACGAACAGAAACGCCACCACGCCGAGCGCCACGGCGATCGCGCCGCGCGAGGCGGTGTGCGAGAGACCGGCGTAAAGGCCGAGCACGGCCACGAAAAACGTGAGGATCGCCAGCCCCAGCACGAGATACACGCCCTGTTCGGGCGTGGCGATTCCCAGGGGCACGAGCGCCGCACAGAGCAGGAGCGGCAGCACGACCATTTCCCGGGCCGCGGCCAGCACGCCGAGCAGTTTGCCCCACACGAACTCCGCCGGCCGCAGGTCGCTCGCCAGCAGCAGGTCGAACGTGCCCCGGTCGCGCTCGGTGGTCACGCTGGTCACCGTCATGGCCGCCACCGCCAGCAGGCTGGCCAGCACCATCGGCACCACGGCGGCGGCCACGGCGACGCGGTCGGGCCGCGGCCCGCGGGCTGCGGCTGCGACTCCGGCCACGGCCACGGCGAAGAGCGCGAGCCACGCTGCACGGACCACGACCATGGCCCGGCCGTGCGCCCGGGTGCGAACCTCGCGCCAGAGCACGGGATTGCTCCACACCGTCCGCGCCGGCCGCCGCAACGCGGTCGTGGCCGCCGCTGGCTGGTGCTGGCTCGTGCCAGCGGTGTTCCAGTGCCGCACCCGGGCCACGGCCAGGCCGCTGCTGGCCGCGATGGCGGCGCCGCAGACTGCCACGAATGGCGCCAGCGTGCGGCCGCCCTGCGGCTCGAGCGCCGCGAACACGGCCCGGGCTGGAGAAACGACTGCGCCGGCCTCGGGGCCCTGGGCCACGACCAGCGCCTCGCCCGCCGCCAGCCAGGCCGCCAGCATGAACGCCGTGATCGCCAGGGCCTGGAACGTGGTGTCGCGCCAGAACGCCACGGCGTTGGCGATGCTCCCCGCGGCGGCCGCGGCCGCCGCCGTGACCGCGAACAGCCGCACGAGTTGGGGGGCCGTCACGCCACCGAACAGGCCGGCCAGGGCGAACATGGGGGCGGCCGCCACGAGCAGGAGGAGCAGTCGCAGCAGGCTGCCCGCCAATTTGCCGAGCACGAGTTGGGCGTCGCCGAGCCGGCTCAGCAACAGCAGTTCGAGCGTGCGCCGATCCTTCTCCATGCCCACCGCCAACACCGCCGCCAAGGCTGCCGCGAGCATGGCCAACACCAGCTGCAACGGGCCCAGAATCCGCAGCAGCGTGGCCCCGAATCGGGCGGCATCGCCCGTCGTGGTCACGGCCTGGGACCCGGTCACCACCAGCCAGCAGGTGGCCACGATGCCGAGCAGGGTGCCCCCGTACACGGCCCGGGCCACGAACAGGCCCCGCGTCCGCGGGGCCACCATCAATTCGCGTTCCCAGACGGCTCCCAGCAGCATTGCGGTGGCACCTCCGCGCCGGCCAGTGGAATCCGCCCGGCGTCTTCGATAGAGTACCGAATCAGGGTGGGATACAGGATCATCCATCGTTTTTTCCCAGGAGTCTTCAGCATGGGTCCGCGTGCCTCGGTTCCTCGCCTCCGTCGCCTGTTTTTCGTCGCCGCGGTCGGCGCCGCCTGGACGCTGCAGGCCGCTCCCGCGTCGGCCCAGATCACGGCCCAGACCCTGATCGGCAACGCTGTTTCCGATGACAGTGCGACCAAGGAGATCACGGGCGCGATCACCCGCTTCCGCGAGCGCGACATCGACGGCTGCCGCGCCATCCTGGAGCGGTCCAAGAGCAACAACCCCAAGCTGCCGCCCCCGGGAGTGATGATGGCCATGCTGTGGCTGGGGGTGAATCAGGTCGGCGCCGCGCGGGCCGAACTGGAGGATTCCGTGATCAAGTTCCCCACCGACCCCGAGCCCTACCTGATGTTCGCCGACCTGGCGTTCCAGGAGCGGCAGGTGACCGACGCCGACGTGTTGTTCGCCAAGGCCACGCAATTGGCCGGCACCTATGCCGAGAACCCGAAGCGCAAGCGGAATTTCGACATCCGCTGCAGCGCCGGCAACGCCGCCGTGTTCGAGGCCCGCCGGCAGTGGGACAAGGCGCTCGGCCAGCTCGAGGCCTGGATCAAGCTCGACCCCGAAAATGCCGGTGCCCACTATCGCAAGGGCACCGTGCTCTTCCAACTCGAGAAGCCCGACGAGGCGATCGAGGAGTTCCGCGAGGCCCGCAAGCTCGATGAGAAGGCGTTGCAGCCCGAGTTGGCCGTGGCCCGGCTCTATGACGAGGCCCGCAAGCGCGACGTGGCCAAGAAGTGGATCGACGCCGCCCTCAAGGAAGCACCCAAGGATCCGGCCGTGCTGCTCGCCTCGGCGCAGTGGTATCTGGGGCAGAGTGACGGCCTGGAAAACGCCAAGAAGATCGCTGAAAACGCCCTGCTCATCGACCCCAAGAGCCTCGACGGCCGCATCGTCCGTGGCGTGATCGCCCGGGTGGCCCGCGACTACCCCACCGCCGAGAAGTATTTCAACGAGGCCCACCTTCAGTCAC
The DNA here is from genome assembly GCA_003671185.1 of Planctomycetota bacterium. GTDB lineage: Bacteria > Planctomycetota > Planctomycetia > Pirellulales > UBA1268 > QWPN01. Next base: position 5,030 of record QWPN01000014.1, read on the forward strand.
CGGGGAATTTCGCCGCCAGTAATTCGCTGGCCCTCGTGCTGATCGAGTCCGACAGCAAGGATTCGCGGCAGCGGGCCCTGGAGATGGCCGAGGCCAACGTGGCCATGTACCGGGAGAATTCGCCGCAGGCCGTCAACGCCCTGACGACGCTGGCCTGGGTCTATTACAAGCTTGGCCGTCGCGAGGACGCCGAGAAGTTGCTCGATCAGATCGCCCGCAACAACGCCCTCACCACGGACGGCGCCTATTACGTGTCCAAGCTGCTGGCCGACCGCGGCGAGAAGGACCGGGCTCGCAAGATCCTCGAGGACGTGCTCACGAACGAGGCCGTGTTCGCCACGCGTCCCGACGCCGTGGATCTGCTGGCCAAGTTGAAGAAAGAGGCTCCCGCTCCCTCCGCCGACGGCAAGTGACCTCGGTCGGCAGGGACGGTCTCAGGGCTGCGTCGGTCGGCGCGAGGGTTTGACCTTCGCGTCGGCCGGTGCCGCCGGGATCGGCGGCTCTGGTGGCGTCGGCAGCGTGGGCATGACCTTGATCGTCATCCCACCCGGCTGGCCCGGCGGGGTCTCCCGCGTGGGGCCGCTGCGCATGGCCCGGCGCCGGGCGCGGATCCGGTCGCTGCGCAGAGGAATGCCGGGGTAGGCCTCCACCGGCACCTCGAGGCTGGGCAGGCCGATGCGGCTGCCGTCGTAGAAGTAGGTGAACATCTCGATCGCTGCGCAGTCGCTGCCCCAGGCCAGCAGGAGCGCGGCGGCGAGCAGTGGCGCCCGGGTGCAGCCGCGGGCGGCCAGTGACGTGCGGAGCATGCGGGTGGTTTCCGGGCGGGGCGATGGAGCGTGGGTCGCCTCTGGTATCGGCGGTCAGTGACTGCCGCAGCGAAGCAAACGGTTCGATCCTGCCCAATCGTCACGATCGGTGCCGCCGGCAGGGACGCAGGCCGCTCGTGCGTGGAGCGAGGCAGGATGGGCCACGGCTCCCGCTGTCTCGATCCGGCCGGCACCGCTGAATCCGCCGCCCGGTTGAAACCGGGCGGCCCCTCGTGCGACAGTCGGCTTCGGCCGGAGTCCTCTGCCGGTGCCCCGGAAAGCCCGCCGCATGGACGATCCAGCCACGCTCCGCATCATCTCCTCGGCAGCGGCGCTGGTTGCGGCCGGCGCCGCCGGCGCCGGTGGCTTCCTGGCTCGGGGCACGACCGCCGTTCCGGCCGCGGCCTGGGCTGCAGCAGCAGGGCTGTCTGTGGCGGCGGAGATGGGCGGCCGCGCCGCCGGGGTGCTGGTCGACCCCGCCGCCGCGGAGGGAGTGAGGTTGGCGGTGACGGCCCTCGGACTCTGCCCGGCCATGTCGCTCCTGGGGGCCAAGCGGCCGCAGCATGGGGTCTGGCAGTTCATCGTGGCGGCGCTGGCGGCGATGCTCGCGCTGCCGGCGGCCACGGCGGCCCTCACCCGCCCCGGCGCCGTGCCCGACGTGCTCGGCCTGCAGCGCTGGTTCATGGTGCTGCTCGTGCTCGTGGGCTGGATGAACTTCGCCGGCACGCGGCATGGCGTCGCCGCGCTCCTCGTTGCCGCAGGGCAGGCGCTGCTGATGCGGCCCTTCCTGCCCTTCATGGCGTCGGCCGCCGAGAGCCCCTGGGTCGACTGCGTGGCCACGTTGCTGCTGGCGGCCGGAGCGCTTTTCGCCGCAGGTCTCTCGGCCTTTCGTCCCGTCACGGCCGGATGCCGGGAGGGCAGCGTCCTCGGCATCGACGGGCCATTCTTGGCCCTGCGCGAGACGCTGGGTGCCGCCTGGACGCTGCGCATCGCCGAGCGGTTCAACGCCACGGCACAGGCCCGCGGCTGGCCCTGCCGGTTGCGGTTTGCGGGGCTCGATGCGGGTGGGGATCCGCACGACGCGGGCTGGCACCGCGATGCGATCCGCTGCCTGCGGGCGTTGCTGCTGCGGTTCGTGTCCACGGGGTGGCTCGCGCGTCATGGGGCCACAATATGCAATCCTAACGGCCCAGTGCTGGCCCGTGCGGGGGGAGAACGGTAGACTGTGCGGCTCTCCGGTCGTGGTCGCTCAGTGGCGACTCAACCGGCGTTTCGACTGTCTTTTCCCCTTTCCCAGGAGTTTCCCTCATGGCCGATGAACAGCAGTCCCAGCCGATGCCGGTGCCCGTCGACGAGTCCCACATCGTGGCCACCTACGCCAACTTCTGCCGCGTCACCGGCACGCCCGAGGAGCTGATCGTCGACTTCGGACTCAACAAGCAAGTGGCCGGCACGTCGCCCGAGACCATCCAACTCACGCAGCGCATCATCGTCAACTTCTTCACGGCCAAGCGGCTGGCGTACGCGCTGCAGATGGCGGTCGTGCGTCACGAGCAGGCCTTCGGTCAGCTCGAGACCGACGTCCAGAAGCGTGTCGTGCACCAGCAGTCGGCCAAGGGCTGACAGCCGCCGGACGGGGCTGACCAGGGACATCCGCCATGAGTAGCACGGAGGAGACCCTCGAGGTGGAGCGCGCCCGCGCGCAGATCGTCGCCATCATCGAGGAGATTCAACGGCTGGCGGGGGGCAACACGTCCGAGGCGGAGTTCTTCGGCGGGCTGCTCGATCGCGCGCTGGCGGCCATGGAGGCCGTGGGCGGGCTCGTCTGGCTGCTCGGCGAGGGCGGACGCGTCGAGCCGGTGTGCCACTCGCGCCTCGAGTACACCGGCATCGGTGGCTCGCCCGAGGCGGAAAAGGCCCATAGCGCCCTCGTGCAGGCGGTGTTCAACGCGCCCTCCGGCCTGCTCATTCCACCTGGGGCGCAGGTCACCGGCCAGGACGGCAACGCGCTGGCGGAGAATCCGACGGGCCTGCTCGTGATCGCCGCCCCCTTCAACCGGGGCGGCGATCGGGCGGGCCTGATCGAGATTTTCCACCACCCCAACCAAGACGACGTACAGCGGGGCTACCTGCTGTTCCTCGAGCAGTTGGCCGGTGTGGCGGCCGGTTACCTCGACCGCCGGCAGATGGTGTCGCTCGACCAGCAGCAGACGGCACTCTCGCAAGTGGAGCGCTTCAGCCGCGCCGTCCACGAGTCGCTCGACCCCATCGCCACGGCCTTCGTGCTCGCCAACGAGGCCCGGCGCATCATCGGCTGCGACCGCGTCAGCGTGCTCGTGAAACGCCGTCGGACGCTGCGGCTGGAGGCGGTGAGCGGCCAGGAATCGGTGGAGCGGCGGGCGTCGGCCGTGCAGGCGATCGAGTCGCTGGTGCGGGTCGTGGCCCGGGCCGGCGAGCCGCTCTGGCATCCTGATCCGGCCCGCGAACTGCCGCCGCAGATCGAGGAGGAACTGGAGCACTACATCGACGAGTCGCACGCCACGGCGCTGGCCATCATTCCCCTGGAGAAGCCGCGGCCCACGCCGGTGGTCAAGCCGGGCGGCGTCGACGCGGTGGCCGTCGCCAAGGCCGAGGCCGCGCCCCGCACGGTGCCCGAGCCGATCGCGGCCTTGGTGGCCGAGTGGTTCTCGTCGAGCACGTTCGACGGCAGCAAGCGTGCCCGGGTGGATCTCGTGGCCGAGCACGGCAAGGTGGCGATCGCCAACGCGCTCGTGCACACGAGTTTGCCGCTGTATCCGCTCATCAACCTGGCGGGCAAGTCCCGCGTGCTGACCACGGCCCGCAACCTGCCGCGCACCGTGCTGGCAACGCTCGCGGCGCTGGCCACGGTGGTGGCGCTCGTGTTCGTGCCGGCCGAACTGCGGCTGGAGGGCAAAGGCACGCTCGAGCCCGTGCATCGCCGCGACGTGTTCGCCGGCATCGACGGCGTGGTGGAGGCCGTGGCCGAGGGCGTCGAGCACGGGGCCCAGGTCAAGGACGGGCAGCTGCTCGCGACGCTGCGCAACACCGACGTCGAGGTGGCGATCGCCGACCTGCTGGGCCGCAAGGCATCGAGCCAGGAGCAAC
>QWPN01000137.1 GCA_003671185.1 Planctomycetota bacterium
CGCAGCCAATGCTGATGGCACGTATCCCTTGTCGGCCTTGGTGTAGTCCACCTTATAACCTGCGTCTTGCATGGCGCCGACAGTGATGCGGCTCAGGTACTGGGTGCCATTATTCAGCATCGGTGTCATCAGTTCGCTGCCAAAAGTAGCCTCATCCCAATGGCCTTGCACGTTATCCATCGGCACCGAAGTTGCCGATGCCTTTAAAGCCTTGTATTCCCGCACTGCGTTGGGGCCCGTGAAGGTGCTTCCTGAAATGTAGGATTGAAACTGCCTGCCATTGGGAAATCCAAGCGCATGGCCGAACTCGTGCGTTAGGATCGTGACCATAGCGGAACTTCCGCCATCCGCCGGATCGATACCACACTCAGCCTTCCAAGGGAGGCCTGGTAAGCCGGGCCGAAGCCGGGTGGGGCCAGCATTCGCAAGCGTGCCGTACTGGCCATCCGTACTGCTGTTCCCCAGCAACCCCATTTGCACGTTGATCACAATGTCATCGACCACGGTGGTGCCGTCAGGGACGTCGGGCAGGTCGCCAGTGATGACCTGTTCCCAGCGAGTCGCGGCCGCCCGAGCAGCCGTTTGTACCGAAGTCGGAACACCGGATGCAAACGTGAGAGTGATCTGAAAACCTCGTCCCGGGCTTGGTGACGGCGACGGACTTGGCTTTGGAGCCGTCGTTTGCGGTGGTGTCACCGTAGGCGGGTCGTTGTTGCCGATCGTGCATGTCCCCATCCCGTCGAAAATCATGGCCCCGACGGCCCCCGACAGGCGCAAGCCAAAGTATTCGTCGGGTTCCGACGTGGTGTCGCCAATCACAGATACGGAAACCACCTTGACAATCTCGTTTGGCGCGAACCAGATCGTCCCGGAAGTAGACTGATAGTCGCGACCTGAAGCCGTTGCCGTGCTGTCCGCCGTGCCATAAGAGACGCGAACGGTCGATGAACTTGCCGCGGAAAGCCTGACAGAAAACTTGGCGGTGGCCGTTCCCGAGTCGCCCTCTGTGACGGTGACATCGCTGACAGACAGAGTGGGCACCGCATTGAAAGTGCTGCCCGGAAACGGGGCGGCGGCGGGGCAGTCGCGGCGTTCCAAGGACTCGATGTCCCAGTTGCCGCGACGAAATCTCCGTGTCGAATCTGCCGCCAGACGCTTGCCCAACAGACCCATGGTGCACCCTCTCCTCACAGGCGGTCCGCGGCGCACAAGGGCGACGTGGGGTGACGAATCCCCTCAAAGAGGTTACCAAGTGTTTTCGGCATCGCCAACCAAAAATCCCAGGCAAGTACCAACGCCGCCGGGGTTTAGCGCAAAAGAAAAGGACCCGTGATTGGGGAAACCACGGGTCCGGTAGCGGCTCTGGAAGTGTGGGTCTTGGGGGGGGGGAACAGCCGCTGAAGAGATTCCAAGTGTTTTGTGGGGGTGCCGCAAACGGGTCGGCACGAAAGAACCATACACGACAATCCATCTGCCTGTCGAATGTGGATTTCGTTTTTTTCCAAACCCACGCCGTGGGGCCGAAATCCGCAGGTTTCAGGCCAGCCCGTGGCCCCCGGACAACCGCTTCGGCCGGCACTGCTTCTCCAGGCCGCCGTCGTTCGGATACGCTACCCGCCGACCCGGCCCTCCCCGCATCCGGCACGTCCCTCCCGCCCCACACCCCACACGACGAACCACCCATGGCCGCCACTCCCAGCGATCCTTTTTCCGCCCGTTCCACGTTCGAAACCGGTTCCGGTCCGGCCACGCTCTACCGCCTGCGGGCCCTCGATGACGCCGGGGTCACGAACACATCCCGGCTGCCCTATTCGCTGCGCATGGTCCTTGAGGCCCTGCTGCGGACCTGCGACGACTACGAGGTCACCGAGGCGGACATCCGCGCCCTGGCCACCTGGAATGCCGCGGCGCCAGCCGAGCGAGAGATTCCTTTTAAGCCCGCCCGAGTCGTGCTCCAGGACTTCACCGGCGTGCCCTGCGTGGTCGATCTGGCCGCCATGCGGGCCGCCATGCAGCGGCTGGGCGGCGATCCGGCGCGCATCAACCCGCTCGTGCCCGTCGACCTGGTCATCGACCATTCCGTGCAGGTCGATTTCTTCGGCAGTGCCGACGCCCTGCAGAAGAACGTGGACGTGGAGTTCGAGAGGAACGCCGAACGCTACGCATTCCTGCGCTGGGGCCAGCAGGCGTTCCGGAATTTCCGCGTCGTGCCCCCGGCGATCGGCATCGTGCATCAGGTGAACCTCGAATACCTGGCCGGCTGCGTGTTCCTCCGGGATCCGGACCGCACGGAGGCGGGCGGCAAACGGACGCTGCCCGTGGCCGTGCCCGACACGCTCGTGGGCACCGACAGCCACACCACGATGATCAACGGCCTGGGCGTGGTGGGCTGGGGCGTGGGCGGCATCGAGGCCGAGGCCGTGATGCTCGGCCAGGCGCTGTCGCTGCTTTTGCCCGAGGTGGTGGGCTTCGAACTCACCGGCCGGCTCCCCGCCGGAGCCACGGCCACCGACCTCGTGCTCACGGTCACCGAGATCCTGCGCAAGGAAGGCGTGGTCGGAAAGTTCGTCGAATTTTTCGGCAGCGGACTGGACGGCATGTCGCTCGCCGATCGCGCCACCATAGCCAACATGGCGCCCGAGTACGGGGCCACGATGGGCTTCTTCCCGGTGGACGACGAGACACTGGCCTACTTGCGGCTCACGGGACGCCCGGCCGAGCAGGTGACGCTCGTGGAGCGGTATATGAAGGAGCAGGGCATGTTCCGCACCGCAGCGGCGCCCGTGCCCGAGTTCACCAAGCGGCTGGCCCTCGACCTGGGCAGCGTCGTGCCCAGCCTGGCCGGCCCCAAGCGCCCGCAGGACCGCGTGCCGCTGGCCGCCGTGAAACGCACGTTTGCGGAATCGCTCACCGCACCGACGGCCAAGCGGGGCTTCGCCCTGGAGGGGGAGGCCCTGACGCGGACCGGGACCGTCCGCGACAACGGCCACGCCGACACGATCGGCCACGGTGCCGTCGTGATCGCCGCCATCACCAGCTGCACCAACACCAGCAACCCGAGCGTGATGGTGGCGGCCGGTCTGGTGGCCCGCAAGGCGGTGGCGAAGGGGCTCTCCAGCCGCCCCTGGGTGAAGACCAGCCTGGCGCCGGGGTCGCGGGTGGTGACCGACTACCTGGAGAAGTCGGGCTTGGCCAGCGACCTCGACGCCCTCGGCTTCGAGACGGTGGGCTACGGATGCACGACCTGCATCGGCAACTCGGGGCCGCTGCCCGATGCCGTGGCGAAGGCGGTCACGGAGGGCGACCTCGTGGCCGCCGCCGTGCTCTCCGGCAACCGCAACTTCGAGGGCCGGGTCAATCCGCTCGTGAAGGCCAACTGGTTGGCCAGTCCACCGCTGGTCGTGGCCTACGCACTGGCCGGCACCACCGACATCGATCTCGACCGGGAGCCGCTGGGAACGGGAAAGGATGGCAGCCCGGTGTTCCTGCGCGATGTCTGGCCCACCGCCGACGAGGTGCGGCGCACGGTGGAGGCCAGCGTGCTACCGGCGCAGTTCCGGGAGCGCTACGGCAACGTCTGGGAGTCGAATCCGCGTTGGAACGCGGTGCCCACGAGCACGGGCGAACTCTACGACTGGGACGCGGCCAGCACCTACATCCAGGAGCCGCCCTTCCTGGTTGAGATCTCCCGAACGGCCACGCCGCCCCAGAGCGTGCGCGGGGCGCGGGTGCTGCTGGCGCTCGGCGACAGCGTGACCACCGACCACATCTCCCCGGCGGGCAGCATCTCCAAGACGAGCCCCGCGGGGACGTACCTGGTGGAGCACGGCGTGCCGCCGGCTGACTTCAACAGCTACGGGGCCCGGCGCGGCAACGACCGCGTCATGACCCGCGGCACGTTCGCCAACATCCGCATCCGCAACCTGCTCGCTCCGGGCACGGAAGGGGGCGTGACGCGTCTCCTGCCCGGCGCTGACGTGATGCCGGTGTACGACGCGGCGGTGAAATACCGTGAGCGGGGCGTGCCGCTCGTTGTGCTGGCGGGAGCCGAGTATGGCACGGGCAGCTCGCGCGACTGGGCCGCGAAGGGCACGATGCTGCTGGGTGTGCGGGCCGTGCTGGCCGCCAGCTTCGAGCGCATCCACCGCTCCAACCTCGTGGGCATGGGGGTGCTGCCGCTGGTGCTGCCGGAGCCCTGGCAACAGCTGGGCCTGACGGGTGAGGAGACCTTCGACATCCCCTTCGAGGGCCTGACCCCGCGCTGCACCGTCGTGGTGCGGGCCACGGACGGGGGCGGTCGGGTCAAGGAGATTCCCTGCCTGGTGCGCATCGACACACCGGTGGAACTCGACCAGTTCCGGGCGGGCGGCATCCTGCCCTTCGTGCTGCGGAAACTCCTGGCAGGGTGACCGCGACCGGCTCGACCCCTGCGGCCGGCAGTCTCCACGCCGCCGCTTCAAGTTGCCAGCCGCGGGTTTGGCACGGGAAATCCGCGCTTCGACAGCCGAGTTGCGCGTCGTCGGGCGGCTCGCGGCAACGCGTCGCGCGCAGCCGGTTGGCCCTGATTTTCCTATAACCGGAGTCCGGCCGGCGGCGCGAAACGGAAGCGCGGGCGGAACAACAGGTGGGAAGCCGTTCACGGACGAGGTGGCACGCATGGCGGTGGGAATCGAGACGGTCGGGATCGCTGGCAGTTCCTTGCAAGAGAGGGGCCGGCCCGCAGCGCACACGACGGATGCCATCACACGGGTGGTGGTCGAGGAGTTGGAGCGATCCCTGCCGCCGTCCGCAACCGCCAGGATCACTCGCAACACCGTGCTCGCCGAGGTGGGCATCGACGCGCCGCGGTTTTTGGATGCGCTGAGCCGCATCGAAGGCCGCTATGGGATGCGGTTCCACGACTCATGGCTGCACGGCATCCGCACCTGCGCCGACCTCGTCGACTGCGTCGCCGCGCGCATGTTCGATGCGGCGGACCGCGACGCACCGCCTGAGCCGCCGGCGTCACGGCCTCGCGTGGCCCGTGACGTGCCGGTCGACGCCGGACCGTTTCCCGAGTGTCAGGCTCTCGAGGACCGCCTCGACGGGCTGGTGAAGGCCGGGCTCGACAATCCCTTCCTGCTGGCCAACGAGCGGGTGCGTGGGCGGTCCGCCACGATCGCCGGCCGCGATGTGATCAGTTTCACAAGCTTCGACTATCTGGGCCTGGCGGGTCATCCGGACGTGACGCGGGCGGCCAAGGAGGCCATCGATCGCTTCGGCTGCAGCGCGTCGGCCAGCCGCATGGTGGGCGGCAACAACACGATCCTCGACGAACTCGACGCCGCGCTGGCCGACTTTATCGGCACCGAGCGGGCCGTGGTGTTTCCCTGCGGCTACGGCACCAACGCATCGGTGTTCAACCACCTGTTCGGCGCGGGCGACCTGATCCTCTACGACGAGCTGGCGCACAACAGCATCATGCAGGGGGCCACCGCCTCGCAGGCGGGCAAGCGACCGTTCCGCCACAATGACCATGTCCAGCTCGACGGACTGCTGCGGGACCTGCGCGGGAAGTATCGGCGGGTCGTAGTGGCGATCGAGGGCGTCTACAGCATGGACGGCGACTACCCCGACCTGCCGCGGTTCATCGAGGTCAAGAAGCGGCACGACGCCTTGCTGTACGTCGACGAGGCGCATTCCATCGGCACGATGGGGCCCGAGGGCCGCGGCATCTGCGACTTCTTTGGTGTTGACGCCCGCGAGGGCGACCTGTGGATGGGCACGATCTCCAAGGCGCTGGGCGCCCAGGGCGGCTACCTGGCCGGGCCGGAGCGGCTGATCCGCTACCTGGGCTTCACCACGCCGGCGTTCGTGTTTTCCACCGCCTGCTCCCCGCCCAATGCGGCCGCGGCCCTGGAGTCCGTGCGGGTGATTCGCCGGGAGCCCTGGCGCGTGACGCGGCTGCGCGAGCGGTCGGAACTGTTCCTCAAGCTGGCCCGTGACGCGGGACTCGACACCGGCGGCAGCGGCGACACTCCGGTGATCCCCGTGATCGTGGGCAGCTCCACGCGGGCCATCCTCGTCTCGCAACTGCTCATGGAGCGCGGCATCAATGCCCGCCCCATCCTCTACCCGGCGGTTCGCGAGAGCGGCGCCCGCGTGCGCTTCTTCCTCACCTGCGAACACACCGAGGAGCAGATCGTGCACACGCTCGAGGAATTGGCCGACGTGATGGCCGCGACCGCCTGAGCCGGTGGGCGGCGGCTTCCGCCGCGTGTGATGCCCACGGCCGTCTCATGCGGCTCACGGCTGAGCGGTCCCAGGCTTCACCGGCCGCGGTCCGAAGATGCCGTCGCGGAACCCCGGCAGGCGCCGGCACACCGCCCCGTCCGTGGCCACCAGCAGGGCGGGCAGGAACACGAGTTCGGCCACCGTCGCCGCCGCCACGGCGGCACAGGCCAGCATGCCGAAGCCGGCCAGCGTCGGCACGCTGCTGGCGGTCACGGTGGCGAAGCCGACCGTGAGCACGAGACCACCGATGACGACGGCGTTGCCCGTCTCCGCCACGGCCCGCCGCACCGCGGTGCCGATGGGGACGCCGGCCTGACGATGGCGGGCCAGTGCCGACAGCAGGTGCACGGTGTCGTCCACCGCCAGCCCCAGGCAGACGTTGAACACGATCACGGTGGCCGGGTCGAGCGACCGGCCCGTGGCCACGAGCAGGCCCGCGATGACCGTGAGCGGAAACACGTTCGGCACCAGGCTCACGAGTCCGGCCAGCGGCGACCGGAACGCCAACGCCAGGATCGCGCCGATCACGGCCACCTCCAGCAGCAGGCTGGAGCCGAGATCGCGGACGAGTTGACGGATGTTCCGCGCCGAAACAACCGACATGCCCGTCAGTTCGAATCTCCAGCCGGGATGCCTGTGCTGCAGTGCTTCCAGTTCGGCGTCGACCCGGTCGTAGACGCCCTCCAGGGCCCGCGATCCGAGGTCTGGAACTCGGGCCCGCACCAGCGCCACGCGCGACTCCGGGGCCACGAGGTCGCGGAAGTCCTCGGCGTCGAGGCGGCTGCGGGCCCGATCGGGAAGGGGCGCCGCGACCGTGGACAGCGAAATCGCCCGCGAGATGCCCCCGGAGCGGTCGAGCACGCCGTGCACGTCGTCGAGCGACGCCAGCACGACCCCGTCGCGCCAGTCGACGTCGTGCGGCCAGCCCACCACCACGTCCACGCCCATCGCCCCGCCGAAATCATCATCGACGCTGCGCAGTGCCCGCGAGGCCGCCGCGTCGCGGGGCAGGGAATCGACCACACGGTTGTCGGCGTCGATTCCGCCGCCGGCCAACGCCAGCAGGAGGGTGAGCCCGCCGCCGGCCAGGGCGATGGGCCGGGCGTGACGCAGCGACACTGCCGCCAGATGGTTGGCCAACCGGCCCGCCGTGCGCGACGAGCGGCCCAGTCGCGTGCCGCTGCAGAAACCGGTGGCAGCGATCAGCGGCGTGAGCAGGGACACCGCCAGAAAACTGGCCAGCGCCCCCACGGCGGCCGCGATCCCGAAGGAGCGCACGGCGTCGATCTGCGCCGCCGCCAGCGAGGCGAAGCCGATCGCCGTCACCAGGCTCGTCAGGCCGCAGGCCCAGCCCACGCGGCTGATCGCGCCGCTGGAAGCGGCCAGCGGCGCGAGGCCCCGGCGCACGCTGCGTCGCATGTCCTCGATGAAGTGGATGGAGTCGCAGGTCCCCACCACGAGGGCCAGCGAGGGAACCACGCTGGTGAGGATGTTGACCGGGGTGCCGCACAGGCCGAGCATGCCCATCGCCCACACGGCGCCCACGAAGGGTGGCACGCAGGCGACCACCGTGGATCGCAGGCTGCGGGCCACGACGGCCGAGAGCACGACCGCCAGCGACAGGCCCAGCGAGTTGAAGATCAGCATGTCGCGACGCAGGCTGCGGGCCGCCTGTTCTCGCAGTGCCGGCAGGCCGGTGAGTTCCAGGTCGAGGGCGGAGGAGAGGCCACGGGGGGCGTCGATGGTGCGCTCGATCGCGGCGATCACCTCGGGCAGCAGCGGCGGACGGTCGGCGTTGGGGGCCAGCCGCACGAGCAGGAGCGAGGATGCGGCGTCGGCGGAGAGCAGGTGGCCGGCCACCAGGGGGTGCCGCGCGGCGCGGGCCTTGGCGGCGGCCCGGGCCTCCGCATCGAGGTCGTCGCGGGTGCGGGGAATCACCGGCAGCAGGGCCCCGGCGGCGCCCTGGCGGCGCACGTCGAAGATGGAACGCACGTCCTCGACTCCGTCGATCTGCCGCAGGCGGCCCACCGTGTCGCGCAGCTGCGCCAGGGCGGCAGCGTCGAAGATGTCGCCCGAGCGGGCCGCGGCCCGGATGATGCAGTCGTGGTCGGGCGCGCCGAACAAGGCGGACACCTCATCCGTGGTGCGGAAATCGGCACTGCCGTTCCGCACCAGGGCCCTCAGGTCGTCATCGATGCGCAGCCGCGACAGTCCGTAGCACGCCAGCAGCGTGAGGGCGACGACGACAGTCCAGCCGGCGGTGTGCCAGCCGGCCGGCATGCCCGAGCGGGCGGCGCAGGGCCGGTTCACTCCGGCTGCGGATCGGCCTGCGGCGTCGTCAGCAGGTGGAGTTCCGCCGGATCCACGATCCAGCCCCGGCAGCTCGTCGCTCCGCAGCGGCAGGGGATCGCCGCGTCGGCCGGCCAGCTGTAATCGATGAGAATCTCCTCGCCCGGTTCGACGGGACGGATCGTCTGCAGCCACAACCTGTCTTCCTCGAGGTTCGTGCCGCCCTCCGGCTC
>QWPN01000089.1 GCA_003671185.1 Planctomycetota bacterium
CACACCGGCTTGCAGACGGTGTAGTTGATGGTGCGCGAACGGGTCTCCCATACCGGCTTGCAGACGGTGTACTCGACGTCCTTGAACGACTTCTCCGTCTCGTAGCGGATGCAGTCGATCTCCCGCTGCTCGACGACCTTCTCGCAGATCGTCTTGTAGCAGGTGTACTGCTTCTGCTCGTACACGACGTCCTTGACGAGCCGCGTCCCACAGCACGATGGCCGTGCGGCACACGTCGGTTCGTCGGACACATCACAACTCGAACATCCGGCCCGCGCGCTGGCGAAGCTGACCGTGGTCATCTTCGCGGCGCCGTGCCTGTAGCTGGCCAGCCCGCAATACGCGGCGTCGGCGGTTTGCACCGACGTCACGATGGCTGCGAGCGCCAGCAGACAACAAAGCCACGTACTCTTCATGTCTGCCGCCCCTGTCGAGGCGGACTCCTGGAAACGGGAAGGAACTGGGGAACGAAACGCCTGGGCGCGGGGCAGGGAGGCCCTTACCCCGCTCTTCAAGGATCGGCCACAAACTCCCCGCAGGTTGAACACTCCACCCAACCGCCCGCGTTTTTCCAGCCTCCCAGGCACGTCACAACCGGCGCAACCCCACCTGAAACCGGCCCTTTCTTGGTAGTTTCCTTCCCGGCCGGTAGAGTCGGGGCCTCTTCAGGCCCGCATCCCGCAGGCTTTCCCATGGTGGAATCAAGACCTCAGCCGTCACAACCGGGTGATGCTCCGTCCGACGCGTCCGTGCCCAAGGTGGTCGTCAGTCGCATCAGCCTCTACCTCCGCGAGCTCCAGCGGCTGGAGTCATCGGGCCAGCACACCATTTCCTCGGGCCAGTTGGGCACGCTGCTCGGGTTCAGCGACGCCCAGGTCCGCAAGGACCTGGGGTTTTTTGGCCAGTTCGGCTATCCCGGCGTCGGATACCGCTGCGACGAACTGATCCGCGCCATGCGTGACATCCTGGGCACGAATCACGGGTGGCCGGTCGTCATGGTGGGCGTCGGCAATCTCGGACAGGCCCTGCTCGGATACCGCGGCTTCGGCCGGCAGAACTTCTCCATCGCCGCCGCTTTCGATGCCGATCCGGCGAAGGTTGGACAGACGATCCAGGGCATCCGCATCCAGCACATCGACGAACTCGCTGCCACCGTCCGCGACAGGAGCATCCGGCTGGGCATGATCGTGGTGCCCGCGGAACGGGCGCAGGAGGCCGCCGACATGCTGGTCGCCGCAGGGATCGAGGGGATCGTGAACTTTGCCCCGGTGACGCTCTCTCTGCCCGTCCACGTGCAGAACGTGGGGGTGGATCTGGCGATCGAACTGGAGCAGTTGTCGTTCGCCGTGACCAACAAGCTCCCCAAGCCCCCCACGGAAACACCGCCCGCCTAGCTGTCCGTGGAAAAAGTCATGCCTGACCTTTTTCCACGTGGCCGACCGGTGGAAACGCCGAGGGTTTCCCCGGTCGGCTGTCGTCGTATCCTGCTCCGGCAGACTCGTTCCACGGTCTGCTCGCGCATGGCTCGACCAGGAAGGCCTCGACCGCCCCGTTCCTGGCTTCCTCGATCGCGAGCAGCCGGCCGCTGCGGGGCTGCGAACACTGCGGTATGCTGGGGCCGTTCCCTGGCCCACTGCCCGATGGTGTAACGGTAGCACAAGGGATTTTGGTTCCCTTTGTCTAGGTTCGAATCCTAGTCGGGCAACTCGCGCTACCGGTGGCTTGCGAATGCCGCTGCCTCGGATGTAGAGTCCGAAATCTGCCGCCGCCCCCTCCCCTCCCGCGGAATCAACCATGACTTACCGCAGCAACCGCCTCGTTGCCGCCACGCTCCTCATCCTGGGGGCCGCCTGGGGGCCGCAGGCTGTGCGTGCCGACCTGGTGTACGCGGTGAGTTTGAGCCTCGGGGGACTATATCGCTTCGATTCGAATGATTCGAGCGGCACCGTGACGACGCTGCAGCCGAGCGGCGGCTTGACCCTGACTTCTCCCTCGGCGCTGGCCGTCGGCCCGGATGGCAATCTCTACATCGGCGACTCCGGCTCGCCAGACGGGTCGATCGCGCCCAAGATCCTGCGCTACGCACCTGGCACCAACACGCTCTCCAACGTCGTGACGCTCAGTGCCGCATCACAGCGGCCTGCTGCGATCGCCTTCAAGCCTGGAGCGAACGGCGACATGCTCGTGGGCCGCAACCCGTTCTACGGCAACACCGGGCCGGTGCTGAAGGTGACCGGATGGAACGGTGGGTCACCAGCTGTATCGAACTACACGACGGGCACCTCGCTCGACCAGAGCAGCAGCCCGGGACTGGCCGTGGCCGCCGATGGCACGCTCTATGTCAGCGCGTCGTCGTATGACGGCCAAAACATCACCGGCACGGTAAGGAAGTTCGATTCGAGCGGCGCCGTGGTGGGCACAGCCGCCAGTTCGGCGACGCCGTCGACTTACGGACCCGCCGGTCTCGTCCTCACCGGCACCACGCTTTACTCGGCCAGCGTGCAGGACGGTGCGATCTACACCACCACGCTCCCTGGACCGACGGCCACGGTGTTCGGTGCCGTGGGCGGCCCATACGAGGTTGGGCCGCTGGCCCGACTCTCAGGGGGCGAACTGCTGGCGGGCAGCGTGTCGGGCTACACCGGCAGCATCTACCGCTTCTCCACCGCGGGCACCCTGCTGGGCGTCGCGTCGTCGTTCGATTTTGGTCAGGTGGGCGGCATCGTGACGGTGGTGCCGGAGCCGGCGACCGGGTTCGTGCTCGTGGCAGGCGCGGTGCTGGCGGCGGGCATGGTGCGTCGCCGTGGGCCGCCCGCGGCGGGGCGATGAACGCTCCCCAACGCATCAGGGCAGCCTTCACGCTCGTCGAAGTGCTGTCGGTCGTCGCCATTCTGGGCATTCTCGCGGCCCTGCTCCTGCCCGCCGTGCAGTCGGTCCGCGAGGCTGGTCGCCGCACCCACTGCGCCAACAATCTCCGGCAGGTGGCTCTCGCGGCGGCCCTGCACGAATCGGCGCGTGGATGCTTTCCCCTGGGTGCGGAATCTCGCGCCTGGCCGGAGAAACCGAACTTCCCCCACCAGTATTTCCGCTGGTCGGCACTCGCGCACCTGGCCCCCTACTACGAGCAGGAGCAGGTGCTGCGCGGCCTCGACCTCACGGTGCCCCTGTACACCGACCTGCGGCCCGACGCCATCGCCCCGCAGAACAAGCCGATCGTGGCGCTGACGCTGAACCTGTTCCTCTGCCCCAGCGATCGCGGCAGCCCCGTGTCCCCGCTGTTCGGTCCCACCAACTACGCCGCCTGCACCGGTTCGGGTGCTGGCGGCGGCACGCCGTTCGGCACCGATGGGCTGTTTTTCGTCAATTCCGCCATCCGGACCCGCAACGTCTCCGACGGACTCTCCAAGACCGTGGCCTTCTCGGAGAGCATCCTCGGCGCCGGCCCCACGGCCACACGCGACGGCTCCAGTGTCGATCCCGCCACGGCCTACGCCTTCACGCTCGCCGCCCCGCTGTCTGATGCTCTCTGTGGCAGCCCGATGTTCTGGAACTACACCGACCTGCGCGGGTTCTCCTGGGCCAACGGTGAGTACCGGACCACGCTTTACAATCATCGGCGGCTGCCCAACGACCGCACGATCGACTGCATTGGCGTGGTGATGAACACCACCGACAGGTCGCGGCTCTACGCCGGCTACGGCTGGCGCACGGCCCGCAGCCGGCATCCCGGGGGCGTTCACGTGGCGCTGGCCGACGGGGCGGTGCGGTTCGTGGAAGATGCGGTCGATGCGGAGGTGTGGACGGCCGCGGCCACGCGCCGGGGGGGCGAGGCCCCCGGGCTCAATGGGCTGTGAGCGCAGCGGTCAGCCTCGGCTCACGCGCCGCAGGGCCTCGAGCACCCGGCGCATGTCGGCCGGCAGCGGGCTTTCGAAGTGCAGGGTCGCGCCCGTGACCGGGTGCACGAACCCGAGTTCCGCGGCATGAAGCATCACCCGCGGCGCCCGCGAGTCGTCCCGCGCAGCGTCGCGGCGGGTCGCCACATAGACACGTTCACCGCACACCGGGTGGCCGGCCTCCGACAGATGGATCCTGATCTGGTGCGTGCGTCCCGTTTCCAGCCGGCACTCCACGAGCGTGTAGTCGTCGCCGAAGTGCTCGACGGGCGAGACGTGTGTGACCGCCTCCTTGCCGTCGGCCCCGGTGCCTGAACCGCGCCTGCCGTCACCGCGGTCGCGCACCAGCCGCGAACGGATCGTGCGGGCCGCGACGCGGCCCACCACCAGCGACAGGTAGCGGCGCTGCGTGACGTGCAGGCGGAACTGTTCCGCCAGGATGCGGCTGGCGGGCACGTTCCGCGCGAACACCACGAGGCCGCTCGTCTCGCGGTCGATGCGGTGCACGGGTCGCACCGGTGGCACGCGGCGGCGGCCCGCGCGCCGCGCCGGGGGTTGGCGGGCGGCCAGGTGCCGGGTGATCGCCTCGGGCACCAGTTCCTCCAGCGTTGGTTGCAACTGCCGGCGGCGGGCCGGCCAGGCCAGTTCCTCGTGGTGCCGCGTGGTCGTCACGCCGGTCGGCTTGTCGACGACCACGACGTCGTCATCGAGGTGCACGATGCGCACCTGCCCGGCGTCGGGCGGCGCCGTCGCGGCCACCTGCAGGACCTTCACCACCTCCCCCTCCTTGAGCCGCCGGGCGGCGTCGGTGCACACGTTGCCGTGCACGAGCACGTGCCGCGACCGCACCAGTTGCTGGGCGCGGGACCAACTGGCCCCCTCCAGCCGCCCGCGCAGGAACGCGGCCAGCGTCCGACCGCGATCGGCGGCGGTGACGTGGTACGCGGTTCCGGGGAGTGGTTTCATGACGACGGACGCCGAGGGCCGCTTCGATTGTTGCACACGCGGGCCGGCCGACACCTGTGCTTGACCCGATTTTCCGCGGTTTTACACTCTGTGGGGAGGTCTCACGTCCGCAGCCTCCGTTTCTTTCCGCGTCGTGAGGACCCCGCAACAGTGCCCGGTACCTGCGTCATCGGTCTGCAGTGGGGCGACGAGGCCAAAGGCAAACTCGTCGACATCCTCACCGGAAATCACGACATCGTCGTCCGCTACCAGGGCGGGGCCAACGCCGGACACACGGTGGTGTCGGCCGGACAGACCTGGAAACTGTCGCTCATCCCCAGCGGCATCCTCCGCGACGGCGTGGCCTGCGTGATCACCGGTGGCGTGGTGCTCGACCCGGCCCGCGTCATCGAGGAGATCGACGGCCTGGAGTCGCGCGGCGTCCGCGTGGCCGGAAAACTCCAGATCAGCGACCGAGCCCACGTCGTATTTCCCTGGCATATCGCCGAGGATCGACTCCTCGACGGCAGCCTGTCGGGAGGCGGCGCGATCGGAACCACGGGCCGCGGTATCGGCCCCTGCTACCGCGACAAGGTGGGCCGGGCACTGGCCATCCGACTTGGCGACCTGTACCGCGACGACTTTCGGGCCCGGCTCGGCCACGTGGTCGACTTCAAAAACCGTCTGCTCTCAGGCTGGCAGGCAGCGGGCACGCCGCCGCTCGACGCCGACGCGATCCACGCCCAGTACGCCGGTTATGCGGAACGGTTGCGGTCCTGTGTGGCCGACACCACCGCCTACCTGCTCGACGCGGTCGAGGACGGCAAGCGCGTGCTCTTCGAGGGCGCCCAGGGCGCCCTGCTCGACATCGACCACGGCACGTTCCCCTTCGTGACCAGCAGCAATTCCTCGGGCGTTGGCGTGGCCAGCGGATCGGGTGTGCCCGGTCGCTGGGTCGATCGCGTCATCGGCGTGGTCAAGGCCTACTCCACCCGGGTCGGCGGCGGCCCGCTGCCCACGGAGCAGGACAACGCCGTGGGCCAGCACCTCCGCGAACGCGGCCGCGAGTACGGCACGGTCACCATGCGGCCGCGCCGGTGCGGCTGGTTCGACGCAGTCGCCGCCCGGTACACGGCCCGCCTGTCCGGCGTCGATGAACTGGCCGTGATGCTCCTCGACGTGCTGGGCGGGCTCGACGAACTCCGCATCTGCACGGCCTACGAGATCGATGGCCGCCGGGTCACGCAGTTCCCCAGTCACGTGACTGACCTGGCTCGTGCGGTTCCCGTCTACGAGTCGCTCCCCGGTTGGCAGGACGACCTGACCACGGTCCGCGACCATGCGGCCCTGCCCGCGGCGGCACGCCGCTACCTGGAGAGGATCGGCGAGCTGCTGGGCCGGCCGGTGTCGATCGTGTCGGTCGGCCCCGACCGCGACCAAACCATGTTCTGCGAGTCCTCCACGACCCGGCGACCATCATGGCCACGACCCCAGCCCCGCGCGCCGGCGACCGCCTGATGCCAGCGGCCGCCCCCGGGGATGCTCCCCGTCCCGGCGCGGCGGCGGACGGCCGCCTGCCCCGGCACGTGGCCATCATCATGGACGGCAACGGCCGCTGGGCCCAGCGCCGCGGCCTGCCGCGCATCGAGGGACATCGCCGCGGCGTGGTCAGCGTGCGGACGGTCACCGAACAGTGCGTGGCCCGCGGCATCGGCCAACTCACGCTCTACTGCCTGTCGAGCGAGAACTGGCGCCGGCCGGAGGCCGAACTGGCCTTTCTCATGCACCTGCTCGAGCAATACCTGGTGGAGGAGCGGGCGTTGCTGCTCCGGCAGCGGATCCGGCTTTCGGTGATCGGCAACCGCGACGGGCTGCCCGCGGCGACGCTGGCGGCCCTCGACCGCACCGTGGAATTGTGCGCCGGCAACGACGGGATGCGGCTCTGCCTGGCGATCAACTACGGTTCGCGCGGCGAGATCGTGGCGGCGGCCCGTAGCCTGGCCAGCGACGCCGCCGCGGGGCTGCTCCAGGCCGCAGCGATCGACGAGGCGACGTTCGCAGCGCGGCTCGACACAGCGGGCATGCCCGACCCGGACCTGCTGATCCGCACGGCGGGCGAGATGCGGCTCAGCAACTTCCTGCTCTGGCAGATCAGTTACGCCGAATTGTGGGTCACGCCGGTGACCTGGCCGGAGTTCACCGCGACCCACCTCGACGAGGCGCTGGTGTCATTCGCCGAGCGCGACCGACGCTACGGGGGGCTGTCGCCGTCGTGAACCAGCCTCCTCCCCTGCCGCCGGCTCATGGACGTGGCGGCACCTTCGTTTCTCGCGCCCTCGTCGCCACGCTCGCCTTGGGCACATTCGGGGCGCTCGCCTGGGCCGATGCCACGGGCTTCAAGGGCGCACCCCCGGCCTGGTGGCTGATGCCGCTGGCCCTGACCCTCGCCCTGGGAAGCGCCGCCGAAGCGGCCCGGCTCTGCACCGCCCGCGGCATGCCGGTGCGCCGCTGGCTGGTGCAGATCGCGACGCTGTGCATCGTGCTGGCGCCCGCCGTCGGCACCCAGGCCTTCGCCACCCACGGCGCTGGCCCCGCCCCGGTGGGCGCGATGGGCTGGGCGGCGGTGGCATGTGGGACCGCATTGGGATCGATGTTCCTCGCCGAGATCGCAGGCTACAGCCGTGGCGGTGGCTCGATCGACCGGCTGGCCGCCGGATTTCTCATCGCGACGGCGATCGGCCTGCCGGTGGCGTTCATGGTGGGGCTGCGACTGGTGGGCGCGGAGAATCTCGGCCCGCAGGCGAAGGGGCCGGGCCGCGCGGGACTCCTGCCGCTCGTGAGTCTGGTGGCGGTGGTCAAGGCGGGCGATGTGGCCGCCTACGTGGTGGGTTCGCTGCTGGGCAGGCACCGCATGGCCCCCAGGTTGAGCCCGGGCAAGACCTGGGAGGGAGCCGCCGCATCGCTGCTCGCGGCGCTGGCCGCATCGTGGTTCGTCGTCGAGTACTGGGACGCGGCTCCGTGGCGACCGTGGGGCGGCTGGCCCGTGTTTGGAATCGTCGTCGGCCTGTGCGGCACGGCGGGCGATCTGGCCGAGTCGCTGGTCAAACGGGAGTCCGGCGCGAAGGACTCGGGACGATCGCTTGGTGGTCTGGGCGGTTTCCTCGACCTCGTCGACTCACCGCTGTTTGCCGCGCCCGTGGCCTGGCTACTGTGGGTGCTGGGCCGCTGGCCAGCGGGGTAGGAGGCCGAAAAAGGCCACTCCACGCTGTTTGCCCGTTGCCGGGCGGGCCGTGGGTTATAGTACTGGGGTAGATCGTTTCTTCATGTCCCCGAGACCGCCGGCACGTCTAGTCGCCGCGGGTTTCGATGCCCCGCACCACTATCGCGGTCGTCGACTCCAAAAGGCTTGGTGCGATCTTCGGACCGCGGGACCAGCACCTGCGGCGCATCCGCAGCGCGTTGGGCGTGGGCGTCTCGGCCCGCGACGATGCCATCCACATCGACGGCGACGAGCCGGCGGTGATCCGCGCCGCCGAGGTGTTCGAGGAACTCGACCGCATGGTGCGGGAGCACGGCGCGGTCGAGGTCGCCGAGTTGGACCGGCTCCTCGCCGTGGCCACAGGGGCCACCGTGCCCCTGCGTCACGACCCCATCGAAGTGCACGTTCCCGGCCGGCCGCTGGTGCCCAAGTCGGCCGGCCAGGCCGACTACGTACAGGCCATCCGCGACCACGACATCGTGCTCTGCACGGGACCGGCGGGCAGTGGCAAGACGTTTCTCGCCGTGGCCATGGCGGTCGCGGCATTGCGGGCCGAGCAGGTGCGCAAGATCGTGCTGGTGAGGCCGGCCGTGGAGGCCGGCGAGAGCCTCGGCTACCTGCCCGGCGATCTGCAGGCCAAGATCAATCCCTACCTACGGCCGCTGCTCGACGCACTCCGCGAGATGATGGACTACGAGCACCTCAAGCGGCTCACCGAGCAGGACGTGGTGGAGATGATTCCCCTGGCCTACATGCGCGGCCGCACGCTCAACAACGCCTTCATCATCCTCGACGAGGCGCAGAACACGACCGTCGCGCAGATGAAAATGTTCCTGACGCGGCTCGGCATCGGGTCGAAAATGGTGATCTCCGGCGACACCACGCAGATCGACCTGCCGGCCGACCGCTCGAGCGGGCTGGTCGACGCCATGCGTCGGCTGCAGGGTGTGCCCGGCTGCGGCAGGGTGCAACTGGGCGGCGCCGACATCGTGCGGCATGCGCTGGTGCAGCGAATCGTCGAGGCCTACGACCGGTGATCCGACGATGAGCACACCATCGCTGCCATCACCGATCCGCCGCCGTGGCAGGCGGGGTGCTTCCGCCGATGTCCTGCCGCAGGGTTTCTGGGCCGATCTGGGCGCTCGGGTTTCGCGGCCCGAGGTGCTGGCCCGGCTGGGGCTGTGCCTGGCGACCGCCGCGGTGCTGCTCGTGATCGTGCGCGGTTGGGAGGAGCCGTTTCCATTCCGCCTGGGCTGGGTGCCGCCGCGGGGCGTCGTGTCACGCGTGGCGTTCGAAAAGCCCGACCCCGAGGCCACGCGCACGGCCCAGGAGCGGGCCGCCGCCAAGGTGCGGGTGGTCTACACGCAGGACAAGGCGCCGGTGATCAGGCTGCGTGATGGTCTCAAGAACAGGGCGGCGGAAATCGCCGCCGCCGAGACGCTCGACGCTTCGATCCTGGACGTGTGGCTCGAGTTCGCCCCCGAGGCCAAGCCCGCGTTCGACGCCCTGCCCGCGCCCGTCGCGGCGCCGGTGGCTCCGGAGCCCCCCGAGTTGGGCCGTGGCGAGACGACCGCGTCGCGAGGCGAGATCGCCGCGGCCGTCCCGGACGTCGCCGACGAGGCCGCGTCGTCTCCTGCGGCCAATCCCGATGCCGTCGACGACGGCGGCAAGGAGCAGCAGGTGGCCCCCGCGGCCGCCGAGGAGCCAGCGGCCGACAAAGTCGCCGCCGACAAAGTCGCCGCCGACAAGGCCGCGACGGAGAGGATGGCCGCCGACGCCGTGCGCGACTTCCAGTTCTTCCGTTCCCGCATCGACGCCAAGGACAAGTTGCAACTCTTCGAGAAGTCGGTCGATCAGGCCTTCACCGAGTTGGAGAACAAAGGCGTGCTGGAGAAGATCCAGCACGCCTACGACGAGGGAAACCAGAACGAGATCGACGTGCATCCCGTGGGCAACCCGGCCGAGACCGTCCGCGTCCAGGTGCCGGGCGTGCTGCTCGTGGAGGCCAAGGCCGGTCTCAAAGCGCGGATCGCGGAGGCTCTGGGGGCGGGGCCGTTCGCCGACCGGGTCTTCACCTGGGTGGAATCGCGGCTCTCCGGCACGCTGGAAATCGACCGCGATGGCACCGCCCGCGCCAAGCGGGAAGCCGTGGCCAAAACCCCCACGCAGTACGTGCGTTATGCCCGGGGAGACATCCTCTCCGAGGCCAACGTCCCTGTGTCTGAAAGCGGATTGGTCCTGCTGCACCGCGAACACGATGAGTTTCTGCGCCAGCGGGAAACCCGCCAGCGGGTGGCACGCACGCTGGCGATGCTGGGGTTGTTCGCGGCGATGTTCGCCCTGTCCGGTTTCTATATCCACCTCCATCATCGCCAGGTGCTCGACAACCTGGGCAACGTCGCCGCGCTGCTGGGGCTTTCCGCGGGCACGGTCGTGCTCTGCATGCTGTCGTCGAGCAACGCCTGGCAGGCGGAGATCGTGCCGCTGCTCGTGTTCGCCATGACCGTGGCCATCGCTTTTGAAGAAGACCTGGCGCTGCTGCTGGCCGCCGAAGTGGCGCTGGTCGTCGTGGTGGGCTTGGGCTGGGGACTCTCCACCTACGTGACGCTGGCCGCGGCAGCCGCGGCGCTCGTGTTCTGGATGGGGCGGATCCGCAGCCGCAGCAAGCTCATCTACGTGGGGCTGTGGGCCGGGGCGGTGGCCACGCTCACGCAGATCGGCTCCAGCCTGCTCGAGGAACGCTCCCTCGACGCCCAACTTCTCTACGAGGCGGGCCGCACGGGCGTGTGGACCCTGCTGGCCGGATTTCTCATGACCGGGCTGCTGCCCTTCGTGGAACGATGGTTCGGCGTGCTCACCGATCTCAGCCTGCTGGAGGTGGGCGACGTGGCGCATCCCCTCCTGCAGGAACTCGTGCGTCGCGCCCCCGGCACCTACAACCACTCCATCAACGTGGCCAGCCTGGCCGAGTCGGCGGCCCAGGCAATCGGGGCCCGCGGCCTGCTCGTGCGGGTGGGCGCCTACTTCCACGATATCGGCAAGATGCTCAAACCGGCGTACTTCGTCGAGAACCAGGGCAAGGAGAACCGGCACGAGTCGCTGGTGCCGGCCATGAGCACGTTGATCATCATCGCGCACGTCAAGGAGGGGGTCGAACTGGCGCGGCAGTACAACCTTCCCCAGCCGATCATCGACCTGGTCGCCGAACACCACGGCACCACGCTCGTGGAGTACTTCTACCGCCGTGCCGCCGAGCGATCGCAGGCCGATCCGCACGGCGAGGAGGTCGACGAGCAGAGCTACCGCTACCCCGGGCCCAAGCCCAGCACGCGCGAGTCGGCCGTGTTGATGCTCGCCGACGCGGTGGAGAGTGCCAGCCGCACGCTCACGGAGCCGACACCGGCGCGGATCGCGCACCTGGTGCACGAACTGGCGATGAAGCGGCTGCTCGACGGCCAGTTCGACGAATGCGGCCTCACGCTCGAGGAACTGGGGATTGTGGAGCAGAGCCTCGTGAAGAGCCTGACGGCCGTCTACCATGGTCGCGTGAAATACCCCGACCAGAGGACCGCGTCGTGAAGCCTTCCCGCGCGGCCTCCGCCCGGGCGCCGGCGGTCGGCGTCGAGATCGCCGACCGCCAGCGGCTGCTGCGGATCGACCGCGCCTGGCTGCGGCGGGTGGTGCGATCCGCCCTGCAGGCCGCCGGAATCGACCGGGCCCAGATCGGCGTGCTCGTGCTCGACGACGAAGCGATCGCCGTGCTTCACGAACGTTGGCTGGGCATCCCCGGCCCCACCGACGTGCTCACCTTCGACCTGGCCGGACGCGGAGAGGGGCTGCGCGGCGACATCGCCGTCAGTGCCGAGACCGCTCGTCGCGCCGCCCGCGAACTCGGCTGGGCGCCACGGCATGAACTGGCGTACTACGTGATCCACGGTGTTCTGCACCTGGCCGGCTGCGACGACCGCGACCCCGCTTCCCGCCGCCGCATGCGTGCCACGGAGCGGGAGTGGATGGCCGCCGCCGGCCTGCCCGTGCCGCCGCGCCGCCGCCGGACCGCCTCATGAACGCATCGCAGTCGCTGGGCGTGGAAGCGGCGCTCGTCCTGCTCATGCTCGCCAGCCTCGCGGCCGTGCAGGCCCGGGCGGTACGAGGCACCCAGCGTCACAGGCTCCAGGAGCTATGCCTGGCCCGCGGCCGTGCCCGACACTACGAGGAGATCATCGCCGCCAGCGAGGCCGTCGCCTTCGTGGCAGCGTCGGTCGTCGTGATCGCCGCCGTGGTGGCCACGCTGCTGGCATTTCGGGGCATCGCCGCGGCCGGTGACGAATCGCTGGCCGTGGGCGTGTCGGCCGTGGGCGGCTGGATCGCGCTGGTGTGGCTGGTGCTGGTGGTGGTGCCGATGCTGCTGGTGCGATTCGCGGGGCCCTGGATCGTGGTCGCCACCTGGTCCGCCTGGCGGCCCGTGGTGCGGCTCATCACCCCCGTGGTGGCCCAGTTGGGCGGGCTGGCGGCGCGGCTCGCCGGCGTCGGGCGGCGCGGCACCGCGGCGGACGAAGACCGCCCGCGCGACGAACTGCGGCTGGTCGTCGACGAGGCGCATCGCGCCGGCCGTCTGGAGGGCGCCGCCCGCGACATGATTCGCGGCGTGATCGGCCTCGACGAGGTCCGTGTGGCCGCGATCATGACGCCACGCATCCGCATGACCACGATCCCCCTGGCCAGCGACTGGGAGCAGGCCGTGCGGCTGGCGGCGGCGAGCGGCCACACCAGGCTGCCGGTCTGGGATGCGGCACCCGACGACGTGGTGGGCATCCTCCACACCCGCGACGTGCTGACGCGGCTCTCCGAGGGCCGGCCGGCGGCCGGCGCGGGCCCCGACGCCCTGCGACCGCTGCTTCGTCCCCCCTGGTTCGTGCCCGAGTCGATGAGCGTGCAGAAGCTGCTGCTCGAGTTCCAGCGCGGCAACACCCACATGGCGATCGTCACCGACGAGTTTGGCAGCGTGTCCGGCCTGGTGACGATCGAGGATGCGCTTGAGGAGATCGTGGGCGAGATCGCCGACGAGCACGACGAGGCGTTCGCCGACGGCTTCCGCGTGCTCTCGCCCGACGCCTGCGAGGTGCTGGCGCATGTGCGCATCGCCGCCGTCAACGCCCGGCTCGGCGTGCAGTTGCCCGCCGAGGAGGACTTCGAGACCATCGGGGGCTTCGTGTTCCACCAATTCGGCCGCATCCCCGAGGTCGGCGAACGCATCGAGTCGCACGGTGTGCGGCTGGAAGTGCTGGCCGCCACGCGGCGCCGCATCGACCTGGTGCGGGTGGAACGCGACAGGACGCCCGCGAACCATGGCCGCTGAGAAGTCCCGGGCGATCGTCATCCGTGCCACGCCTTTCGGCGACACGAGCAGCGTGGTCACCCTGTACTGCCGTGAGTTTGGCAAGGTACGGGCTCTGGCAAAGGGGGCTTGGCGGCCAAAGAGCAGCTTCGATGCCGCCCTTGACCTGCTTTCCTGCTGTCAGGTACTCGTCCTGCGGAGGTCTGCGGCGGGCCTCGACCTGCTGACCGAGGCCAGCCTGGAGCGGCGCTTCCGGGTGGGCACGAGTCTGGCGGCGGTGCATGGCGGACTGCATGTGGCCGAACTGCTCGATGCCCTCACGGCCGATGCCGATCCGCAACCGGAACTGTTCGAGGTGGCGCATGCGACCCTGCGGGAACTATCGGGCTGGGACGGCGACGACGCCGCCGTGCCGGCCCTGCTCGGCCGAGCCGAACTCTCCATGCTGCGCATCCTGGGCCACGCGCCCTCCCTGTCGCGATGCGCCGAATGCCACGAGCCGCTCGCGGCGGGAACCCGCACCGCCTTCGGCATGCTGGACGGCGGTGTGCTCTGCGGCCGCTGTCGCCGTGGCCGGCGGGCCGTCATCTCCGTCTCGGCGCCGGCCATGGCCGCCCTGCGGGCGCTGGCCGACGAGCGGGTGCCATGCCGGTCCGTCGACCTTCCGGCCGCCGTGGGTGGCGAGGTGCGCGGAATCATGAACACGCTGCTCGCCCACCTCCTCGGCCGGCCGCTTCGCGTGCCCACCCAGTCACGCGGCCGCAGACGCACACCCTGACCCTCCGCCTCGAGACCCGCCCTCATGTCCGTCACCCGCCCCACCATGGCCCGCCCGTTCCTGGTCGCAGCGACCGTCTGCGCCGCGGCCGCCGCAGGGTGCGCGACATTGAAGGCGCCCACCTGGCCCTGGAAGAAGGACGCGGGCTCCACGGACGTCGCTGGCGACACGTCCGACTCCGACGTGATCTCCTCCGAATACCAGGCCGGCCCCAGGGACATCGGCTGGGACTACTTCCGCGGCGAGAACGTCAACAAACGGTGGAAGAAACTCGTGGGCCGCGGCCCCAACGAAACCGTGGCCCGCAAGGCACTGGCCGAGGCCGACACGCTGTTCCGCGCCGGCAAGTACCGCGAGGCGATTCCCAAGTACAAGCAGGTCGTCGACCGCTGGCCCGACTCGGCCCTCGAGGAGGACGGCCTCTGGCAGTTGGCCGAATGCCTGTTCTTCACCGACCAGTACCCGAAGGCCGAGGACTGCTACGACGAACTGGTGAAGAAGTATGCCAACACCCGACACCTCGACCGCATCGCCCAGCGGCAGTTCATCATCGCGCAGTACTGGGTCGCCGTCGACCAGCGTGATCATCTGCCCGTCATCGTGCCCAACCTGTTCGATCGCAGCCGACCCCTGTTCGACACC
The DNA here is from genome assembly GCA_003671185.1 of Planctomycetota bacterium. GTDB lineage: Bacteria > Planctomycetota > Planctomycetia > Pirellulales > UBA1268 > QWPN01. Next base: position 14,856 of record QWPN01000089.1, read on the forward strand.
CAGGGCCGGGCGCTCAAGGCCTACGACCACGTGCGCATCAACGACCCGCGCGGGCCGCTCGCCGACGACAGCATCATGGCCCAGGCCAACGCCCACTTCCTCGACCGCCAGTGGCTCGATGCCGACTACTTCTACGGCCTGCTGCGCAGCGAGTATCCCGACAGCGACTTCCTGCTCCAGGCCCACCTGCTTGGCCTGCAGGCCAAGTTGCGTGCCTACCAGGGGCCGGGCTACGAGGGGGGCATCCTCGACGAGGCCGAGATCCTCGCCGAACAGTTGCTCGTGCAGTTCCCCGATCAGCTCACTCGCGAGGACGAGGACCGTGTGCAGAAGGCGCGTGGCGAGATCGCCTCCCAGCTGGCGCTGCGGCACTGGCAGCGGGCCGAGTTCTACGCCAAGGGCAAGCACTATTCCTCGGCCCGCATCTACTACGCACTCATCGCGCGCGACTACCCCAAGACGATGCTCGCCCAGCAGGCGCGGCAGAAGTTCGATACCATCAAGGACCTGCAGGATGTCTCCGACGACCCCTTCCCGCTGCTCACGCGGGTGCTCAATCCTGACTCGCTCAAGGAGGCGGAGCTCGACGCGATCGCCGAGGCTGACGCGGTGATCGCGCGGCAGGACACTGGCGGGGCCGGGCCACCACTGTTCTAGGCACGGAGCCGGTCACCCATGCGCCGTCGTGCCCTTCCCATCCTTCCCGCCGCGCTGGCACTGCTCCTGCCGCTCGTCGTGGCCGGCTGCGCCACCTACCGGTTCGGCAACAACACGCTGTACGCCTCCAACGTGCGCACCGTGTACGTGCCGATCTTCCAGTGCGACAGCTTTCGCACCACGCCTGCCATCGACATCGGCGAACGGCTCACCGAGGCCGTGTGCAAGGAGATCGAAAAGCGCACCCCCTTCAAGGTCGTGGGCAACGCCCAGGGCGCCGACAGCGTGCTCACCGGCAGGATCGTGGCCGACACCAAGCGCATGGTGGTGGAAAGCCCCACCGACCAGTCCCGCCAGGTGGAGATGAACTACCAGACGCTCGTCACCTGGGCCGACCGGGGCGGCACGGTGATCGCCTCCGGTGAGGTGCCGCTGCCGGCGGCCACGGTCGACGTGGGGCAGGCCGCCTCCCTGGTGCCGGAGTTCGGCCGCTCGGTCGCCAGCACGCAGCAGGAGGCGATCGTGAAACTCGCCCAGCAGATCGTGGGGCTGATGGAAGAGCCCTGGTGACCGCACCAGCGCCCCGCGTGGCGTGGGGTGGAACGGGAGCCGACCAGGGAAACCCTGGCCTTTCCGCCGCTCGGCCGGGTGGACGAAGGACATGCAGGGCTTTTTCCACCGACCGTTAGGATGAGCCGCATGGATCGGCTCCTCCTTCCCACCCACTGGCAACTGCGCACGCGGGCTCTCGAGTTGCCACATCCGGGCGGAGCGCTGCGGCGACCGCTCGTGATGGGCATCGTGAACGTCACGCCGGACAGTTTTTCCGACGGCGGACGGCACGCGCAGGTCGACGCGGCAGTGGCCCACGGTCTGCGGCTGGCGGCCGAGGGGGCCGACCTGCTCGACGTGGGCGGAGAGAGCACGCGACCCTTCTCCGAGCCGGTGCCCGCTGACGAGGAACTGCGGCGCGTAGCCGAGGTCGTGCGCCGGCTGGCGGCGGAGTCGGGGCTGCCCGTGTCGATCGACACCTCGAAGGCTGCGGTGGCGGCCAGCGCCATGGACCTGGGCGCCGAGATCATCAACGACGTGACCGGGCTGGAAGGCGACCCGGCCATGGTGGCCGTGGCCCGCGACTCGGCCGCCGCCGTCTGCGCCATGCACATGCAGGGCACGCCGCGGACGATGCAGGTGGAGCCGCGCTACGGCGACGTCGTGGCCGAGATCCACGCCTACCTGGCGGCGCGGCGCGATGCCCTCGTGGCCGCCGGCATTCCGCCCGAGCGCATCTGCCTCGATCCCGGCATCGGCTTCGGCAAGACGCACGACCACAACCTGGCGCTGATGGCCGGGGCGGGCCGGTTCCTCGACCTGGGCGTGCCGATCCTGGTGGGCCACTCCCGTAAGGGCTTCATCGGCAAGGCGTTGGAGCGGTCGCTGGGCAGGCCGGCCACCGAGGCCGACCGAGATGCCGGCACCGCGGGCGCCGCCTGCGGGCTGGCGGCCGCCGGCGTGCAGATCGTCCGCGTCCACGCCGTGGGGATGGTCCGTACCGCGCTGGACCTGTTCGCGGCCACGCATTCGCGTGGTGCCTGGGCTGCGGGCGGATAAGATTGAGATCTCCGAATCCCCGCCCCGGGCAGCACCATGGCCACGATCGACGCACCAGACGCCGCCGCACTCGAGGCCCACTGCCGCAGGATCGCCGAACGGGCCCGCCGCGCGGCGATCGACCTGGCCGATCTGCCCGCCGCCAAAAAGGCCGCCGCCCTGCGTGCCGCCGCAGCCCGGATCCGAGCCGATGCCGGCGAGATCCTGGCCGCCAACCGCATCGACGTGGCCGCCGCACCGGGCTACGGGCTCTCCCCGGCGGCGGTCGACCGCCTCATGCTCGACGCCGGGCGGGTGGAGGCGATCGCCGCCGGCGTCGCGGCCGTGGCCGCGCTCCCCGACCCGGTCGGCGAGGTGATCGAGGAATCGACGCGGCCCAACGGGCTCGTCGTGCGCAAGCTCCGCGTCCCCCTGGGCGTCGTGTTCTTCGTGTATGAATCGCGGCCCAACGTCACGGCCGACGCGGCGGCGGTGGCCCTGGCCTCGGGCAACGCCATCCTCCTGCGCGGCGGCAAGGAGGCGGCCCACTCCAGCGCCAGGATCGTGGAGAGCATGCGGCAGGCGATCGCGGAGAGCGGGCTGCCGGCCGACTGCGTGCAACTCATCGACACAGCGGACCGGGCGGCAGTGGGCGCGTTCCTGCAGATGGACGACCTCGTCGACATCGCCATCCCACGCGGCGGCGAGGCCCTCATCCGCCGCGTCTGCGCGGAGGCCCGGATGCCGGTCCTCAAGCACTTCTCGGGCAACTGCCACGTGTACGTCGATCGGGCTGCCGACCTGGCTATGGCGGAGGCGATCACGGTGAACTCCAAGTGCCAGCGCATGGGCGTGTGCAACGCGGCGGAATCCCTGCTCGTGCACCGCGACGTGGCGGCGGCCTTCCTGCCCGGGGTGGCCGCGGCCCTGGCGGCCCACGGCGTGGAGATCGTGGGCGATGAGGCCACGAGGGCGCTCGTGCCCGCGGCCGGTCCGGCCACCGAGGCCGACTGGGACACGGAATTCCTGGGGCCCAAGATTTCCGTGGCCGTCGTCGACTCCCTCGATGCGGCGATCGACCACGTCAACCGGCACGGCTCGCGGCACACCGACACGATCGTGACCGGCGACCAGCGGGCCGCGGACCGGTTCGTGGCCCGCGTCGACACCGCCGTGGCACTGATCAATGCCAGCACCAGGTTCAACGACGGTGCCGAACTGGGCCTGGGCGCTGAGATCGGCATCTCCACCGACAAGTTGCATGCCCGCGGGCCCTGTGGCACCCGCGAACTGACCACCTACAAGTACGTGGTCACCGGCACCGGGCAGACGCGGTCGTGAGGCGGCCTCCGCGACCGCTGCCCACCGGGGCCGTGCCGGCCGCAGGGGTCACCCTCCGCAACGCGACGCTCCTGGCATTGGCAGCCGGACACCGTCGCATTGCATCCTGCATCCGCATCTCTGTCACCGTCCTCTGGAGCCTCGTCGTCGCCATGCCCCAGCCCGCCCCCCCCGCCGCAAGTGCCGACGAGCCCGACGACCCGCACCTCTGGCTCGAGGAGGTGACGGGCGAACGGCAATTGGAGTGGGTGAAGGAGCGGAACGCGGAGAGTCTGGCCGCCCTCGCCGCGGGCGACACCTTCCGCACGCTCGAGAGCCGCATCCTCTCGATTCTCGACTCCCGTGAGAAGATTCCCTACGTCACCAGGATCGGCGACCGCTACTACAACTTCTGGCGCGACGCGACGAATCCCCGCGGCCTGTGGCGGCGCACGACGCTCGACGACTATCGCAAGCCCGAACCGGCCTGGGAGACGGTGCTCGACATCGACGCCCTGGCGAAGGCGGAGGGGGAGAACTGGGTCTGGCACGGGGCCACCGTGCTCAAGCCGGAGGACCGGCTCTGCCTCGTGTCGCTGTCGCGGGGTGGGGCCGACGCCGACGTGGTCCGCGAGTTCGACCTCTCGCACCCCGGCTTCGTGCCCGACGGTTTCACGTTGCCCGAGGCCAAGAGCCGCGTGGCCTGGTGCGGACGCGACCGACTCTTCGTGGCCAGCGATTTCGGGCCCGGATCGCTCACGGCGTCGGGCTACCCGCGGACCGTGCGCGAGTGGGCCCGCGACACGCCCCTCGACGCCGCGCCCACCGTGTACGAGGGCCGGCACGACGACATGAGCGTGCACGCCTGGCGCGATCCCACGCCGGGCTTCGAACGGGAGTTCGTCCATCGGCAGATCACGTTCTACACGAGCGAACTCTTCCTGCGGCGCGCCGGCCGGCTGGTCCGCATCGACAAGCCCGACGACGCCTCGGCCGCCGTGCACCGCGAATGGCTGCTGCTGGAACTGCGGTCGGCGTGGACGGTCGCCGGGCAGACCCATGCGGCTGGATCGCTGCTGGCCATCGACTTGGAACGCTTCCTGACCGGCGAGCGCGGCTTCGACGTGCTGTTCGCACCCGGCCCGCGGACGAGCCTCGTGGCATTCGCTGCCACCCGGCATCACGTCATCGTCACCACGCTCGACAGCGTGCGCAACCGGCTCTTCGTGCTCACGCCCGGCACCGGTGGCTGGCGGCGGGAGCCGCTGCCCGGGGTGCCTGACATCGGCACCGCCTCGGCCCAGCCCGTCGACGACCTGGAGAGCGACGACTACTTCCTGATCACGGCCAGTCCCGTGCAGCCGACGACGCTGGCCCTGGGCTCGGCCGGCGCCGCTGCGGCGCCGCAGCGGCTCAAGCAGTCACCCGCCTTCTTCGCCTCCGCGGGCCTCGGGGTCGCCCAGCACGAGGCGGTGTCGCGCGACGGCACCCGCATCCCCTATTTCCAGATCGGGCCCGCCGAGCTGCCCGCCGATGGGTCGACACCCACTCTGCTCTACGGCTACGGGGGTTTCGAGATCCCGCTCGTGCCCGGCTACGACGCCGCCACGGGCACCGCCTGGCTGGAACGGGGCCACGTTCACGTGATCGCAAACATCCGCGGGGGCGGCGAGTTCGGCCCGGCCTGGCACCAGGCGGCGCTCAAGGAGAAGCGGCCCCGGGCCTTCGAGGACTTCATCGCCGTGGCCGAGGACCTCGTCGCCAGGAAGGTGACGTCGCCGGCCCATCTGGGCATCAAGGGGGGCAGCAACGGCGGCCTGCTGGTGGGCAACGTCTACTGCCTGCGTCCAGAACTGTTCGGAGCCGTCGTCTGCCAGGTGCCGCTGCTCGACATGCGGCGCTTCCACCGCCTGCTGGCCGGCGCCAGCTGGATCGGCGAGTACGGCGATCCCGACAAGCCCGAGGAGTGGGCCTTCATCCGTGGCTTTTCCCCCTACCACGCGGTTGAACGCGACCGTTCTTATCCCCCGATCCTGATCACCACGTCGACCCGCGACGACCGCGTCCATCCCGGACATGCCCGCAAGATGACGGCCCGGCTGCGGGAGCAGGGTAAACGGGTGCTGTATTACGAGAACATCGAGGGCGGCCATGGCGGCGCGGCCGACAACCGGCAGCGGGCCTTCATGGATGCGCTCGGCTGGACGTTCCTGGGCCGAGAGTTGGAGTGAGGCCGAACCGCGCCAGCAGACCCCGCGGCGCGCCAATCCCAAGCACGTGCACCGCTCCGGTGTAGGCCGCGGCCCCGGCCCGCTCGAAACCCGCCTTCGCCGCCACGAACGTGGCCGTGTCATCGGCCCGCACGCAGGCTCCCGGCACCGTGCCGGTGTCACAGTCGAGCCCCGACGGCAGGTCCACCGCGAGCACACGGGCTCCGGCCCCGCGAGCCGCGTCGATGGCGGCGATCGCGGTGGCCACGCTCCCGCGCGGCGGGCCGACGGCGCCGGTGCCGAGCAGGGCGTCGATGACCCAGACGGCGCGCCGCAGGGCCCGGTCCCACGCGGCGCGATCCGCCGCCGCCAGCATGTCCATGGGCAGGCCCGAGCGTTCGGCCACGCGCAGGTTCACGGCCGCGTCGCCGTGGCAGCGGTCCGCAGCACACGCCAGCAGCAGTCGCACGGCGTGGCCGGCGGCATCGAGATGCCGGGCGATCACGAAGCCGTCGCCACCGTTGTTGCCCGGCCCGCAGGCGATCGCCACCGGGCCGTCGATCCGCAGCGACTCGAGCAGCCGGGCCACGTTAGCCCCGGCATTTTCCATGAGCAGGATACCGGGCAGGCCGTATTCCTCGATCGCCAGCCGGTCGACTTCCCGCACCTCGGCCCGCGTCAGCGTTCGCGCCATGCCGATGCTCCGGATGCGCGCATGGGGCCCGGCGGCTACTCCTCTTCCTCGACCTGCTCGGAGGTCTGGCCTGCCGCGGGGGCGGCAGGGCCGCTCAGGCTCCAGGGTCCCGAGCCATTGGCGATCAGGAACACCATCGTGCCCATCAGCGACAGGTTCTTCATGAAAGCGATCATCTGGTCCCGCTTCCGCTCGGCATCTTCGGCCGGCACGGTCCAGAAGTCGTGGTAGTAGTAGGTCGCCGCCGCCAGGAAAGAGAGCAGCAGGAACGCCCCCAGGCGGGGCCGATAGCCGAGCACGATCGACAGGGCGCCCACGATCAGGAAGGCGATCGCCCCTGCGAGCAGGATTTTGGGCTGCGGCACGCCCTCCTTGGCCATGCCCTCCGCCACGCCGTTGAAGTTGAGAATCTTGTTGCCGACGGCGCTCATGAGGAAGATCGCCGCGATCATCAGCCGAGCCAGAACGGACAACAGGCCCCGGATGGCGTACATGGGTGAACTCCGATGCGGGCAACGGTTTCTCGGCCGGCAGCGTCCCGCCGGTCGGGCAGACAGGCTAGCACGCGCGCCGCCCCCCTCGTAAGGCGGCTTTTTTCCCGGCATTCAGGCCTCCAGCCCTCAGGCCCTCGGGGCAGGCCGCAGCGCTTGGCGCCCGACCCGGTCAGCGACACACTCTCCCCGCCAGCAGCCGTTTCCACCGGTCCCCGGGAGAGTGCCATGCAACTGGGCTTCGTGTCCGCGATCCTCGCCGAACTGTCCCTCGACGACGTGCTGGCCTTCGCCGCCGCCGAGGGCTTCGCCTGCGTGGAGCTCATGTGCTGGCCCGTGGGGGCGGCCGAGCGCAAATACGCCGGCGTCACGCACGTCGACGTCAACGGCCTCACGAAAGCCGGGGCCGACGACATCCGCGCCGCCTGCGACCGCCACGGCGTCTCGATCAGCGGCCTGGGCTACTACCCCAACATGCTCGACCCCGACCCACGGGTGGCCGAGGCGGCCAGCGCGCACTTCAAGAAGCTCATCACGGCCGCACCCCTTTTGGGCCTGAACACGGTGAACGGCTTCGTGGGCCGCGACTGGACGAAGTCGGTCGACGACAACTGGCCCCGCTTCCTCGAGGTCTGGAAGCCGATCGTCCGGCTGGCCGAGGAGCAGGGCGTGCGCATCGGCATCGAGAACTGCCCCATGCTGTTCACGCGGGACGAGTGGCCGGGGGGCAAGAACCTGCTCACCACGCCCGCCATCTGGCGGCGGGCCTTCGCCGACATCGGCTCACCGGCACTGGGACTCAACTACGATCCCTCCCACTTCGCGCTGCAGGACATGGATCCGCTGTCTCCGTTGGCCGAGTTCAAGGACCGCCTCTTCCACCTCCACGCCAAGGACGTGAAGATCGACCGCGCCGCCCTCGACGAGGTGGGGCGATTCGACTTCCCGCTGCGCTGGCACCAGCCGCGCATCCCTGGCTACGGCGAGATCGACTGGGCCCGGTTCATGGGGGAGGTGCAGCGGGTGGGCTACGACGGCCCCGTGTGCATCGAGGTCGAGGACGACACCTTCGGCAAGAGCGTGGCGGGCCGGCAGCGGGCCCTGCGGGTGGCGCGGAACATGCTCGCCCCCTACATCGGCTGACGGTGGACGCCGGCCGCCGTCAGGAGGCCACGTAGGTCTTGCGGCCCAGCATCCGGTCGAGCGAATCGCTCGTCTGGAACACGAGCGCCTCGGGGAAGTGCTCGTAGGGGTGGAAGTACTCGAACGTCAGGTACCCCGTGTAGCCCACCTCCGTGAAGGCGTCCATCACCGCCGGCCAGTTGGTCGTGCCGTCGAGCAGCGGCCGGAACGACTCCAGCGACGTGTCGGTGCCCTTCTTGGTGAACTCCTTGAGGTGCACGTTCTGGATGCGCTTGCCCAGCATGCGGATCCAGTGCTCCGGGTACTGGTACATCATGATGTTGCCGGTGTCGAAGTGCACCTTGACGTGCTCGCTGCCGAAGCCGTCGACGAAGTCGTTCATCTCCTGCGGCGTCATCAGGAACCCGTTGAAAAAGATGTTCTCCATGTTGAGCTTCACGCCCAGCTTCTCGGCGCCGGGCAGCAGTTTGCCCACGGCCTCGCGAGCCCGCTTCAGGCACACGTCGTTGGGCACCGGCTCGTGGTCGGTGCGCCAGGGAATGCACACGGCGCCCGGCACCACGAGCACGTTTTCCACCCCCAGGTCGTGGGCGCACTCGGCGATCTTGCCCGCCAGTTCCAGGCCGCGCTGCCGCTTGGCGGCGTCGTTGCTCGTGAGCGGGTAGGGCCAGAACAAGAAGGAGCACAGGCCGCTGATGGCGATGCCGATCGTGTCGGCCATCCTGCGGATCTTCTGGAAGTCCGCGGTGCCGTGCTTCGGCGACAAGTCGCTCTCCAGGTCGTAGTTGAGCTCCACGGCGTCGAAGCCGGCGTCCTTGGCCAGCCGCAGGCACTGCTCGAGGCTCATCTTCTGCGGGTAGGGGAAGGCCCAGAGGTTGATCGACTTGCGGCAGGGTGACCGCTTGGCGGGCGCCGCTGCTTGGGGGTCCGCCGCGGAAGCGGGCTGGTTCGTGGCGGCGGCCAGGGCCGCCATGCCGGCGGCGGCACCGAGCACGTCGCGACGCGAGAGAAAGGCCGAGGGATCGAAGGGGCTGGTCATGGGGGGCGCCTCCGGGGACCGCTGGATCGGATCGTCGAGCCTCCAGCAGACGGCGGACGCACCGGAATTGCAATGCCCCGCCCGGCACCCCCGGCCGGCGCCGCTATGATGGGCCGTCGCGGGCGGACGCCCCGCAGGAGGAACAACGTGGCACGCGCGGCACTGGCGCTCGAGGACGGCACGGTCTACTTCGGTGAATCATTCGGCGCCACGGGCACCGTGTCCGGCGAGGTGTGCTTCAACACCTCGATGACCGGCTACCAAGAGATCCTCACCGACCCCTCCTACCGCGGCCAGATCCTCTGCATGACGGCGCCGCAGATCGGCAACTACGGCGTCAACGATGCCGACGTGGAAAGCGGCAAGCTGCAGATGTCCGGGTTCATCGTCCGCGAGGCGAGCCGGGTGGCCAGTAACTTCACCGCACAGGGCACGCTGGCCCACTACCTGGCCGAGGCCGGGGTGGTCGGGCTGGCGGGCATCGACACGCGGGCACTCGTGCGCCGGCTGCGCATCCGCGGCGCGATGACCGGCGTGGTCTCGAGCGAGGTCCTCGACGCGGAGCGGCTGGTGGCGCTGGCCAAGGCAGCCCCCGCGCTCGTGGGCCGCGACCTGGTCAGCGAGGTGATGCCCGACCGGCCTCGGGCCTGGCATGACGGTCTCGATGATTGGGCCCGGCCGCTGCCGCAGCCAACCGAAGGGGGCGCGATGCCCCCCGTGCCGGAGTACTCGTCACTCAAGCGGGTCGTGGCCCTCGACTACGGCATGAAGTGGAACATCGCCCGCCATCTCACCAGCGTGGGCTGCGACGTGACGGTGCTCCCCGGCAGGGCCGGCGCCGCCGAGGTGCTGTCGCATGCCCCGGACGGCGTGTTCCTCTCCAACGGCCCCGGCGACCCGGAGGTGCTGGGGGGCTGCGTGGAAACCGTGCGCGGCCTCGTAGGCAAGGTACCGATGTTCGGCATCTGCCTGGGCCACCAGCTCCTGGCCCTGGCCTGCGGTGCCAAGACCTTCAAGCTCAAGTTCGGCCATCGCGGCGCCAACCAGCCGGTGATGGACCTGACCACGGGCACGGTGGAGATCACCTCGCAGAACCACGGGTTCGCGGTGGACGAGGAGTCGCTGCCGGCGGAGCTGGAGGTCACGCACCGCAATCTCAACGACGGCACGATCGAGGGGCTCAGACACCGCACGGCCCCGGCCGCCAGCGTGCAGTACCATCCCGAAGCGGCCGCCGGCCCGCACGACTCGACGTATCTGTTCGCCCGCTTTCGCGCGATGATGGCTTCTACGGATCACGCATGATCCTCAGGCGTGCTGGCGTGCCGGGGTCGCCCGTGCCGTCTCGCCGGACGTTCGCTGCGGGCTTCCTGCCCTGCGCTCACTCGGGGGAATCCTCGCTTCGCCTTCGTGGCTGCGCTCGGTTTCCGACGCCGCTCGACCACGCGGGAAACGGTCAGGGATGACTCCGTCCACTGACGGTCAGGAATCGACTCCGCCGGGAACGAGCGCTGGCTCCTGTTCCGGGCGTTTCTCGTCCCCCCGCGGCACGGTGATCGTGAACGTCTGGAAGCCGGCACGGTGCTTGAAGAACAGATCCCGATTCCACATCTCCCGCTCGTCGTCGGGCGTGGGCTGGTCGAACGTGGCCGACAGCTCGTAGGTGCGCGGGTCGATGCGGGTGTAGCCGTAGGCGGCGCCCGTCACCGGATCGGCGGTCCGCTCCACGTAGGTGCCGGGATCCGCACGCAATTGCTCGAGCGTCTCTGGCAGGGCGTCGTGCCGCTTGTGGTAGTTCTCCAGACTGAGCTGCAGTCGCTGCAGGTCGGCGACCCGCCGGCCGTCGAGGAACAACTGCCGGGCCAGCACCGGGTTGCCGATCAGCCACAACGCGGCGACGAGCGCCAGCCCCGCCAGCGCGGCACCGGCAGCCGACAGCCAGCCGCGCCAGGCCGGCGCCGCAGGCACACCGGCCGCTAGGCCCGCAGCCCCCTGCCGGCCCAACGATTCCTCGCGCCGCATGTCGCTCGCATACCACAGGTAGACGCCGCCGCAGAGCACGAGCACGACCAACGCCTTGAGCACGAAGCGGGCAGTGATGTCGCCCGCCAGGAAGCTGATGATCACCGCGATCAGGTCGCCGGCCATCACGAGCGCGGCGATGAGCAGCGTGAGGTAGGCGAGGAAGCGGTAGATGGGTGTCATGCGGGCCAGCGGGTTGCGGGCGATGTCGCGGCCAATCGCGATGCGGACCGCCGCCAAGATGGGCAGGGCCACGATCAACGCCGCGGCGGCCCAGCGCAGGATGCCGAGCGTGAAGAGCGCGTACTCCCCCGGCTGCGGCAGCCAGCGGTCGATGAGCACGAAGAGGATGGCGCCGGTGGCGAACACCGCCTTGTAGAGCATGGCGATGGAGAGCAGGTTCAGGAACGCGTCGCGGGGCGAACTCGAAGCGCGCTTGCGGGGCACCGGCACCGGCAACGCGGACTCGGCGAAGGCCTCGAGCGCCGTCTGGGCCTCGCGGACCGACCAGCCGCCGGCCTCCAAGGCCGCGGCGATCTCGGACCGACCGATGCCCTTCTCGAGGCAGGACTTGACGAACGAGGAGACGCTTTCGGGGGTGGCGGCCATGGATCCGTGACTCCTAACTTTGAGGGGGCCCGGGAACATAACTCTCTCCCGGGGCTGGAGTTCCGTCCAGCACACGACGGGCCGGGATGCTGAAAACGTGCTGTTTTTTGACACGCCCGGCCGGCATGGCAGAGTTGGGTGGTGCTGCGGACTCGTCCCGGCCCCACCGTCGACCCTCCCTCGACGGCCCCGTCTTACCCCCGGAGGTTCTTTCCATGATCCGTTCCCTGTGCGCCGGCGGCCTGGCTGCCGCCCTCGTCCTTTCCCTTGGCGTCGCCGAGGCCGGCTTCGGCCATCGTCATCGCCAGGATCCCGGCTGCGCCGCCGTGGAGCCCGGTTGCTCCGCGTTCGCGCCGGCCTGCCCCACCGAGCCGTCGTGTGCCTGCGAGCCCGATTGCGGTGCCGCCAGTTGCTGCCCCACGAACCCCTGCATCAAGTACCACCACAAGCACGCCCATCGGCACAAGCACGACCGCGGCTGCTGCCCCGAGCCGACGTACGAGACGGTGCTCACGCCCACGAGCCCCGAGACCTGCTGCACGGTTTCCGTGCCGGTCTGCCTGCCGGCCTGCTGCGACGGCTGCCCCTGCGAGTCGTCGCGCTGCACGCTGCTGGGCTGCGGCCAGGTGCGCTATGACTACGCCTGCGGCGTGTCAGTGGTGATCCGCTTCCAGAAGAGCGGCGACATCCACGTCACGTACGTGGGGTTCTGAGTTTACGCCCGCCGGGCCATCCTGGCCCCGGCGGGCTTGCGCGGTCGCGGGGAACGCCGAGGGTTCCCCGGACCGCG
>QWPN01000013.1 GCA_003671185.1 Planctomycetota bacterium
CTGCCGCAGCGCGTTGCGGGGTCGCGAGCCATGAGGTGCTCCACCAGCTTCGCCATCTCGGCCGGCACGCCCGCCGGCCCCAGCGGCTCAGGGCCCCGGGCCGCGGCGCTGGCCAACGACCGCAGCGCATCCCCTGTCCAGCAGGGAGGCGTGCCCGTGAGCAGCGCGGAAAGGATCGCCCCAATGGCGTACACGTCCGTGGACGGACTGCAGTCCACGCCGCGGAGCAGCAGTTCGGGCGCCACAAAGCTCGCCCGCTGTCCGAGCGCGGCACGCTCCTGATCGGTGGCCGGCAACCGCAGCGGAACACGGTGCGGGTCGCCGCAGAGCGGAAACTGCAGCAGCCGCACCCGACCGTTGCGCTCGGCGCCACCGGCCGGCACAGGCTCCCTGCAGAGCGCGTCGAGCGACAGGTTTCCGTGCACGGAGCCCAGGGCATGCAGCTCGGCGACGGCCCGCGCCACCTGCAGCGCCAGCACTCCCGCCTGCGCCTGCGGCAAGGGCCCGAGCCGCTGCAGTTCGTCGGACAGCTTCACGCCCTGGATCCGCTCGCAGACGATGAACCGGCTTGTGTCGTGCTGTTCCAGCATCCAGGTGCGGCTCAGCATGGGGTCGGCCGCCTGATGCGCGGCCTTGGTGCGCCGCACGATCTCGCTCCACACGTCGAGTTGCCGGCAACGGCTGCTGCTCAGCAGCATCAGGCTGACGATCCTCCCCGACGGCTCGTTGCGGGCCTCGAACAGCTGCCCTTCTCCGTCGCAGTCGTGCCGCTCCAGCAGCCGGTAATCGGCGATGAAGAAGGGCCGCGGGTCGCGGCTCACCAGCCGCTTGGCCTGCCAGCGCGTGATCACGCCGCGGCCAGCCAGCCAGCGTGCCAACGCCGTGAGTGCGTCGTCCGACTTGCGGCCGGCGATGTCGACCGACTCCCGACGCAACTCCGCCGCGCTCGCCGCATCGACCAGTCCGCTGGCGACGAGCAGCCGCCAGAACTCGTCGATGCTGGGCGGCGGGGTTGATTTGGGGGCCGGCATGGAACGCGCACCTCGGACCGACGATGGTACCGATTCTACCCCGTCGCGGCGGAGCCCCCCGCGCGGTTGTGGCCCCGCAGCGCCCAGCGGTAAGATTCGCCGTCCTCACTGGATCTGCGACGGAGACGAGCACAGCGATGCGCGCCAGCGAAGCCACCCGGATGTATTTCGACAGGGCGGCCGACCAACTCGACCTCTCCGACAACATGCGGCGACTGCTCCTCACGGCCAAGCGCGAAGTGCAGGTGCAGATTCCGATCGAGCGGGATTCCGGTGAACTGGCCACGTTCATCGGCTACCGCGTGCAGCACAACGACGCCCGCGGGCCGTTCAAGGGCGGGCTGCGCTACCACCCGCAGGTCGACCTCGACGAAGTGCGCACGCTGGCGGCGCTGATGACCTGGAAGACGGCCGTCGTCAACGTCCCCTATGGCGGCGCCAAGGGGGGCGTGGCCATCGATCCGGCCCAGTTTTCCCTGCGCGAACTGGAGCGGGTCACGCGCCGGTTCGTCGACGCCATCCACGACCTGTTCGGCCCCGACGTCGACATCCCTGCGCCTGACATGGGCACGAACGCCGACATGATGGCCTGGATCATGAACCAGTACGGCAAGTACCACGGCTTCTCGCCCGCCTGCGTCACCGGCAAGCCGGTCGAATACCACGGGATTCCGGGCCGTGAGGAGGCCACGGGACGCGGCGTGGGCAGCCTGGCGCTCAAGCTCTTCAGCCGGCTGGGCCGCACGATTCCCGGCACGCGGATCGCCATCCAGGGCTTCGGGAACGTGGGCACGCACACTGCGAAGTTCCTCCAGGACGCCGAGTGCCGCATCGTCGCCGTCGGTGACGCGACGGCCGCCTTCCACAACGCCGCCGGACTCGACGTGCTGGAACTGCTGCGGCACGCGCGGACGCGCGGCGGCAGGCTGGAGGGATTCGCCGGCGGCGATCGGATCACGAACGCCGAACTGCTGGCCATGGATTGCGACGTGCTCGTGCCGGCCGCGCTGGGGGGCGTGCTCACCGCTGCCAACGCCGCGGCCGTCCGCGCCCCGATCATCATCGAAGCCGCCAACGCCCCCGTCGAGCCCGAGGCCGACGCGCTGTTCGACGCCCGGGGCACCGTCGTGCTGCCCGACATCCTCGCCAACGCCGGCGGCGTCACGGCCAGCTGGTTCGAGTGGGTGCAAAACCGGCAGCACTACCAGTGGGGTATCAACCGGGTGCGGCAGGAACTGGACCGGATCCTCGCCGAGGCCTTCGAGCAGGTATGGCAGCTCTCCACCTCGCGGGGCGTGTCGCTGCGCACGGCCGCCTACATGCTGGGCGTGGGCCGCGTCGGCCGGGCCACCGTGCTGGGAGGCATCGCATGAGCGAAGCCGCGCTGCCCGATCCCCGAGTCCTGCAGGCGATCCCGTTGTTCAAGGACTTCAACGCCACCGATTTCTCGCAGGTGCTCGACGTGGCCGAGCGCGTGACATTCGATCCCGGCCGGCTGATCCTCGAGCAGGGGGCGTCGAGCCGCGACCTGTGGGTGCTGCTGGGGGGCACCTGCGAGGTGTCCCGCCGCGTCGATCCCGCCACGACCGACGCCCGCCGCGTCGTGCTGGCGGTGCTGGAGCCACCCGGCCACTTCGGCGACATGTCGTTCTTCAGCCCCTCGCCCCACTCCGCCGACGTCAGGGCGATTTCCGCCGTGGAACTGCTGCGGATCACGCACGCCGACTATCGGGAACTGATCGCGGAGGGCGTGCAGGCCGCCTACAAGCTGGCCTACAACGTCACCGAGTCGCTCGTGCGCCGGCTGCGGCGCATGGACGACTGGGTGGCGGAACTGGCCGTGTCGACGGCCTCCCACGAGGAGGCCCAGCGGCCCGAATGGCAGAGCTTCCGCGAGAAGTTGTTCGATCGCTGGAATCTGTGACGGACGCCTACTCGTCCGCCAGCGGCCGGGGGATGCCGGCCGGATCGAGGACCACGGCGCTGGTTTCCAGATCCGCGGGCCGCCCCTTGGCGAACGTCAGCTTCGCCACCCAGCCCGTCCACTCCGGTGGGTCGACCGGATAGTAGTCGAACACGAAGTTGCCCAGGCTGTAGACGATCGGCACACCGCGGTGCGCGTCCACCGTTTGCGTGATGTGCGGATGGGCGCCGATCACTGCGGCGGCCCCCGCTTCCACCATGCGCCGGGCCAGCGCACGCTGCGCGTCGCGGGGCGCGGCCACGAGCTCCGGCCCCCAGTGCACGAAGGGCACCACCGCGTCGGCCTGCTCTGCCGCGGCCGCGATGTCGGCCAGCAGGTCATCCTCGCGCAGCGGCGCCACGCCGGGGCTGGCCTCGGCGGCGGCCGATCGCTCCGCCTGGATGGCGTTGCAGGCCAGCAGCGCCACGCGGATGCCGTTCCGCTCCAGCACCAGCGGCCGGCGGGCCTCGGCCAGCGTGCCACCACCGCCCACCTGGGGAATGCCGGCTCGCGACAGGATGGCGAGCATCTCCACGAGCCCCTCGGGCCCGAAGTCGAGGGCGTGATTGTTGGCCAGCGACACCGCCGAGAAGTATTTCGCCAGCAGGTCCGGCGACCCCTCCGCGGCCCGGAAGGTGTAATTCTTGAGTCGCTGCTCGCCGCCCCGCCCCAGCACGCACTCCAGGTTGCCGACCGTGAAGTCGCCGTCGAGCAGCAGCCCGGCGCAGGCGGCGAACGGATCGCGGCCGGCGGCCACGGCGTTGCCCGGCCCGTTGTCGAGCATCACGTCGCCGACGAACACCACCGACAGACTGCCCGGCGGCGAACGGCGACGGGCGAGATCGGCGTCGGCCGCCACGCGAAATCCCAGGTTCAGGCAGCGGCTCGACGGGCTGTTCCAGTTGCGGAAGCTGGCTCGCGCCCAGAGCGGATAACTGTTCCAGGCACCGCCTCGACGCACGCGGCGGTTGCCCTCGGCGGGGCCGGTCGGATCCTCCGCCGCCGCCCCGTCGTACTCGCGCTCGCCGTACCAGTCCGCCACCCATTCCCAGACGTTGCCGTGCATATCGCAGAGCCCGAACGCGTTGCCCGGGTAGGACCCCACCGGCACGGTGAATGGGAGCGGCCCGTCACCCGGAATCGGCACGTCCTGCACGTGGAGCTTCACGTCGCGGCCGGCGGGGTCGAGCGTGCGCGAGGTGCGCAGCAGCAGCGCCGGATCGTCGCCGCAGGAATACCGCGTGGCCGTGCCGGCGCGGCAGGCATACTCCCATTCGGCCTCGGTCGGCAGGCGGTAGGTGCGGCCCTCCTGTTTCGTCAGCCAGTCGCAGAACGCCCGGGCGTCGTTCCAGGTGACGTTCAGCACCGGGTGGCGCGGCGACTGCTCGAAGCCGGGATCCCGCCAGGTGAAGCGCCGGTCGCGGCCCAGGCAGCGGCCCAGGGCGGCGTCGTACCCCCAGCCTCCGCTGCCGTCCCGTTCGGCCTCCGTGCGGTAGCCCGTGGCGGCCACGAACTTGCCGAACTCTCCCACGGTGACCTCGTACCTGCCCAGCTGGAAGGGCTTCGTGATGCGCACGTCGTGCCGCGGAAACTCGTCCGCGAAGTAGGACGCGGGGCGGCCGTAGGCGGCGAAGGCCTCCGCGATGGCCTCAGCATCCTCCGCACTGCCCATGCGGAACTCACCGGCCGGGATGGCCACCATCCGCATGCCGATCGAGTTGGTGAAGCCCGGGGCATCCTCCGCGGCGCCGGCTGCCATGACGAGCACCACGGCAGCGGCCGCGAGCAGGCAGCGCATCGCGACGACGGCGGGGAGGTCAGTCCGCAGCATGGTGATGTGCCGTTCCGGAACGGTACCAACTGCCGCGCAGCCAGTCGGCGATGAGCCCGATCTGCTCCGTGGACAGCAGTTTCTCGAAGGCTGGCATCCGATCGTTGCCGTCCCCGTAGAACCGCTCCTGGGCCGGGTTGGCCACGATCCCGGCGATCCACTCGCGCCCGCCCCAGCCCGTCAGATCGGGCGCCGTGCCTAGCCCGGTGCCATTGTCGTGGAAGTTGTGGCACGACCCGCAGCGGTCAACGGCGGCGATCAGGGCCCTGCCCTGTTCCACCTGCGCTGCCGTGGCGGTCGGATCGGGGAGGCCCGCCTCCGCGGCGAGCGCCACGGCCACGGCCTCGATCTCGGCCGGCTTCCACTTCTCGGCGTCGGCCATCTCGTCACGGACGTAGCCCGCCATGTCGCCATCCTTGTGGGCTGTGTTGCCGAAGTATTCAGGACCGGCCACCCGTTCCGGGTCGAGCAGCCCACGCACCCAGCCGGCGGTGCCGAAGCCATGCAGATTCGGCGCGGAGGCGGCGGCCACACGCGTCGCCGCGTCGGCCGCCTGCGGATCGACGTGGGCATGGCAGCTGGCGCAGTCCTTGCCCTCGAGAAGGCCGAACAGCCGGGGCCCGCGGGAGAGCGGGTCGTGGCGCACGAGATCGAGTGCGCCCGTGGGCGGAATCCGCTCCGGCCGGCCGGCCAGTTCCACGGCGCGAGCGGCGTCGATCTCGGCCTGCCGCGACGCGGCCAGGAAGGCCTGCGAATTGCGATAGGCCTCGAGTTTGGCGAGTTGCTTGCGCATGGCCGCGATCCGCACGGGATCGTCGCCCAGCGCCGCGGCGATCTTCTCGTGGTCGCCCCCCGTCTCGGCGTGGAGCTTTTCCGCGTCGGCGAGTGACGCCTTGTCGATCCACAGCGAGCAGTAGTCCTCGTTAAGGGCCAACGCCGTGAGCAACCCCGCACCCGCCAGGATGCCCAGCGTGAAGGCGACGTTGAACCGGTGCCCGAGCCGCCAGTTGCCCAGGATCGGCATCAGGAACATCACGGCCATGATCAGGCCCGGCACGACGATCGCGCCCAGAAACTCGCCCGTCGCCCCCCAGCCCTCGAAGACTTTGAGGAACTGGAACAGGAACAAGAAGTACCATTCCGGTCGGGCCGCCGCGTACGACTCGGATGGATCGGCCGGGGCGCCGAGTTCCGCGCCCACGTGCCCCCAGTCGACCTCGCCGCCGGCGAGCATCGTGCGCACGGCCGGAACCAGGATCACGCCCATCACCACCGCCATCACGGCCAGCATCGCCACGGCGTCCTTGAGCACCTGGTCGGGCCAGAACATGGCGTCGGGCCGCGTCACCGGCTGCCTGGCGTGCAGGCCGTGCTTGCGGAACAGCGCCAGATGCACGACCAGGAAGAGCACCAGCGTGGCCGGCAGGAATCCGGCGTGCAGGGCGAAAAAACGCGTCAGCGTGAGGTGACCGTAGTCGGGGCCGCCGACGACGAGTTGCTGGAGCGAGGGGCCCGCGAAGGGGACGATCCCCGCCAGGTTCGTGGCCACGATCGTGGCCCAGTAGCCCTTCTGGTCCCAGGGGAGCAGGTAGCCCGTCAGCGCCATCCCCAGCACGAGCATCATGAGCACGAGACCCAGCCAGAAGTTCACCTCGCGGGGCGCCTTGTAGGCGCCGTCGATCACCACCTGCAGCAGGTGCAGCGCGAGCAGCACCACCATCGCCTGGGCCATGAAGTGGTGGATGCCGCGGAGCAGCCAGCCCCCGGTCATCTCATGCTGGATGTAGTAGACGCTCTCCCAGGCCGTCTGGGCGCTGGGTGCGTAGTTGGCCCACAGGAACAGACCGGTGATCACCTGCGTCATGAACGCGAAGACGAGCGTGCTGCCCCACACATAACGCCAGCGGGCCCCGCCCGGCACCCGCTCGAACAGCGCCTCGTGGACGAGGGCCCGGTACCCCGTGCGATCGTCGAGGAAGTCGGCCAAGCGGCCGAGCGGCCCCTGGCCGGCGGCAGGGGCGGCCCGTCTGTTCGTGTCGCTCATGACTGGGCCACCTTTTCGGCCACACCGGCCCGGAACTTCCGCCACTGCACCGACACCGCGCCGTCCTTGCCCACCTCGCACTCGAGCGCATCCATCGCCCGCGGACTGGGGCTGGGTGGCACCATCCCGCCGTCGAACGTGAACTCGCTGTTGTGACACGGGCAGCGGAAGCAGTTGCCGCCCGGCGCCATATCGACGGAGCAGCCGGCGTGCGGGCAGGTGGCCGACAGCGCCCGCACGGTTTCCGAGCCCTGATCGCGCCGCAGCCAGACCGCGCCGATCGGCTCGGCCGAATAACCGGTCCAGGCATCCTTGCGGTCAGCGACCACCGCGAACCGCCGCGGCAGGCCGTCGTCTGGAACGGCAGCGATCTCGGTCACCTGGATCAGCTGCGCGCCGCCGCCGCGCCGCCGCAGCGGATCGAGGAACGCCCACAACCCCGCCCCCGCCGGCACAAGCGTCGCCAGCCCGCCGCACGCGACGGCCAGCAGCTTGGTGAGAAATCCGCGCCTGTCGGGCTGCTCGTGTTGCACCACCGAATCCTCCTCTACCGCTTTGCCGGCTGGAACCCGCATCGGGTCAGGCTGCGTTTTGGCTCGCCAGCCAGGCCTCGTCCAGCGCCGCCGCGATCCGTTCCTGTGCCGCGTCGAACGGCCCCTCGATGATCGTGCCCGCGGCCGCCTTGTGCCCGCCGCCACCGAACGTCGCGGCCAGGGCGTTGCAGTCCACGGGCCCGCGGCTGCGGAAGCTGACCTTGATGCGCCCATCGGGCTGTTCGATGAGGATCGCCGCCAGTTCCGTCCCCTTCACCGCCAGCGTGAGGTTGATCAGGTCCTCGGTGTCGCTGGGCTGGGCGTGCACCGCGCGGATGTCGGCCTGTCGCACGGTGGAGGTGATCACAGCGCCGTCGCGAGTGGTGACGGCGCCGGCCAGCGTCCGTCCCACGAGGTGCAGCCGGGCCAGCGAGTCCTGCTCGAAGAGTTCCTTGTAGATGGCGGGCGGACTGGCCCCGGCGTCGACGAGCCGGGCCGCGACGCGGAACGTCTCGCCACTCGTGGATGGAAAGCGGAAGCCGCCCGTGTCGGTCGAGAGCCCGGCATACAGGGGAGTGGCGATCTCCGGCGTGAGCCGCACCTTGAGTCGCAGCCCGATCTCGTAGACGATCCGCGCCGTGGCCTCGGCGGAGGTGTCCTTGAACCACCGGTCACCGAGGTCGTCCTCGCTGACGTGGTGGTCGATGACGAGCACGCGGTCGCGGTGCGCCTTGAGCACTTCGCCCATGGCACCGAGCTGGGCCCAGGCGCTCGTGTCGAGCACGATGAGCAGGTCGCGATCGGCGAGGTCGGCCGGCCGCACCCCTCCGCCCAACGACTCGATGCGCTGACCCGGGTCGATCCAGCGGAGGTTGGCGGGCGTGGCCTGGGCGTTGACGATGCGCACCTGCTTGCCGATCGCCTCCAGGATGCCCAGCATCCCCAACTCGCTGCCCAGCGCGTCGCAGTCGGGGCGCACGTGGCTGGTGAGGGCCACCCGCTCGGCCGAGTTGAGAACCGCCAACAGGCTGGCCCAGTCGAGTCGCATCACGTCCTCCCGGAGGTCACGGCACCGGCCACCCGCGCGGCCGCGGCGACGTCCGCGGCCAGTTGCGTCGTGAGATCGTCGATCGACGCGAACTTCCGAGTGTCGCGCAGTCGGTCCAGGAAGTCAACGTCCAGCAGGCTGCCGTACAGATCGCCTGCGAAGCCGACCAGATGGGCCTCGACCGAGATTTCGCTCTCGCCGAAGGAGACGTTGGGGCCCACGTGCACGGCCGCCGCGTGCACGGC
>QWPN01000055.1 GCA_003671185.1 Planctomycetota bacterium
CAGCGGATCACGGCCGTGGACGGCACCGTCATCGAGACGGTCAAGCGTGTGGCAGAGCTCTCTTGGACGCCCAAGGCCGGGGGCAAGCATCTCTCGGCCTACCGGCTGCACACGCAAACTGACGGAAGCCGATCGTGCCGCACACGTCATCAGCGACGAGATCGTCGACCTGGGCTGGACGTCGAAGCACCGCACGCGAGGTTCGCTGCTGCGCAGTCGAGTGTTGAACCGGCGAGGGGCTGCCCATCCCCTCGAGACGGCGTAGACGGCCAGCGCAGGCACGAAGCCGGAGCGCAGGCGTCTCCGAGCGAGCGAAGGTCAGGATGACCGTAGCGAGCGTCCGGCGAGAGGGTATGGGCAGCACCGAGCCCGTTGGGCGAGTTGACCCGGTTCACATCAGAGCGTCCCCACGACGACGCAATCGCCGTGCCGAACAGGATTGCCTGGAAGGCCGCAGCGAACGTCCGGCAACGGGGCAGGGGCAGCCCCGAGGCACGACGCCTGCAGATCACGTGGGAGCCGAATCACATGTCCGTGCATCCAGCACGCGCGATGGATGCCGGCGGCCGGTTCTGGGCGTATCGCCGGCCCATCGTCTGGCTGACCGCGGATGGAGCGTGACGATCCCGTCGCGGAACGAGCCGCGGCGGCCCGGACCCAAGAATTTCGTTCCTTGGGACGCGGGGTCGCTTGGCGATTGGTCATCGTGCCTCGACGGGCCCACGGGACTCGTCAACCTCGTCGGCCGCTCTGTGACGAGCACGCGTTTGGCGGCCGAGGGCTTCAGGTTCGAGTATCCCTCCCTGCCGGCGGCGATCCGGGCCTGCTTCGCACCGGCCGCATGAGGCTCGCCGGGCGGCGGCCCGCCGCTACACTCGCGGCATGACGCCCGCCGACCTCGCCCGCTACGACCGCGAACACGTCTGGCACGCATTCACGCAGATGCAGGACTACGAGCCCCTGCTCATCGAGCGCGGCGCGGGGTCGTGGCTGGTGGATGTCGACGGCAAACGCTATCTCGACGGCTCGGCCAGCATGTGGTGCAACGTCCACGGCCACCGCCATCCGCGGCTCGACGCGGCGCTCGCCGCGCAGGCGGCCAAGGTGGCCCACACCACCAACCTCGGCCTCTCCAATCCGACCACGGTCGAGTTCGCCCGTCGACTCGTGGAGATCGCTCCCCGCGGCCTGGAGAAGGTGTTCTTCTCGGGCGACGGCTCGAGCGCCATCGAAACCGCCCTCAAGATGGCGTTCCAGTTCTGGCGGCAGGCCGAGCCGGCGGAGGAACACCGCACCCGCTTCATCGCCATCGGTGAGGCCTACCACGGCGACACGCTGGGGGCCATCGGCGTGGGGGGCGTGGACCGGTTCACGGCCATGTTCGCCCCGCTGACGTTCCAGGCGCTGCGGCTGCCGTCGCCAGGCGGCCCCTGTCCGGCCAGCGGCCGTCCCGCCCCCTCGCTGGACGAATCGCTGGCCGCCTTGGACAGGCTCCTGGTGGCGCACGCCGGCACCGTCGCGGCCCTGATCATGGAACCGCTCGTGCAGGCGGCCGCCGGAATCTACGTGCACCCGGCGGGCTTCCTCAGCGGAGTCCGCGATCTCACTCGCCGGCATGGCGTGCTCCTCATCCTCGACGAAGTGGCCACCGGGTTCGGCCGTACCGGCACGATGTTCGCCTGCGAGCACGAGCAGGTCGTGCCCGACTTCCTCTGCCTCGCCAAGGGGCTCACCGCCGGCTACCTGCCGATGGCGGCCACGCTGACCACGGAGCAGGTCTGGAACGCGTTTTTGGGCAGCCATGCCGAGCGCCGCACGTTCTTTCACGGCCATACCTACGGCGGCAATCCTCTGGCGGCGGCCGTGGGGATCGCATCGCTCGACGTGTTTCGCGACGAGGGCGTGCTCCAGTCGCTGTCGCCCAAAATCGCGCGGCTGCGGCAGCATGTCGATCGCCTCGCCCGGCTCGACCACGTGGGCGCGGTGCGGCAGTGCGGCCTGATGGCCGGTCTCGACCTCGTGGCCGACAGGGCGGCCGGCACGGCATACCCGTGGGAGGAGAAGCGGGGCACGCGGGCCTGCCTGGCCGCGCGGCGTCACGGCGCGCTGCTGCGACAACTGGGCGACGTGGTGGTGATCATGCCCCCACTTTCGATCTCGCTCGACGAGATCGACCTGCTGGCGGCCGCCACCGAGGCGGGCATCCGCGCCGCCACGGAGGCGTGACCGCGAGGGAAACGTTGCGGCCGCCCGATCACGTCCGGCAGGCTCACTGCACGACCGACTTGCTGCCCTCGGCGGACCCCCCGATCGGAGCGCCGTCGGGCAGCGGACGGCCCGCCGTGGCGATGCGGAGCCGGTGCAACTCCTCGCGCACCTGGCGATAGGCGGCGAACGAATCGGGGTAGCACCACAGCGTCACCGTGGTGTCGGGCTTGACCCCCGCCAGCACGGCCCGAAATCGCGACGACGGCGCCAGTGCCCTGTCGACCGGTTCGCCGACGGCCGGCTCCGCCGGCCGCACCACCCATTCCCGGGAGCGAATCAGCACCTGGCCCCGGGACTGGTCGATCTTGGCCTCGATGACATAGTCGAGGGCGAAGCCCTGGGTGGGCCCCACCGATTCGACGCGGGCCTCGGTGGATGTGATCGACCCGACGCTGCGCTGCGTGCGGTTCTTGGCCAGATCGAACAGCTCCTCCAACGGGATGTAGGCGATGCGGTCGCCCGCGATGCGAAAGTGGATCTCCTCGCCGTTGACGGTGCGGCCGATCGGCGTGGGGTAGGCGAGCACCTCCTCGGTCGTCGCCCGGGCATGTCGCAAGCCTTCGGCCTCCAGGGTGCACTGGCGGATCTCGGCCTGCAGGGCCTCCCGGCGGGTGCTGCGCTCGGCGGCGGCGACACGGGCTGCGTCGCTGGCCTGCTTGCGTCGCTCCAGTTCGACACGGGCCGCCGACACGGCCGTGGCCAACTCGAGCCGCGAGTCCGCCGCCATCTCGGCGGCCGCCGCCACCTCGCTGGCCTGGGCCTGCAGCCCTTCGATCTCCTCCTCGGCCGACGCCACTGTTTCGTCGAGCCGTTGCACCTCTTCTTCCAGTTCCACGGCGGCGACTGAAGGCTCGGGCGCCGGGCCGAGCACCACCTGCTTCACCCGTCCCCCGACCACCATCACAAGGATGATGAGGATGCCCACGATGTTCGTGATCACGTCGAGAAACGAGTCCTGACCGGCGGTCAGGTCTTCTTCGTGCTTGGGACGTGGCATGTCCGGGCTCCGTGTGCTAGCGGGCGGGGAGCACCGCGCCGGTGCGGATCACCGGGGGCAGGGGGTGGACCTTGTCGCGCATCTCACTGCGGCGGGTGTCGATGCCGCTGTCGACGAGCAACCGTTCCAGATCGTCGCGACGGCTCTGGCCGTCCGCCGTCGCCGACAGGACGAGCAGCGGCTTCCAGTACATGCGATCGCCGGCGAGCCCCCAGCGACTGACTTCGGCATGCAGTTCGCGGACCAGGGGATCCACGGCCTCGGCCGTGTACGTGCCGATGGGAATCCGGGACTGCACGCGGCCCCCGGCGGCCAGAATGCGAAACTCGTTGGCCGCACACTCCAGGCGAATGGGCCGCGTGAGCGGAATGGGACGATCCTGGGTGGCCAGGCTCGCCCAGTTACTGCCCCGGCGCCCGGCCAGGGCGCCGCCCCCGCTGGAGCCGAGCGCGGCCGAGGCGCCTCCCGCCTGGGCACCGGCCATGCCGGGAAGCGACGGTCCCGCGCCGCCACCGGCCACGCCGGCTTGGCCGGCAGACGCACCGCTGCCGCCACCACTCGCTCCGGAACCGTCCGCTCCGGAACCGTCCGCTCCGGAACCGGCCAGACCGGAACCGGCCAGACCGCTCGATTCTCCTGCGGCGCCAGGCTTCGACCCCGTGCCCGACGCGGCGTCCGATGACGGGGAACCAGCGGCCCCCGGCGCGTCGGCGCCGGCCAGCCCATCAACGCCGGAGCCCGGCGGTGATTCCGCACTCCCGGCGAATTCACCGCCGGATGCGCCGCCGGATGCGCCGTCCGGTCCTCCCGGCCCCGCACCCGTGGGATTGGACGCGCCGGCATAAAATCTGGTCGGGCCCGAATAGCCGCCGGCCGGGCCTCCCCCACCAACGGCACCGGCCACTCCGGACCCGGTTCCGCTGGCACCGCCACCGCGCCCCAACAGCGGATCTCCCCGGGCCGCGTCGCCCTCACCCGAGCCATCGCCGCCGGCCCTCACGCCGCGGCCCGGGCCGGATCGAGCTGCAGCGGCAGCGGCCTGCTCCTCGGTCCAGTTCCAGCGCGACTGGTCGCCGAGCACGCTCGGCCCGTCCTCGGACACCACGCCGCCGCGGGTGGGGGCGGCGCGAAACTGCTGCGTGGGCTTGGCTCGACGCACGGGCCGCACCTGGGCAAGCCATTGCAGCCGCTGCCGCGCCTCCTCGACGGCCCGCGCCTCCACCTCCGCGAGTGCGGGATCACGTGCAGGGTAGGTGAGCGTCCAATCCTCGTCGACCAGCTGGTAGCCGAACTCGCTGCCCCAGGACTGCAGCGACTCGCGGGCCGCATAGTAGGCCATCACGCCCGTGGGCCTGACGAGCAGGAGCGGGTAGGGCTGGGCCGCCGGATCGCCAGATGCAGATGCGTTCCGGGCGATGTACTCCCGTGCGGCCCGCATGGCGCTGGCCAGCGGGTTGCCAGGACCGGGAGGCCCTTCGAAGTCGGCAGGGCCGAGCCGGATTCCCTCGGGCTGAAGAAACACGCCATCGATGCAGCACTCGATGTACAGGGGCCGACGGTGCGTGCCACTCGCGCCCACATAGGGGACGACCGCGTATGCGGGGGGCCGTTCGGCGGCGTCGCGATGCGCCTCGGCGAGCGTCCCCCGGACTTCCGCCAGCGTGCGTTCCAAACTGCCCAGTTCCTCGTCGTCTGCGGCCGTGGCGTCTGCCTCGAGTGCCGCCGCCAGCCGCTCCAGTGCCGCCAGCTCGTCAACCAACGTGCGAGCGCCATCCTCGATGCCAGCAAGTTGCATCCGCGCCCGCGACAGATCGTCCGCAGTGCTGGAGCGGATCGCCTGCAATTGATCCAGTCTCCAGGCGAGTTCATCCCGGGCCTGCGCCAGGTCGTCCTCCTGCTGCTGCCGCGCGGCCTCCGCCGCAGCGGAGTCGGCCCGCGACGCCGAGCGGCTGAAGAGCACGAGCAGAACCAGCAACGACCCCATCGTGCAGAGCAGCACGGCGAGGAAGGGAAACAGCGAAATGGAGGGGCCCGAGCGGGCGCGGATGCGGCTCATGCAGCCTTTCCGGGACGGCGAGCCAGATCAGCTTCGCCGCGCCGCTGGTCGGCGGCCCGGGCCGCGAGCAACTGCACGGCCGCGGCGAGTGTCGTCAGCGTCTCCTCGAACCGGCCCGTGGCTGCCAGCGTGGCGAGGTTCGCATCCAGCGACCGCTCCAGAGCCGCGATGTGCTGGGTGGCGTCCGCGACGCCGCCCAGCAGTTCAGTCTGGCGAACGATCGCCTCCTGATGCCGCTCCAGCCCCTGCACGGCGGCGGCGAGGGACTCGGCACCTTCCGCCCAGCGGGCATCCCGCCGCGCCGCCAGATCGTCCTGGGCCCGCGACAGCGAATCGACCCAGCGGCCCAGGCTCTCGTCTAGGGCGGCCGCCAACGAGGCCTTGAATTCCCCGGCCCCCTCTTCGACCAACTGTCGGACGCCCGCCGCGGCGGTCCGCTCCAGCGACTTCCAGGCCTGCTCCTGCGCCTCCAGCAGGCGGGCCGAGCCGCGGCCGATCGTCTCCCCGAGGCGGGCCACGGCCAACGCCGTGCCGTCGCCCGTGTCGTCCGTCTGGAACCGGCCCACGAGGGCCGACCACGAGGCGTCGTCGACGCGCTCCAGGAGCCGCTGCTCGCCACGCTCCACGACGAATTGCAGGAACATCAACACCATCGACAGCGCCAGCGCCGTCGCCGTGGTGTCGAAGGCGGTCCCCAGGCCGGCCACCACGCCCGAGATGTTCTCCAACTGCGTGGGCGACAGGCAGGCGATGGCCACCGTGATGCCGATCACCGTGCCCAGAAAGCCCATGATCGGAATCGCCCAGACGACGAACCGCACCAGGGCGTACCCATGCGAGGCACGGGCCGCGTCGACGTCAGCCAGGTACTTGAGATGATCCTCGAGGCCGTCGGCCGACCCGGTCCGCACGACCACGTCGAGCGCGTCTCGCAGGCGGCGCGGCAGGTAGCCCCCGGCATCTGCGGGCAGCGACTCGGCGAGCGCCCCGGCGTGGGCCGGATCCTGACCGCCGACCGGCACCGGTTCGAGGATCGGCGCATCGACCCGGCGCCGCTGCCGGGCAACGTCGCCGGCACGCAGGGCCAGGGCCGCGAGTCCGACGCAGAACAGGGCCACCTCGACGTACTCCACCCAGTGACCGGCGAGATAGCGTACGACGTTCACATCCGTGACGACGCCGCCGTGGATCAGGGCGAAGAAGGCGAAGGCCAGGGCGCCGCCCCAGAGCAGCGGCGATCGCACGAGCAGCCCCGATACGTTGTTCAACTTGATCACCGTTTGGTTCCTCCGCAGGACGGACGCGGCGACGCGCAATGTCCGCGCCACTCCCTCTTTCATCGTCAGCCTTTGCGCAGGCGATTGAACCCAAATATCCGGCACTCATTCCACCCCGCATTGGCGAACCGTCGAGGCAAGCCTGGCAAGGCTGGCAAGCCTGCCGCCGGGCTTGTGGGCGGCCGACCCGTCGACCTACAGTCCGGCCTCGGGTGGTTGACTGGAGGGTTTCCGGTCGGACATCGACGTGGGGAGCGGCAGCATGCGGATCCGGCCACCAGAACGCGTCAGACGACCCTTGGCGCCCGGATCAACCTGGTTGGTGGCGGCAGTTGCGCTTGGCGGGTTCGCAATCCTCGTGGGGCCGGGACAACTGGCGGCCCAGCGACCGCCGGTTCCCGAGGGCTCTGCCCTGTGGATCTCCGAGACGCCGCTCGACGAAGCACGACGGCTGTTGATCGTGGTCGATCCCGTCGGCCGTCACGCGGCCCTGTACCACGTCGATGCGGCTGCGGGGACCCTGGCCCTGCGAAGCACACGGGACATCGCGTGGGACCTGCTGGTGGACGACTTTAACGCGCAGGAACCGAAGCCGGCCGCGTTGAAGAAGATGCTCCAGGTGGGCCCGGCCGCGGCGGTCGACCGGCCCCGGTAATTCCACACGAAAAAGATCGCGTTCCGGCCTTTTTCCGCCCCTGACGCCCCTGACGGCGGCGCCGATCGTGCCGGCGGGATGTAGAATCCGAGGGGCGGCTCGGCCGAAGCATACGGCTGTGCGGCGCCCTCGCGCCCCTCGGGAAGGCAATGAGCCATGGCTGGAAAATTTCTCTCCCTGGAAGAAGCAGCGCGGCACCTCGGTGTCAGCGTGGAAGAGGTGAACCGGCTCGTCGACCGGAAGAAATTGTTTCCCATGCGGACCGGCGCCACGGTGAAGTTCAAGCTCGAGGACGTCGACCGGGCAGCCCGCGACATGGACCAGGATGACTCGCAGCCCGAGGAGTTGTCGCTCGACCTCGACATGTCGTCTCCCTCCCTGGGGGGCGGCCCAGCGGCCAGTGGCATCGAACTCGGCGGCGACGAGGCCGAGTCGATCTTCGGTGATGACGCGGCCGATGCGGCCACGGCCGATCACACGGTGTTGCGGAGCTCCCCGGCCGGTGCCGCGGCCAGCGGCACCTTCGACGGTGATGACCTGGCACTGGACTCGTTCGTGAACGCCTCGTCGCCATCGCTCTCCGCGCCATCGGCCGTCGGATCAGGCACGATCGCGTTCGACCTTCCCGAAGGGGGTGCCGGCGGCGATTCGCTGGTGTTCGGCTCGGGCGTGGGCGTGTCCGCGGCCTCGGATGCTGGCGCCGCTCTGTCGGGCAATCTCGATGACAGCGGGCTGTCGCTGGAGGCCACCGATCTGCAGGTGTCCGGTATCGATCTGGGCGAAACGGCTGGTCTGGGCTCCGGCATCGACGAAGTGGGCGGCTCTCTGGCCGCCGAAGCCTTTGAGTTGGGCAGCGTCGGCGACGACGACGACAGCGCCTCGGTGGTGATCCCCACGGAGGACTCGAGCGAGTCGAGTTTTTTCGGCACGGTCACGGACGACTCGGTGTCGGTCGAAGACAGTTCGGCGTCGGTCGTGGGAATGCCGGGCGAGGGGGTGTTCGAGACCGTCATCGGCACGCAATTCAACACCTGGCAGATTCTCGGGCTGGTGTGCTGCACGCTGCTGCTCCTTGGCGGCACCTTCGTGATGGTCGACCTGGTGTTGACCATCAACAATCCGGGCAAGTCGCCGATCGTGCTCAAGCAGCTGGTCGAGCTGTTCGGGTGATGTCCGGTTCGTGGATGCTGCTACAATTCCCGGCAGAGCGGCAGGCTGCCACGGGGCCGTGGCGGGTCGACGCTGCAGCCGGAGATGTGACCGCGTGCCCCCACGTGCTTCCGCCCTTCCCGCCAGGCTGACGGCCGTGCTGGCCTGCTGTTGCGGCGGGCTCGCGGTCGGATGCGCCCGCGACGCAGACGTGCGTCCGGGCGATGTCCGCACCTACACGGTGCCCCGCCCGCCCGCCCGCTCGCTTGCAG
>QWPN01000001.1 GCA_003671185.1 Planctomycetota bacterium
GGGGGCGCATCCGCGGACACTCGTGTGAGCGGACTGGCCCGTTGGGCGGCCTCACGAAACTCGGGCAGCGGGCCGCCGATCAGGCGGCTGGCGGGCGATCCCGGACGGTCGTGGGCCGGACCCAGCGTGGTCAGGTGCGTGGGGGCGCCGATCGTGCACAAGGCCGCCACCTCGGCTCCCGGTCGGGCAACGGGCATCGATTGGTCGGACGTGGAGAGTCCAACCAGCGCCGCCAGGTGGCCACCCGCTCCAGCGCCCATCACGCAGATCCGTTCCGGGTCGACGCCCCAGGTGGCGGCGTCGCGGACGATGGCATCGAGGGCCAGACGGCAGTCCTGCTCCTGGGCGGGGAACGCCGCCGCGTCGCTGAGTCGGTAGCCGACGCTGACGACCACGTAGCCCTGTTCGACGAGCCAGGCGATCGGGCAGTCGGACTTCGAGCCACTGCGCCAGTCCTCCCCGTGGAACCACACCACCAGTGGCAGCACTCCGCCGGTGCAGGCAGCCGGCAGGTGGACGTCGAACCGCTGCCGGGCATGGCACTGCTCGCCGCCGTAGGGCTTGTCCCTGTGCACGATGATGCCGTCCTGGATGGTCGGGCCGCCGACCGTCGGCCTCGCGGTCGGCGTCGCGGGGGCATCGGTCCATGGCGGGACGTCCGCCGGAAGACGGCGGCGACTGGCGGAACGGCGCTGAGACCTTCGGGACGGCCGCCGTTCCGTCGTCGGCTCCGCGACCGAGGGCACGTCGGCGGCGGCCCGCGGATCATCCCTCCAGGCCAGTTGCACGGCGGACCAGTCGCGTGTCTGTCGTCCGGCGGAGTCTCCCGCCAGCGTCTGCCCCGCGGCGGCCACGAGCCAGCATGCGAGCAGCGCCCTGGCGGGGCGTGCATCCGGGCACCGGGCTCGATCAGACGACGTCATCGCTCGAGCGTCCTGCTGCGGAGGCGCCTTCGGAGACGCCGGGACCCCGAGTATACCCCCGCGTCCACCGGCCCCCGCCGGCTGCGGCGCAGCCTGCGGGAACCGGGGTGGCCCATGGTTTCATGGCTAGCGGCGGGCTGGCAGCTGGCCCGCGGGGGTCAGCTCGTCGATGATCTTGGGGATGTAGCGGGCCAGCACCTCGGCCAACTGGTCACGGTCGATGCCCCGCGACCGCGCCATCCCCTCTAGTTCGCGCTGCCCGAACGCGTCTTCGATCTGCTTGCGGTCGACCGGCTTGTTGGGGCCGGTCCGCACCCAGGAGTCGACCTGGTCGCGCATCCCCTTCTCCTCGAACTGCCGCACGACGTCGGGCAGCTTCTGGGCCTCGCCGCCGCCGAAGATCTGCGTGAGGATGTCGCCCAGATCCTTGGCCGAGGGCATACCCTGCGGCGGGGCCTGGGGCGGCCGCTGCTGCGGCTGGGGCTGCCGCTGCTGTTGTTGCTGCTGTTGGGCCGCGCCCTCGAGCACCTGCTTCAAGATTTCGCCGAGAATGTCCATCGCGCGAGTCTCCGGGGTTCAAGCTGCCTGGCTGGGCGGCGGGCCCGCGACCGCGTGGTCGCTCAAGGGCCGCGGCCACCGAGTCCACGGTCGCCCCACGCTAGCAGATGTGATGGAGCGATGCGCGTGCCGGCTAGAAAAACGTTCCGCAAGGCCCTGTCGGGTCGGATTCACTCGGTGGTGCTGGTTTCGCCACGGGCCCGAGTGCCCAGGGCCCGCCAGACCGCGATGTCGATCTCGTTGCCGATCGTTCGCGTGGAAGCATCGAGCATCGAGACGGTCACCAGGCCATTGTGATGGCTGCGCGAGGTGATCGCCGCGTAGGTCTTTTGCGTGGCGTGCGAGCCCTCCTGGCGGGTGTTGAGGTCGAAGTCGTGCGTCACAGCTCCCACCACGTGCGGGACACGGGTGTTGGGCGGGAACACGGTCGTGAAGCCCGCATGGTGGACGCGGCCATCAGGCCATTCGGTGTGGCCGGTGCAGTCATTCGTGGTGGCGCCGAGTTTCTGGTCGCTGGCGGAGGCGCCGGCGGCCAGGCCCGACATGACGGCCGGATCGGACGGGGGGCTGGCCGCCGGGTAGGTGCTGCTGGGGTCGGACGTGTTGCGGACGTACGGCGTAAAAGCCTTCACCTCGGCGATGCACAGCGTCTTGCTCGTCCCGTCGCTAAACATCCCCGACTTGAAATTGGAGTTCGGATGGAACGCCCCGTCACCACCGGCGCCTGTGGCCGGGTCGTAGACGAACCACGTGCCAAAGTTGAAGCCGTAGGTGTGTGGATAGACGTAAGTGACACCGCTCTTCGTACGGGCGCTTTTGTTGGCCTCGCTGGGACAGACGAAGCTTTGGATCTGCAACTGGCGGACCGTCGCCCAGTTCTTGGCTGGATCGGGCGTGCCGGTCGTGAACCCGTCGTCCCAGGCCGTCTCCAGGTTCACCTTCGCCGCGGACGCACCCTCTTCGATGTAGGGCATGATCCGTCCGTGGACCGACCAGGAGCCGTTGTTGCTCACGAACGTCGTGCCCGGCTTGTGCAGCATGCTCGGAGGGAAATACCGCTTCGCGCTTTCGTAGTTGAGGACGGCGAGCGTCAGTTGCCGCGAATTGTTGGCGCACGCCATGCGGCGGGCCGCCTCGCGGACGCTCTGCACCGCCGGCAGCAGGAGCCCGATGAGGGTGGCGATGATGGCGATCACGACGAGCAGTTCCACGAGCGTGAACCCGGGCCGGTCGTCGTGGTGCGGCAGCCAGCGGCTCATGCGCTCGTGCAACGAGAGCAGGGCCTGATCGACCGCGGACCCGTCCTCGTCGCTGTCGATCCACGTGTCCGGCCAAGAGCCGTCGGCATCGTCATGTCCCGGTGCCGAATCGGATCCGAGCAGAAAGACGTCGTCGTCGGGGGGCTGTGTCTGGGCCGGGGTGTCGTCGGACATCATAAGGTGGCCTCACAGACGTCGTGGCGGCGGGAGATTCCGCGCCGACCCTGAACGAGCCGGCGCCGATCGATCCCGTGCACATGGCGTGCCGCGCATGGAAGCGGCACTTTCCAGTCAACCCAGCAGCATAGCCCCACCAGACCATGGCTCCGGCGATGAATTACCCGGCGGCCGTGGGGAACTTTTCACCGCGCGTGCGTTCTGCCCACGCTGACCGAGCTCAGAAATTTTTGATGGCCTGGGCGATCACCTGCTCAGTGAACGGCAGTGGGCCGACGAACGGCACCTCGATGCCCGCCAGCACATACCAGTTGTTGCCGATCCCGAAGCGAAATCCTGGCGTCAGGCTGAAGTAGGTGTCGTTACCGCCGCTCGTGCGGGTATGAAAATTCGCGGCCATGGTCGCACAGAGGTGCTGGCAGTGAGGGGTGTCGCCCGCAGTCAGGTAGTAGCCGGCCGCCAGGCGTGCATCGATCGAACTGAATGCGCTCGGTGTCAGGTTGAAACCCGTCCAGGGATTTGCCAGCAGCAGCGGGGTGTTTGCCGGCGTCAAGTTCGTGGGCACCGTCACGCCGCAGGCGCCGCGCAGGATCCACCGCGGGACAGGGTTGACCCAGAACTCCACGTCCGGCGACAGACTCGCCACGCCGTTGCCGGTGTCCACGGCTCCGGTCGGGCACCGTGCGTAGACGTTTGCCGTGACGGAAAAGTGCTTTTCTTCGGCCAGCATGAACCGGGGCGCCACCGTCAGATCGCCGACACCACTGCGTGTTGTTTCCGCCGGGCCGAGGACGTTCGGCGCGGTGACTGAGAACGGCAGAAACCAGCCCAGTTCAAAACGCCGGCTCAGCGGCGTGAAGAGAAACAGGCTTCCATTCGACGTGTCGGGAACGCCCGCCGGGCCCTGGCCCCACGCTCCGGATATCACACCGAGACGATAGAAGGCGCCGTCGGCGCTGTTGATCCACGTCTGCCGCGGGATTTGGTGGTCGACCGAATCATACGGCTTGTCCCAGCCGTCCTGAAAGAATGTGGAACAGCTGAGCGGCGTCCAGCGTTCCGTTTCCAGGGGCCCGATCAGGGACTCCAGGCAGACGCGGCGCGGCGCATCCGAAGTACGACACGTCGTGAGCAGGTCTTCAGGGTTGTCCGTCTCGTGCCGCGCGAGATCGACGAGCGGCGGGTCGGCGGCGTCGCTGGCGAGAGCAGCAGTCTGAATGGCCACGGCCGAGCCGAGCGCGGCGAGCATGAACAGGCTGACCGGCGCGCCGACGCGCGGCCCGAAGCCCCGGTGAATGGTGACGCTAATCACGGCAGGTGACATCCCGGCGCAGGCGTACGCGCATGACCACACCCGTTCGCAAAACTATCGTCACGGAGCGGAAATCCCCTGCACGAAATGCCGGCTTCAGGCCCGTGTTGTCGGCCACCCGGCAAAAAGTGTAGCGCCGCGAAAAGCATGGGGCTTGCCGCTGACCTTGCGGCCGGTCGGCAGCGGCGGTCGCGGCTACTCAAGGAGCGCCCAACGTGCCGCTTCCGCTCCCTGTCTCCTGTCCGCAGCGACGGGCCGTGCCGGGGATAACGCGGCGTCAGTCGTCGATGCCCAGGGCCCGGAGCTTGGTGCGCAGCGTGGCCCGGTCGAGGCCCAGCAGCTTGGCGGCGGCGGTGCGGTTGCCGCCCGCGTGGGCCAGCGCCTCGCGCAGGAGGGTGGCCTCGACGAGTTGCACGGCGCGGTGGTGCAGGTCGGGTTCCGCGAGCCCGCCGAACGCCAGCCGGGCCGCCGCGGCCCACTCCCGCACCGCATCGCCCACCGCGGCACCGGCGGCGTCCACGCCCCCTCCTCCGGCCGGCGCGTCGGCACGGCTGACTTGCGGCAGGTGCTCGGGACGCAGCGTGCCGCCACGGGCCACGACCGCGGCGTACTCGACGGCGTGCTTCAGTTCGCGGACGTTGCCCGGCCAGTCGCGGCCGTGAAGCGCGGCGAGGAACTCCGAGGACAGCGCCGGCGGAAGGGCAGCCGGCGTCTGCCGGGCCAGGTGCCGGGCCAGAAAATGCCGCGCCAAGGGCTCGATGTCCTGGCGTCGGTCGGCCAGTGCCGGCATGCCGATGGGAAACACCCGCAGGCGGTGGTAGAGGTCCTCGCGGAACCGGCCGGCCCGCAGCGCCGCCACCAGATCGCGGTTCGTGGCCGCGATCACGCGCACATCGACCGGCCGCGCCGCGACCGACCCCACGCGGGTCACCGCGCCGGACTCGAGCGTGCGCAGGATCTTCACCTGCACGTCGGCGGGGGCATCGCCGATCTCGTCGAGAAAGATCGTGCCACCGTCGGCCAGCTCAAAGAGCCCCGGGCGGTCGGCCGTGGCCCCCGTGAAGGCGCCGCGCACGTGGCCGAACAGTTCGCTCTCCACGATGCCCGGCGCCAGCGCCGCCAGATTCGTGGCTACGAAGGGTCGGTCCCGGCGGCCGCCATGGTCGTGGATGGCGCGGGCTGCGAGTTCCTTGCCCGTGCCCGTCTCCCCCTCGATGAGCACCGGCAGGTCGGTGGCGGCGACGAGCGCGATCTGCTTGAACAATTCCTGCATGGGCGGGGCCATCCCCACCAGCCGCGCGGCGGGTGCAGCTTGTTCCGCGGCGGCTTCCCTGGCTGCGCCCGACCGCTCGGCCAGTGCCCGGTCGACGACTTCCGCGATCCGTTCCATGTCAAACGGCTTGACGAGGTAGTCGAAGGCGCCGGCGTGCACGGCGCGCACGGCCGTGTCGAGGTCGCCGAAGGCGGTCATCACGATCACGGGCACGCCCGGGGCGAGCGCCCGCAGGTCGGGGATCGCCGACAGGCCGTCGCGGCCGGGCAGTCGCACGTCGAGCAGGACCGTGTCCGGCTCGAAGCGGCGGCAGGTGTCGAGCGCCGCCTCCACGCTCGATGCCAGTTCCACCGCGTGGCCGCCGTCGGCGAGCAGTTCGCGCAGGCTCCAGCCGATGGCCGGCTCGTCGTCGACGATGAGGATGCGGCTCATGCCGGGGTATCCGCGCGCGGGGTGGTCGCGGAGAGTGTCCGCGCCGGCAGCGAGATTGCAAACCGCGTCAGGCCGTCGAAGCGGGACCAAGACAGTTCGCCGCCATGCTCCTCGGCCACGGCCTTGGCGACGGCCAGCCCCAGGCCGATGCCCTCCGGCTTGCCGGTCACGAACGGTTCGTGGAGGGTGTCGGCCAGCTCGGGGGCTGGTCCCGGGCCGCTGTCCTCCACGACGAGCCGCACCCGGTCGCCGCAGGAGTCGGCGACCATCCGCACGGTTCCTCCCGGCCCCGCGGCATCGATGCCGTTGAGCGCCAGGTTCACGAGTGCCGACCGCAGCGCCTCGCGACGGCCCACGAGCGCGAGCCCGGCGGGCACGTCGCATTCCAGCCGCACGCCCACGTGGGCGCAGCGCGGAGCGGTCAAGTCGCGGACCTCGGCGCAGACCTCGGCGATCGCCAGCGGCGCGGCGCTGGCCGCGGTGCCGGCAGGCTTGCCCAAGGCGAGGAGCCCGCGGACCTCCTCCTCCACGATCCCCAACTGCCGCACTGCGACGGCCAGGCCGTCATCCTCGGCGCTGCGGCCGGCTGGCGGATGGCAGCGGCGCCGATGCAGGTCGATTGCCAGGCGGGCGCCGGTGATGGCATTGCGCAGTTCGTGGGCGAACCCGGCGGCGAGCTGGCCCAGCAGCCGCTGCCGTTCGCCGGCCACCAGCGACCCGCGCAGTGACTCGAGCGTGGCGCTCATGCGGTTGACGCCGGCCACGAGCCGGCCGATCTCATCGACCGGCTGCGGGCTGCCCGTGTCGGTCAGCGACTGACCGAACTCGCCGTGGGTGATCCGGCCCACGTGCCGCTCCACCGCGCCGATGCGGGCGGCCAGAGTGCCGGTCGTGCGCAGGCCGAGCGGCACGAGCACGGCCAGCGTCGCCACGGCCACGGCGAGCACGGGCCAGGCCGCGTCGAAGGCGGTGGCCATGATGCCACGCACGGGAGTGAGCACGAGTACCGATTCCGGCCGTGGGCCCTGCGATCGCACCGTGCCCAGACGATGGTGCCGACCCTCGACGACGACGCCGTCGTCACCCGCGGCGGCGGCGCTGCCCGCGGCCGCCGCCGCCGCGGGGGGCAACGTGGCGATGCCGACCGTGCCCGAGGCCACGTCCCAGACCACGAAGTGGCTGCCGGTCAGTTGCCTGAGCGCGTCGAGCACTTGCGCTGAGAGTGCCATCCGCGACGACGAGAGCGCCGCTGCGACCCGCTCCTGCGCCACGCTGGCGGCCGCCAGCGACCGTCGCGCCGCCAGCCAGGCGGCGAAACCCACGTTCGCCAGCACGGCGGCGAGCACCAGGCCGATGACCGGAATCACCAGGCGTCGCGTCAGCGACGTGCCGTGCGGCGGCGTGGTCATGGGTGTCTGGGGTCGGGTGGGGGCGTGGAAACAGTGCCGGGTCAGCGCTGGGCGGCGTCACGCGCCCTGGACACACTACCGCATCGTCGCCGGAGATGCTCGGCGGTGTGGGCGTGGCGGAGCGATTTTGCGCTGGGAGCGGCAGCCAACCACGGGGCCGGCGCACGGCCCGAATACCATGGCCGGGCACCGGCGTACCGCGGCCGCGGGCATCCTCCTGCGCTTCATGCGGGAGCACCGGGCCGGGCTTGCCGCCGAGGCACTGCGGCGTGCGACTGCGTATGGACTCCGGTGTCCTGGAACTGGCCTGGCTCAAGAGCCACTGCCGGCGGGGGTATCATGCGGCCATGCGAACGCTGGTGACGTGCGGAGCGGTGGTGATCGTGGCTGCGACACTGGGCATCGTCCGGCCGGCAGCCCCGGTGGGGGCCGCGGAGCCCGTGCCCGCGGAACTAGTCGACTTCGGGCCGGCTTCAGAGTCGCCGCTCCTGACCGGTGGTGGTGCGGAGGCCTGGGACCGCGACCTGAGGGAGCGCGGCTGGATCGTCCGCAACGGCGGCACGTGGCATCTCTGGTACACCGGCTCGAACGCCGACCGCGATCCCATGCGCCGGTTGGGCCATGCCACGAGCAGCGACGGACTCAACTGGACCCGCGATCCGCGGAACCCGTTTCTGCCCCAGGCTTGGGTGGAGGACGTGTGCATGGTGCGTCAGGGGTGCTGCCGGTTCCTGTTCGCGGAGGGGGAAGGGGACGTGGCTCACCTGCTGCGATCCCGTCACGGTGGCCGCTGGGACAGGCTCGGCCCACTCGACATCCGGCTCAGCGACGGCACGCCGATCCCGCCCGGCCCACGGGGCACACCCACGGTGTGGCTGGAGAAGGGCACGTGGCACCTGTTCTACGAGCGCCGTGATGATGGCGTGTGGCTGGCCACCTCCCGCGACCTGCGCACGTTCACGAACGTCAGCGACGAGCCGGTGCTGGCCTGCGGCCCGCAGGACTACGACCGCCACGGCGTGGCCTTCGACCAGGTCGTCACGTATTGCGGCCGCTACTACGCCTACTACCACTCGAGCCCGGCCGCCGACCGTTCCAGCTGGCAGACCTGTCTGGCCACCAGCCGCGACCTCGTGCACTGGGAGAAATATGCCGGGAACCCGTTGCTACCGGTCGACCCGCGGCATCCCAAGAGGTCGAGCGCCACGCTCGTCCACGACGGCACGCGGCACCGCCTCTACACGACGCACCCCGATGTGCGGGTGCGATTCTCCGTGCAGTTGGTGCGCCGGCCGGCGCGCACCGAAGGGAC
>QWPN01000011.1 GCA_003671185.1 Planctomycetota bacterium
AGGCAAAACACACCTGCCGCCGCTGCTCGGGCGAGAGCGAGGCATGCAGGCGGGCGGCCAGCGACTCCGAGGTGATGGCCTCCGCCGCAGCGTCAGCGGGCAGCGCAGGCTCGGTGGCGAGGACGCCGACACACCCCGCGGCTCCCGCCAGCAGGCGGCGCCGCGACAGGGAAAACGACGATGCGGTCATGGCAGTCCTCGCTGCGGGTGGTGACGTGGGCGACGACGTCGCCCGACCAGTCAGCCTACGGCATCCGCGCGTGCGTCGCCAAACCTCGCCGCCGCGCGGCCCGCGACCTCACCTGGCAGGTCGGGCAGAAGAAGGTCGATCGCTGTGCCTGCACGATCCGCCGCACCGGCGTGCCGCAGTCGCGACACGGCACGTTCTCCCGACCGTAGACGCGATGCCGGAGTTGGGCCCGGCCGGGACGGTTGTCGGCGGTCCGATAGGTCTCGTCGCCGATCGACGAGCCCTCCAGCCGCACCGCCTCGGCGAGCACCGCCCGCGTGCGGTCTGCGATGCGTTCCCAGAGGTCGGCCGCGAGCCGCCGGCAGGCCGTGCGCGGGTCGATGCCGGCGCGGAACAGGATCTCAGCGGCGTAGATGTTGCCGATGCCGGCCACCGCCCGCTGGTCGAGCAGGGCCACCTTGACCGCCCGCCGCGACCTCCCCAGGGCGCTGCGGAGTTCCGCGCCCGTCACCGCGAGCCCATCCGGCCCCAGGACGGCGGTGCCGCAGGCGGCCTCCAAGCCGCGATCGTCAAGCAGCCTGATCGTCCCCAGGCCGCGGCGGTCCCAGAACAGCACGCTGCCCAACGCACCGCGACCAGCCAACTGGATCCGCATGCGCACGTGGTCCGGTGAGGGCGGGTCGCCCACCAGGAACAGCCCCGTCATGCGCGGCTCGACGACGAGCCAAAGCCGGTCCCCTGCCGTCACCAATTCAAGCACCACTCGCTTGCCGCGCCGGTGGGCGCCGGCGATCGTCCGACCTGCCACCCGTCCGGCCAGCGTCGCCGGCGGGGGCGAGATGCTGATGGGCCGCACCCGACTGCGGGGAAACTCGAGAGCCGCAACTCGCCGGCCGACGATGCCCGCCAGGCCGCGCCGCATGGTCTCGACCTCCGGCAGTTCGGGCATGGGCGGCGCACCTCGCGAGCCGGAACCATCCGCACCGGCGACGCGGATGGTAGCAGCCCACCGGCAGGCTACAATCGGGAGGACGCCACGAACTTCCCGCCGCCCCCGGCCCGACCCACCGCTCCGGTCTCCATGCCCCCCACACCCAGCGCCGCTCCTCCCCTGTCCCGCGTACCAGACACCCTGGGCCGTTTCGGCCGCTTCGGCGGCCGCTACGTGCCCGAGACCCTGTCTGCGGCACTCGACCAGTTGGAGCGGGCCTACGCCGACGCTCACGCCGACCCCTCCTTCACGGCGGAACTCGACCGGCTGCTCTCCGCGTTCGTGGGCCGCCCCACCCCCCTGCTCTTCGCCGAACGGCTCACCAAGCACGCCGGCGGCGCCCAGATCTGGCTCAAGCGCGAAGATTTGAGCCACACCGGCGCCCACAAGATCAACAACACGCTCGGCCAGGGACTGCTCGCCATGCGCATGGGCAAGCGGCGCATCATCGCCGAGACCGGTGCCGGCCAGCATGGCGTGGCCACGGCCACGGCCTGCGCCCGATTCGGCCTGGACTGCGTCGTCTACATGGGCGCCGAGGACGTGCGTCGGCAGTCCCCCAACGTGCGCAACATGCGGCTCATGGGGGCCGAGGTTCGGCCGGTGGAGAGCGGCTCGCGGACCCTGCGCGACGCGATCAACGAGGCGATGCGCGACTGGATGGCCTCGGTCGAGACCACGCACTACATCATCGGTTCGGTGGTGGGGCCGCATCCCTTCCCGAGGATCGTCCGTGATTTCCAGGCCGTGATCGGCCGCGAGACAATCGAGATGAGCCGCCGGCAGTTCGGCAGGCTGCCCGACACCGTGGTGGCCTGCGTGGGTGGCGGCAGCAACGCGGCCGGCATGTTCTACCCGTTCGTCGACCACCCGGAGGTGCGACTCGTGGGCGTGGAGGCGGGTGGCCGCTCGGGCAAGCCGGGCGACCATGCTGCGAGTCTCAGTTTCGGCAGCCCGGGCATCCTCCACGGCAGCCTCAGCTATGTGCTCCAGGATCAGGACGGCCAGACGGCCGACGTGCACTCGGTGTCGGCCGGCCTCGACTATCCAGGCGTGGGTCCCGAGCACAGTTACTGGCGGGATCTGGGCCGCGTGGAGTACACGAGCGTCACCGACGCCGAGGCGCTCGACGCCTTCGACCTCGTGGCCCGACGCGAGGGCATCCTGCCCGCCTTGGAGACGTCGCACGCGCTGGCCTGGGCGGCCGACGAGGCGGCCAAACGGCCGGCCGACGAGATCATCGTCGTCTGCCTGTCGGGCCGCGGCGACAAGGATGCCGCCGAGATCGCCCGGCTGCGTGGACTGGCCGCGGATGGCGGCCCGGAGTCCGGCGCATGACCACGACCCCGGCGGGCAGCGCCGGCCGTTCTCCGCTGGCGCGGCTCGAGGCCGTGTTTGCCGCCCACCGCGCCGCAGGCCGCAAGGCACTGGCGCCGTTCGTGACGGCGGGCGACCCCGACCCGGCCACGAGCGTGGCCGTGCTGGAGGCGGTCGACAGGGCCGGGGCCTCGCTCTGCGAATTGGGTGTTCCCTACAGCGACCCCATCGCCGACGGGCCGGTGATCCAGTCCTCGTACACGCGGGCCCTCGCCTCCGGCATCACGCTGGAGAGCGTGTTTTCCATCGCCCGGCAGGCGGCCGACCGCGTGACGATGCCGATCCTGGCGATGGCCAGTTATTCGCTCATCTTCCGTCGTGGCATCGACCGCTTCGTGGCCGACGCCGTGGCCGCGGGCCTCACCGGCCTGGTCGTGCCCGACCTGCCGCTCGAGGAATCGGACGACCTCGACGCGCCTTGCCGCGCGGCAGGGCTGGCCCTCGTGCGCCTCGTGACGCCGACCACGCCGCCCGACCGCGCCGAGGCGATCGCCAGAAAATCGACCGGATTCCTCTACTGCGTGTCCGTGGCCGGGGTCACCGGGGCGCGGACCGAACTTCCCGCCGGACTCGTCGACCGCGTGAAGTGGCTGCGCACGAAGACCGACGTGCCCATCCTGGTGGGTTTCGGGATCTCCGGGCCAGCACAGGCCCGGGCCGTGGCCGAGGTGGCGGACGGCGTGATCGTGGGCTCGGCGCTCGTCCGTCTGCTGGCCGAGGCGGGGCAGAAGCCCCGCGACCGCCTGCTCGCCGACATCGGGGCGGCCGTGGGCGATCTGGCGGCCGCCTGCGGACCGCGGAAGTAACACGGCTCACAGACGATCCACCGGCGTTTTTCTCGGAGGCCGGCGGTTGCCCGGGCCACGTCGCCCCCGCGGCCGCTGTGGCCTTGGGTGCCTTCACGCCGTCGCGGCAGGGCCCGTGAATTGCCATGGTCGGTAGGGGGAACCGCGGCCTATAACGCAACGTAGAAAGTGACAGGCAACGACGGCCGTGCGTGGGAGTGGCCCCATGTTCGCAGCCCATGAACCATCCGATCTCGGCCGCTTCTTCCGCGGCCTCACCGAGTATGCGTTCCATGCCCGGCTGGGGATCGTCGACCCGCCGCTGGTCGACTACGTGGCCCTGTTGCTGGTGCGCTTCCTGCGCAACGACGGCCTGGAGATTCCGCCGGGCATCGGGCAGCACGAGGTGACCGACGTCACTCACATGCTGCTGACGGTGCGGCTGCATGCCGAGGCCGACGAGGCGCGCGAGGAATACCGGCACATCGGGGACTCCACGCTGTTCTGGAGCGGTCTGTACCCGGAGGCGCTGCACCGCTGCGCCCGGCCCGGCGTCGAGGACGCGCTCGTCGGCTACCGTGAGGCGGGCAAGCAGGCCTATTGGCTGGCGAGTACGCTCGAACCGGAGGACGCGGCCGAGGAGCGTCGACTGCTGGAACGGTTGAGCCGCGAGTACGACCTGTGCGTGGAGGGCCTCGCCGAGGTCCGCAGGGCCTGGGGTGACGCCGCCTGACGCGAGTGGCGGCTGGTTGTTGCCGCAGGCGCGTTGCCAGCCGCTGCCACCATCACGCCGCCGACTGGGGCTCCAGCAGTTGCGCCGCCCAGGGCGGATCGAAGCCAGCCGCCGCGACCGGCAGCCCCGCCGCCACGATCGCCGCCACAAGCGCCGCCGCCGGAGCCTGACGCGGCTGAAAGCGGCAGTGCACGGTGTCGGCGTCGATGGCCATGGCATCGATGACGAGCGGCATGACCGCCCGTGCAGCCGCCTCGGCCGCCGCCGGGCAGGTGACCGCGTAGGTCCAACCATCCGCCCGATCGAATGCGGCGGGATCGGCCGGCCCGCTCACCGCCAGCCGGCCCTCCGCCAGCACCGCCACGTGGGTGAAGCAGCCCGGCAGCCCGGCATCGTCGACCGCCGCCAGCACGGTGCGGCCCATGAGGTGGGTGTCGCCGATGAGTCGCTCGATATCGCGCCGTTCCAGCGGATCGAGGCCGCCGAACGGATCGTCGAGGATCAGGACCTGCGGATCATGCACCAAGGCCCGTGCCAGCAGCAGCCGTTTCGCGTGGCCGTCGGAGAGCGTATCGAGGGGGTCGCGGCCCGTCGCATCGAGCCCCGCCATGGCCAGCGACTTGCCCACGGCCACCCGCAGCGGCTTGCCGCGCAGGCCCGCCGCTGTGGCGAACAGTTCCAGGAACTCGTGGGCGCGGAGTCCCGGCCAGGCCGGCAGCCGGGCCGGAGCGTAGCCGACCAGCCGGGCCACCGCCGCGGGCTCGCGGCGCACGCAGTGGCCGTCGATCGTGATCTGGCCGGCATGCAGCGGCAGGGCGCCCGCCAGGGCCGCCAGCAGCGAGGTCTTGCCGGCCCCGCTGCGGCCTACGACCGCCAGCGACTGCCCCGCAGACACCGCCAGCGAGATCCCGTCGACCACGATGCGGCCCGACCGCTCGACGGTGGCGCGGTCGAGGCGGATCATCAGCCGCTCCGCGTGTCGCCCCGGCCGGCCAGCCGGGCGGCGGTCATCTCGATCGACACCAGCATCCCCTTGGCCTTGTTGACCGTCTCCTCGAACTCCTTCTCGGGGACGCTGTCGGCCACGATGCCGGCGCCGGACTGAACGTAGGCCCGGCCATTGGCCACGACGATCGTGCGCAGGGCGATGCAGGTGTCCATCGAGCCGCCGAAATCGACGTAGCCGACGGCGCCCGCGTATGGCCCGCGACGCACCGGCTCGAGCTC
Organism: Planctomycetota bacterium; assembly: GCA_003671185.1. Taxonomy (GTDB): domain Bacteria; phylum Planctomycetota; class Planctomycetia; order Pirellulales; family UBA1268; genus QWPN01. The sequence continues at coordinate 5,304 of QWPN01000011.1, forward strand.
GTCGATGATCTCCATGGCACGGATCTTCGGCGCTCCCGACACGGTGCCGGCGGGCAGGCAGGCCCGCAGGGCGTCGAAGGCCGTCAGGCCCGGAGCCAGCCTGCCGCTGACGTTGCTCGTGAGGTGCATGACGTGGCTGTAGCGCTCGATCGTCATCACGTCGGAGAGCACCACGGAGCCGATCGCCGCCACGCGGCCCACGTCGTTTCGCCCCAGATCGATGAGCATGACGTGCTCGGCCCGCTCCTTGGGATCGGCGAGAAGATCCTCGGCAAGCAGCCGATCCTCCTCGGGTGTGGCTCCCCGGCGCCGCGTGCCGGCCAACGGACGGACGGTCACCACCCCGTCCACCTCGCGGACCATGATCTCCGGCGAACTGCCCACCAGCGTGCACGTGGGCGTGCGCAGGTAGAACATGAACGGGCTGGGGTTCACGACCCGCAGGGTGCGGTAGAGTTCGAGCGCCGGGGCGGTGAACGGGATCTCCAGCCGCCGGCTCAGCACCACCTGGAACACGTCGCCGGCGCGGATGTATTCGATGGCCCGGTCGACGGCCGCCAGAAACGCCTCGCGTGGGAACGACGAACGGGCCGTGCCATCGGCCAGGCAGCGGGGCTCCTGCCGCGGGCCGATGTCGGCGGGGGGCGGCCAAGCGGCGGGCGCCGACAACTGCGCGATCGTGGCATCCACGCGCCGGCAGGCCTCGTCGTAGGCCCGGTCGATCGCGGCGTCCGAGAGGTCGTCGATGCGGGCCAGCACGACGACATCGCACGTCTTGGTGACATTGTCGAAGACGACCATGCGATCGTAGAAGGCGAACGACAGGTCGGGGAGGTCGAGATCGTCGGCCGGGGCGGCGGGCAGCCGCTCGGTGTAGCGGACGGTGTCGTAGGCGGCGTACCCCACCGCACCGCTGGTGAAGGGCGGCAGTTCGGGAAGCCGCGCCGGGCGGTAGGCGGCCATGCGCCGCTCCAACTCCGCCAGCGGATCGGGACATTCGAAGTCCTCGCTGCCGGCGGGGCCCGTGACGTGCACCGTCGTGCCACGGGCTTCCATGCGCAGAAAGGGGTCGGCCCCCAGGAAACTGTAGCGACCGACCTTCTCGCCCCCCACCACGCTCTCGAACAGGCAGGCGGCATCCCCGGCGTCGATCCGGGCGAAGGCCGAGAGCGGCGTCAGGTTGTCGGCGTAGAGGCGCCGGTAGACGGGCACCAACCGCTGCGCCGCGGCACCGCCCTGGTCGGACGAGCGGGCCAATTCGCCGAATCGGAGCCTGTCCGGGACGTGCGACATGGGTGCGGAACGTGACGGAGGAGGCGGCACGGGCGGGAAATCAGACCAGAGACTACCCATCGTGTCGGAGCGCAACAACACGGGCCAAGCCACGCTGCCGGCCAGCCGCCGCGAATCCAGGGCGACCCGTGCCGGCCCAGCCGTTATGATTCCAGGAGGTCGGGCAGGAGAATTCCATGAAGTGCCAGCAGTGCGACAAGCAGGCCGTGTTCCACATCACGGAACTGGAGACGGGCGAAGTCCGCGAATTGCACCTCTGCGAAGACCACGCGCGGTCCTACCTCAACCAGTCCGAGGCGGGCGGCGGCGGGGACAGCGAGGAGAAGTCCAGTCCCGGTGGAGCCCTCACCGGGCCGCTCACCGTGGGCCAGACCGCGGACGAACTCGCCCTCATCGACAAGAAAGCCTGCCCCATGTGCGGCATCACCTTCTTCGAGTTCCGCAATCAGGGCCGGCTGGGCTGCCCGCACGACTTCGTGCACTTCGAGAAGGAACTGGAGCCGCTGATCGCCAACATTCACGGTTCCACGCAGCACAGCGGGCGCAGGCCCGAACGGGCGGCCGGCAGTCAGCTCCCGGAAGGCACCGATGAACTGACGGGCGTGATCGGACTGCGCCGCGGCATGCAGGAGGCGATCTCCTGCGAGGATTACGAAAAGGCTCGCGAGGATCGCGACGCGATCCGGGCCATCGAGGAGCGCTGGCTCGGCGTTCCCAAGGCATGAGCGACGAACGACCACCGGGACGGTTGAAACCATGAAACTCGACACTCTGGCCCAGGCAGTCGGTGAGTGGCTGCGCGGCACCGGCCCCGAATCGGACATCGTGATGAGCAGCCGCGTGCGGCTGGCACGCAACGTGGCCCACTTCCCCTTCGTGAGCCGGGCCGCGGAGCAGGATCGCGCCGAGGTGGAGAAGTTCCTGCGCGAACGGATCGCCACGGTCCCCGCCGGCCAGCAGCTCGAGTACATCGACGTGGGGCGGCTCGAGGAGATCGACCGTCAGTTTCTCGTCGAGCGGCAGCTCATCAGCCGCGAGCACGCCGAGGCCCAGGGGGCCCGGGGCGTGGCCATCGACGGCCTGGAGCAGGTGAGCCTGATGATCAACGAGGAGGATCACCTCCGCATCCAGTGCATGCACAGCGGCCTCGACCTGCGCGGCGTCTGGGAGCAGATACGGGGGGTCGACGAGCAGATCGGCAGGGCCGTCCCCTACGCCTTCCATCCCCGCTGGGGGTATCTGACTGCCTGCCCCACGAACGTAGGCACGGGCATTCGCGTCAGCGTCATGCTCCACCTGCCGGCCCTGGTGATCACGCGGCAGATCGACAAGGTGTTCCGCAGCCTGCACAAGATCTCGCTGGCCGTGCGGGGCCTGTACGGCGAGGGCTCGCAGGCCATGGGCGACTTTTATCAGATCTCCAACCAGACGACGCTGGGGCGCACGGAGGAGGAACTCGTGGAGCAGGTGGGCGACGTGGTGCCTGTGCTCATCGACTACGAGCGGCGGGCCCGCGAGTTTCTCGTCCGGGAAACGCAGCAGAACGTGCACGACCAGGTGAGCCGTGCCTACGGCATCCTGCGCACAGCCCAGACGATCAGCGCGGAGGAGACGATGCAGTTGCTCTCCCGCGTGCGCATGGGAGTGTTGCTGGGGCTGATTGGCGACGTGAAAATCGCCGACATCAATTCGCTCCTCGTGCGCACGCAGCCTGCCCATCTGCAGAAGTTGCGGGGCATGGAGCTCGACACCAAGGATCGGAACATCGAGCGGGCCCGCTACCTACGGCGGCACTTCGAAGGGCATGCGGCCGAGGGTACGAACTGACTTTCGCGCACGGCGGGCCATCCATGGCCCCGCCGTGCTTGCGAACCTCCGCGGCCTGACGGCCCCTGCGGTTCGAAGTGAGCCCGCCCTCCAGGCGGGCGGGCGGTCGGCGTTCTCATCCATGGCCCCGCCGTGCTTGCGAACCTCCGCGGCCTGACGGCCCCTGCGGTTCGAA
>QWPN01000115.1 GCA_003671185.1 Planctomycetota bacterium
CCCATGTAGACCTGCAGGCCGGGCTGGTCGGAAAGCACCTCCAGCATGCGACCACTCTTCGGGTCGCGGAGCTTGACCGCCGTCCGCAGCGTGCCGTCGGGCTTCCAGCCACGCAGCACGTAGCAGTGGTCCACCCCGCGTGGCGTGCCCGCCGCGGCGCCGGGCGGCACGGCATCGATGGCCGGACCGCAACGGCCCAGCGGCGTCCGCTCGGGGCGAAAGTCGAAGGGAGTGCCCTCAACCGCGGCCAGCGCACCGGTGGGAATGCCAGAGGCGTCCACCGGCACGTAACGGTCGGCGAACACGGCCAACTCGTGCTCACGGATCGGGCCAGAGGCGTGGCCGGCCAGGTTCCAGTAGGAGTGGTGCACCATGTTCACGACCGTGGCGGCGTCGGTCGTGGCCGACATGTCGACGAGCAGTTCACCGGCCGGCGTGAGCGTGTAGGTGGCCTTGGCGACCAGCCGGCCCGGGTAGCCCTCGTCGCCGTCCGGCGCGACGAGTTCGAAGTCGACGGCCGGCCCCTTCGCAGCGGCCCGCGGCGTGGCCTTCCAGAGTTGCTTGTCGAAGCCCTTCAGGCCGCCATGGAGGTGGTTGGGCCCGTTGTTCGTGGCCAGCGTGTACGAGGTGCCGTCGAGGTCGAACTTCCCGCCGGCAATGCGGTTGGAACAGCGGCCACAGATGGCGCCGAAGTACGGGTGGCCCGCCAGGTAGCCCTCCAGGGAGTCAAAGCCGAGCACCACGTCGACCGGAGCGCCGCCCGCGCCCTCCTTGGGGGGTACGAGGAAACTGGTGAGGATCGCGCCGTAGTCGGTGATCGTGGCCTTCCAGCCGCCGGGAGCCTCCAGCGTGTAGAGGTGTGCCTGGCGTCCATCAGGGAGTGTGCCGAAGGGACGAACGGTGGGTGTAGCGGCGGTCATGCGTTTCTCCGCTGTGGTGGTGGCTGGCTCCGCCGGGCAGAGGCCGCAGTTGAAGCAGACGAGGAGCGCCGCCAGCAGGAACGTTGCCGTTGGCACGAGGCTGACGCGACTGGGCGCGGCGGTCCGCGCGGTCGACGATGATGGCTGGATCATGGCCCGGGTCTCCTGGGAAGGGACGCGGCCGATGATAGCAGGGAAACGGGCGGCCGTCCCCCGTCAGGCGGCCTGCTGCGTGCGCGGGGCGGGACGGGCCTTGGCAGGCGGGCTGCTCTCGGCCTCTTCCTGCTTGATCTGGATCCAGCCGTCGACGCTCCAGGGCCCGCCGCCGAAGGCGATCAGCGAGAGGAGGCCTCCCGCGATGGCCATGTTCTTCATGAATTGGATCGATTGCAGCTGCCGCTGCACCGGATCGACGATGCGCCAGAAGTCATGGAAGTACCAGGTGGCGGCGGCCAGAAACACGAGCAGGAAGATGGCCCCGAATCTGGTCCAGGCGCCGATGATCACCGACAGGCCGCCGATGAGCAGAAGGCCGATGGCGCCGAACAAAGCGAACTTGGGGTTCGGCACACCCTCGCTGGCCATGTAGTCGGCCGTGGCCTTGAACTGCGGAATCTTGTTGCCGATGGCGCTGGCCAGAAAGATCGCGGCGATCATCAGCCGCGCCAACAACGACACGAATCCCAGCACGGCAGTCTTGAACTGTTCCATCGTTCGGCCTCCGCCGGTGGGCCTCCTGAACCGGGGGAGCGGGATGGTCGCGAACCGCCCCCGCCGATGCAAGGCCGGATCTGCCGGCCAAAAACCGGGGTCGGCCGGGTCACACCGGCTCGTCCCGGGTGATGCAATGAATCCCGCCACGGCCGCGCACCAGGTGGCGGCAGTCCACCGGCTCGACGCGCCGGCCAGGGAAGCAACCGGCGATCGTCTCCAGCGCCGGCTCGTCGCTGTGGCCGCCGAACACCGGCACCGCCACCAGGCCATTGGCCACGTAGAAGTTCAGGTGACTGGCTGGCAACTGGGTGCCCTCGTAGGCGAACCGTCCCGGGATGTCGACCGGGGTCACCTCCAGCCGCCGGCCCCGGGCATCCACGTGTCCGCGCAGCAACCGCAGGTTCTCCTCCAGTCCCGCGTGGTTGGGATCGAGCCGGTCGGGCTGCCGTGCCGCCAGCACCACTCCCGGGGCCACGAACCGCGCCAGTTGGTCGATGTGTCCATCGGTGTCGTCGCCCGCCAGATCGCCCCCCACCCACAGCACCCGCTCCACGCCCAGGTGATCGCCCAGCGCCCGCTCCAAATCCGCACGTCCCAGGCCCGGGTTGCGCCGCTGATCGACCACGCAGCGCTCGTTGGCCAAGAGCGTGCCGTCACCGTCGCCCTCGATCGCGCCACCTTCGAGCACGATGCCGGGCTCGAGGGTCGGTAGGCCCAGCCAGGTGGCGATGCCGCGTGCCACCCGCGCGTCGTCATCCCAGGGCGGATACTTGCCGCCCCACGCGTTCCACGCCCAGGCCACCGCCCTGCGGCCCGCCGGGCCGCGATCCTCGCCGCCGCGCGACACCAGGACCACGGGCCCCGTGTCCCGCACCCAGGAGTCGTTGGTGGCGATCTCCACGAAGGTGATGCCCGACACACCCGCGAGCAGGCCGCGCGGTTCGGCGAGCACCTCCGCGCTGCCGATGATCCGCACCGGTTCGTGGGCGGCGATCAGTCGGGCCAGCCGTTCGTAGACGGGCGGAATCTCGGTGAACGGCCCCAGCCAGGTGGCCCGCCGATGAGGCCAGGCCAGCCACGTGGCGGCATGCGGCTCCCATTCGGCCGGCAGCCGAAAGCCCGGTGCACGCGACATGGGCCGCTGGCCTGTCATGGAGTCAACGCCCCCAGCGGTCGAGCAGGCCACCGAAGGCGTCGATGCGCCGATCGCGGAAGAACGGCCAGCGGGTCCGCGACCACTCGATGCGGTCCAGATCGCAGTCACAGACGAGCGTGTCGGGGGTGTCGTGGGCGGCCTTGGCCACCTGCTCGCCGTTGGGCGCGTAGACGACGCTCGCGCCCCAGAACCGCAGCGGGCCCTCGCGGCCCGTGCGATTGACGGCCACCACGAACACGCCGTTGGCGATGGCGTGGCTGCGCAGCATCGTGTCCCAGGACTCGTACTGTTCGCGATGCAACGATTCCTCGCCGTCGAGCCAGCCGATGGCGGTGGGATAGAAGAGCGCCTCGGCGCCGGCCATGGCGGTGAGCCGGGCGGCCTCGGGATACCACTGGTCCCAGCACACCAGCGGCCCCACGGCCAGCCGGCCGGTGGGCACGCTCATGAAACCGGTGTCACCCGGTGCGAAGTAGAATTTTTCGTAGTAGTGCGGATCGTCGGGGATGTGCATCTTGCGATACACCCCCGCCGTGGAGCCGTCGGTTTCAAAGACGACGGCCGTGTTGTGGAACAGGCCCGCCGAGCGCCGCTCGAAGACGCTGCCCACGAGCACGACGCCATGCTCCCTGGCCGCCGCCGCGAGCCGCTCGGTGAGCGGGCCCGGTACGCTCTCGGCCGCGGCGAAGTTCGCGTGATCCTCGCTCTGGCAGGGATACTCGCCGGCGAACAGTTCCTGCAGGCAGACTACCTGGGCACCACGGCCAGCCACCGCGGCGATTCCGGCCAGCGCCTGCTCGACGTTGTGCTCGCGCGACGGCGAGCAGGCCGACTGCACGAGCCCCAGCCGCACGACACCCCCGCGCGGCCGCTGCGCCGCCGGCCGGGCGGTAGCGCTCATCCCGCCACCCCGGCCTGTTCCAGCCTGGCGGCCGGCACGGGGAACTGCACGGCCAACTCGGCGACCTCGCCGCGGACCGCCTGCAGCACGCCGGCGTCGCCCGGGGCCTTGAGCGCCCGCAGGATCCACTGGGCAATGCGCCGCATCTCGTCGGCCTGCATCCCGCGGGTCGTCAGCGCCGGGGTGCCCAGGCGGATACCCGAGGGATCCATCGGCTTCCGCTCGTCGTAGGGGATCATGTTCTTGTTGCAGGTGATGCCACAGAGGTCGAGCGTCTCCTCGGCGAGCTTGCCGCCGATGCCCAGGGGCGTGACGTCGACGAGCATGAGGTGATTGTCGGTGCCGCCGCTGACGAGCTTCACGCCCCCCGCGGCCAGCGCCTCCGCCAGCGCCCGGGCGTTGGCCACGACCTGCCTGGCGTAGGTCTTGAAGTCGGGCCGCAGGGCCTCGCCGAAGGCCACCGCCTTGCCGGCGATCACGTGCATCAGCGGACCGCCCTGCTGGCCGGGAAACACCGAGCGGTCGAGGGACTTGGCGTCGGCGGCCCGGCACATGGCGATGCCGCCGCGCGGGCCACGCAGCGTCTTGTGCGTGGTGCTGGTGACGAAATCGGCCACGGGCACCGGATTGTCGTGGATGCCGGCCGCCACGAGTCCTGCATAGTGGGCCATGTCGACCATCAACTTCGCGCCGACCTCCCGGGCGATCTCCGCGAAGGTGCCGTGCGGGATCTCGCGCGGATAGGCGCTGGCGCCCGCCACGATCAGTTTGGGACGGTGCTCGCGGGCCAGCCTGGCCACCTGGTCGAAGTCGAGCAGCTGGTCGTCGCGGCGCACGCCGTAATGCACGAAGCGGTAGAGGACGCCAGAGGCGTTGAGCTTCATGCCGTGCGTGAGGTGGCCGCCGTGGGCCAGGTCGAAGGCCAGCACCGTGTCGCCCGGCTGGATCGCCGTCATGTAGACCGCGGCGTTGGCCTGGCTGCCGGAATGCGGCTGCACGTTGACGTGTTCGGCGCCGAACAGGACCTTGAGCCGCTCGCGGGCCAGGTCCTCCACCTTGTCGACGAACTCGCAGCCGCCGTAGTAGCGGTGACCGGGATAGCCCTCGGCATACTTGTTGGTGAGCACGCTGCCCACCGCCTGCATCACGGCCGGGCTGGTGAAGTTCTCGCTGGCGATCATCTCCAGCCCGTCCTGCTGCCGCTCCTGCTCGGCGGCGATGGCCGACCAGACATCCGGATCTTCCTGCTCGACGAAGTTCGGCGTGCCGTTCACGGGGCGGATCTCCACTGGTGCTTCCGGTCTGATGGATGGATTGTGGAAGTGTGGCGGCACGGCGTCAACGAACCATGCTGCCGCGGCGAGGCCGCGGGCCGCCGCCGGCCGGGTCTTCCCAGGTTGCCGCGCCCCAGGCCGCAAGGTCCGCGCCGACCGCCCCGTTCCGCGGCCGGCCGCACCAGGCTGGGAATTCTCAACGCTTTCGGGACTCGTGCCGAAAAAAATCGTCGTGCCGGTCGTACCCGGCATGACGGTCGTAACGGGGGGACGGCATCATGAACACCGCACGAACCGCGCGGCGCTGGGGGACACATCGCTGCCGCCAGCTGCCGGCATGGGCCGCCCTGCTGGCGACGTGCGCGGCAGCGGCAGCCACGGCCCAGCAGCCGCGCTGGGTTCCCCTGCAGGATGGCCGCGAGACCTACACCGTCTTCGACGCTCTTCTCATGCAGCGCGACAACGCCACGAACCCCACGCCGCTCGTGATCGACAACGACACACAGGCCACCGCCATCGCCGGCACCGCGCCGCAGTTCCCCACGGCTGGCGGCATCCGCGCGCTCGTCGGCCAGCACGCTCCCGACCGGGTTGGCTGGGAAGTCGGCTACATGGGCGTGTATGGCATGAGCGCGGATGCCTCCGCCTCCGGCAATGGCAGCCTGCAGGTGCCCACGCCGCTGGCGGGAGATGTCACCACCCTGCGGAATGCGTCGCTGGCCACCGTCACCTACGGCTCGGTGCTCAACTCCGCCGAGGCGAACCTGCTCTGCACGGAACGCTTCTGGCACTGCGCCCGGCCGTCGGCCTACCACGCCGAGCGGCAGTCCTGCACCGCCACGGTCGACTGGCTGGCCGGCTTCCGCTGGGCCGGCCTCGACGAGCGGGCGGCGATCGGCCTCACCGATCCGACCGCCGCCACGCTGGGCACCTACTCGGTGCGCAGCAGTTCCAACCTGTTCGGCGGCCAGATCGGCCTGCGCGGCCGGGCCCAGTGGCAAGCCTGGGCGTTGGAGGGCTGGCTCAAGGCGGCCCTGACGGGCGCGGCCCTGTCGCAGTCGCAGGACCCGATCGTCGACTCCGTCAGCGGACTCGTGCAGCGCACCGGGCGGGGCTCGCAGACAGGCACGGTGGGCGGCATCTTCGATCTGGGCGGAGCGCTCGTCTACCGCATCGACGACACCTGGGGGCTGCGCTTCGGCTACTCGATGCTCTGGCTGACCGGCGTGGCCCTGGCCCCCGACCAGTTCGACTTCTCGAACAACCTCAATGCCGGCACCGCCGTCGACGGCAACGCCACACTCTGGCTGGGCGGCGGCACGCTGGGCCTCGAGGCCCGCTGGTGAGTCGCCGTCAGGTGGCCGACACCAGTTGGACGTCGAACACGAGCGTTGAGTTGGCAGGGATGCCGGGCCGGGCCGTGCTGCCGTAGGCCAAGTTCGCCGGGATCCTGAGGATCGCACGATCGCCCACCTGCGCCAAAGCGAAGAACTCGTCCCAGCCGGCGATCACCTGACCCCTACCGAGCGTGAACGAGAACGGCGTGCCCCGGTCGCGGGAACTGTCGAACTTCGTGCCGTTCTCGAGCGTGCCTGTGTAATGGGCCTGGATCGTCTGGCCGGACGTGGGCCGCGGGCCCGCGCCCGCCGTGATGATGCGATACTGCAGGCCGCTCGACGTGGTCGTGAACGTGTACGGCGTCCGCGGCGCCGCCGCGACCAGCGGACCCGTCAGCGTGGTGAACGAGCTGATGCGGCTCCCGGACTGCCCCAGCAGGACCATGCCGTACGTGCCGCCCGGATCCCCTTGCGTGGCTGCGAAGGCGTCGATGCGGCCGTCGCCATTGCGATCGACGGGGGCGATGGACACCGGCGCGTTCGGCCGGGCCAGCCCGGCGAAGGCGTTGAAGCGGGCCAGTCGTGTGGCCGGGGCGGCACCGCTGTAGATCTCCACGGCACCAGCGAAGCCACGGCGGCCCGCGATCACGACGTCCTCGGTGGCATCGGCGTCATAGCGGCCCGCCGACACCGTCAGGCCTCCCTGCTGAGCAGCAGTGAATGGGTTGATCGTGGCAACGACCGTCGGCGTGGCCGACACGTCGTAGAGCTTGACGATGGGGCGCAAGCCACCACCGCTGGCGACCGCGATCTCCACCTTGCCGTCAGACGCGGTGCTCGTGCGGACGCCGGCCGCGTAGGTGCCCAGGTCGATTGCCGCCACGCTGCCACCGCCATTGACGTTCGCGTCGAATGCCTGGAACGAGCGGTATGGCGCGTCGAGCACGGGGTCGGCCGCGGCCACGGTGCGGAACACGTTGACGAGCCCGGGGCCACGGCTGGCGATCGCGATGATGTCGGGGAGGTTGTCGGCATCGACGGGGCCCACGGTGCCGGTGGCGCCGAAGCGATAGTTCGGGCCAAAGAGTTGCGTGCGGTAGGCCGTCAGTTCGGAGAGCGTGGTCGTGCTGCCCGACACGATCTGCTCGAACACGCGGACTTCCGCGATCCGGCCCGGCCCGGAGAAGGCGTAGATTTTCGGCGGCGCGCCGCTGTTGTCCATGGGACCCATGACGGCCTGAACGCCACCGCGAAACGCCGCCTCGAAGGCCAGCGTCTGGGCCACGACCACACCGGTCTCCGCATCGACGAGTTTGATGAAGGGCTGGCTCGTGGCGCTGATCTCGCTGCCCACGGCCACCATGGTGGCCAGCACCTGCCGTGGCTCCAGCCATTCGACGCCCACTGGGCGGCGCGGGGCCAACGAACGAGAAGAGCGACGGCGTGCCATGGACGGGCCTCTGGACTGGACAGGAGGGGACGGCCGAACCGACAGTCCACCGTCTCTACGTCCATACATAGCCCGCGGTTCACGGAGGAGCAATTTTCCGGCTTGAAGGCCGGAATTTCCCGGGGGGCAGCGCAGGCTGTCGGCAGGGGCGGGGCCGCCGACGGGTTCCCGCTGTGAACGAATCCCCCTCGGATCGCCTGGCGGCACGAAGCGCCTGATCGGCGCCCCGTCAGGACGGGTGGCTCCCTCCCCGCCGGTCGCCCCGTACGTTGTCCTGCCCGGCACGCGATTGAGCGTGCGGCGACCGGGCTCAGCCAACTGGCGTCGCCACGATCAGGCCATTGAAGTCGTCGCCGTCCGCACCGTAGCCGGTGAGGCCGGCGGCCCGGCACGCCTTGGCATTGCTGCCGATGAATGCAAAGGCCGGGAAGCCGACGCTCGGCGCGTTGCCGGTGAAGGTGACGCTTCCCGGGATCGCGTATGACGAAGAGGCACTGCCAGCGGGGTAGTTGATCAGCGTCGTCTTGGTCCTGTTGAACAACACGCCGCTCGAGTCGCTGGAGTATGCGGAGTTGCCGCGAACCACGGTGATTCTCGTCAGGCTGGATGCACCGTCGAATGCGTTGTCACCCCCGGTGACGACGCTGTTGGGGATCACGACGCTCGTGATGGCCACGAAACCATCCTGGCTCAAGCGGCGGGGGGCCTGGGACACGCTCTCGAAAACCTTGGCAGTCCGCGTGTCGACTGCAATTTTTGGGCATGGGGCTTGCCCTGGGGCCGGGCTCTACCGCACCGGCAGACGCCCGGTCACTCGAATCGCAGCGGTTCGGGCATGAACGTCACCAGCGGGATCAGCAGCGACAGCAGCCCGAGCACCGTGCGGCCGACCCCCAGCGTGCTGCCGTCGTCGCGGATCGGCGGATGGTCGACGCCCAGCAGCGTGACGATCACCAGCATCAACACCCAGTTGAATTGACCCGACACCACGACGGTGCCGATGGCCACGAGCAGCACCGCGCGGGCCAGCCAGTTGCCACGCTGCCCGAACAGCGCATGGCAGATGTGACCGCCGTCGAGCTGGCTGATGGGGATCATGTTGAGCCCCGTCACGAGCAGCCCCACCCAGCCGGCCATGAACGCCGCGTTGGGGGCGACCGTCATGCCCGCCGGCAGGTCGGGCCGCACCGCCTGCTGGATCCAGTGGGCCAGCGGGGCGAGCGCGAACGGGTTGGCCGCGTCGGGAACGCCCGTGAGCATGCCGGCGGCGAGCAACGGCACGGCGACCACGAGCCCGGCCAACGGGCCGGCCAGCGCGATGTCGAACAGCTGCCGGCGGTTGGCCCGCGAACCCTCCATGCCGATCACGGCGCCCAGCGTGCCGGTGAGCAGGATCGGCACCGGGATGAAGAACGGCAGCGTGGCGGGAATGCGGTGCAGCTGGGCGGCGATGAAGTGCCCACCCTCGTGCGCCGTGAGCACCGCCATCACCGCCGCCATGAAGGCGAGCCCGCGCTGCCAGTGCAGGGCCACGTCGGCGGCCACGTCGTCGACACCCAGCAGGAGTGGCCGCCAGCCCACCGCCCCGGCGGAGAACGTGGTCAGGCAGGTGAGCACGAAGAGCAGCCCCTGCAGCCGCGCCGGAGGCCGCCGCGCGGGACGCAGGAGCGATTCCAGATCGGGCTCGGACGGCGGTGCGGCGGTGGACATGGAGGCGCGGAGCAGAATACAGGTTTCGGCCCGCTTCTGGTAAAACCGGGACGGCAATTGCCCTCCAGCACCCGAGAAACCAGCCATGCGTTACATCCCTCTCTGCGTTGTTCGAATCCTCGTGCTGGCCGCGGTCGCCGCCGGCTGGTGCGGTCCGGCCCTGCTCGCCGCCGACGAGGCTCCCGTGGTGGCCGTGATCGCCTGCGACGGCTACGCCGACATCAAGAAGCAGATCGGCTGGGTGGGGCAGCAGGTGGGCAATCCCACGCTGGCCGGCTTCGCCGAATCGTTCCTGCTTCTCGCCACCCAGGGCAAAGGTCTGGCGGGACTCGACACCGGCCGGCCGCTGGGAATCGTCGTCACGGCCCAAGGGGAGATGCCGGCGGTGCATGGATTCGTGCCGATCAAGGATCTGGACAAACTGCTCACGTCGCTGCAGGGCGTGATCGGTCCCACCGCCACGCAGGACGGCGTGCGGCGCATCGCGATGCCCGGCGGCGCTGCCCTGGAAATCGTGGAGCAGGACGGCTGGGCCGTCGTCTCACAGGAGGGCGCCGAAAGCACGGCCGCCGACCCCGCCACGCTCATCGATCCGCTGGTGAAGTCGTACTCGATGGCCGTGCAACTGTTCCCCAGCCGCATGCCCGACGGTATGCGGGCCCAACTCGAGGCGCTGCTCGACCAGGCACAGCAGGCTGCCGCTGCGCAGGGCCAGCCAGTGGACGGTGACACCGTGGAGGCCGCGCTGGCGGCCCTTGGCGAGACCGAGTCGATCGTGTTCGGGCTGAGCGTCGACGCGGGCAAAGAGCAGCTGTTCGTCGAACTGCGAAACGTGATGACGCCGGACGCCGAGGGGATGGCTGCATGGGCCGCCCTGGGCAAGGCTCCGCCCGGGGCCGGCCTCCCCGCCACGGCGGATGGAAAACCGGCTGCGATCAGGGCGCATCACGTGCAGCCCGTGCCCGCATCCGCGCGGGTCGGCATCGAAGCGGCCCTGGCGTCGGCACTGCCCGACGACGAGGGCGACCCCACGATGCAGGCCCTGGCCGGTGTGTTCCGCGATCTCGCCTCGGCCACGATCGACGCGGGTGGCATCAGCGCCGGACTCACGCTCGACACCAGCGTGGCCACCGCGAAGCAGCCCCTCCCGGCACTGACCGCGTTCCTGCGCATCAAGAACGGCGCAGCGCTCGAGAAGAAACTGAAGGAGCGGCTCGGGCAGGATGACGCCCTGCCGCCGAACGTGACCGCGAAGTTCGACGCCGGAAAGGTGGGCCAGGCGAACCTGCACGAGATCGCGATCGGCATCAAGGGCTTGCCCGCTGCCGAAACGCTCGGCGACGCGGTCACCGTCACGCTGGCCGTCACGCCCGATCGTGCGTTCGTGCTCCTGGGGGGTGACGTGCCGAAGCGGCTGGCCGCGGCGCTCGACGCGGCGGCCAAGCCCGACCCGGCGGCGCAGCCGATCACCGGGGTCAATCTGTCGCTGGCCGGCCTGCTCCGGTACGCCGCCCTCACGGCAGACGCCTTCGACCCGGACAACCCGCAGAACGAGCAGATGGCCCAGGTCGCCGCCGAGGCGGCCGAGAAGCCGAGCACGCTCGTGCAGTTGCTCGTGCGCCCGATCGAGCGCGGCGTGTCGATGCGACTCTCTGCCGACGCGGGGGCGCTGCAGGCGGCCGCCGCGGTCGTGGCGGCCGGCCAGAACGGCGGAGCCCGGGCCAAGAGTGTCCGCGAGTTCGAACTGCCTCCCGGCGCGGGCGCGCCCGCCCTGGCTCCCTGACACGGTGAACTCAACGCCATGATCGACACAGCCCAGCACGCGACCCGTCCCGTGATCCGCCGCGACATTGCCGGCGTTCCGGTTGCCGACCTGGCCCGCACGTACGGCACGCCGCTCTACGCCTATGACGCCGAGACGATCCGGCGCCGCTGCCGTGACCTGGCGGCCTGGGACACGGTGCGCTTCGCGCAGAAGGCCTGCTCGAACCTGGCGGTGCTCGACCTCGTGCGCCGCGCCGGCGTGATGGTCGATGCCGTCAGCACCGGCGAGATTCATCGGGCGCTGGCCGCGGGCTACCGGCCGCACGCCCCCTCCGCGGCCGCGACGGCCGACGCCCTGCCCCCCGTGCACCCGATCGTCTACACGGCCGACATCTTCGACCGCGACAGCCTCGACGCGGTGGTGCGGCACGGCATCCACTGCAACTGCGGATCGGCCGACATGCTCGAGCAACTCGCCGCCCGGATGCCGGGCGCGAGCGTGACCCTGCGGGTGAACCCCGGGTTCGGCCATGGACACAGCCAGAAGACGAACACCGGCGGCGAGGGCTCCAAGCACGGCATCTGGCACGAGGAGATTCCCGACGTGCTCCGCCGCGCCGAGTGGGCGGGCCTGTCGGTGAGCGGCCTGCACATGCACATCGGCAGCGGCACCGATCTCGCGCACCTGGCCGAGGTCGCCGAGGCGCTCGAGCGGGTGGCTGTGGAAATCGGCCGCTCACTGACCACGATCTCGGCCGGCGGCGGCCTGCCCGTGCCCTACAAGCCCGGCGAGGAGCATGCCGACCTGGGCGGCTACTTCGACCTCTGGAACGATACCCGTCGCCGGCTCGAGGAGCGGTTCGGCCATCGTATCCGCCTGGAGATCGAACCAGGCCGCTACCTGACGGCCGAGTCCGGCTTCGTGATCACGGAGGTCCGGGCCCTGAAGCGACAGGGAACGCGGAAATACCTGCTCGTGGACGCCGGCTTCAACACGCTCGCCCGGCCCGTGCTCTACGGTTCCTACCACCCGATGAGCCTCTGCCCCGCGGCCGACGACGCAGCCGCGGCCCCGACGGCCGAGGACGTGGCAGTCGGCGGCCCGCTCTGCGAATCGGGTGACATCTTCACGCAGACCGACGGCGGCTTCGTCGCCACGCGAAACCTGCCGGCTGCAGCGGTGGGCGACCTGCTCGTGATCGAGATCGCCGGCGCCTATGGCTTCGTGATGGCGAGCAACTACAACTCCAAGCCGCTGCCGGCCGAGGTGCTCATCGATGGTGGCAGCCACCGCCTCGTCCGGGCCCGGCAGACGCCCGAGGATCTGGTTCGCGGCGAGACGGTGTGAGGCAGCCGCGGTTTTCGGCCGGGAGTCGCTCTGGCAACAAGGGCGGGGTTTCGCCATCCTCCCGCCACCATGCTCATCTCGCACCGGCACAAGTTCGCCTTCATCCACGTGCCCAAGACGGCCGGATCGAGCGTGGCCTTCTCGCTCTGGCGGCTGCGCGATCAGGTCGACGACTACTGGGCCAATCGCTGGCTGGCCCGGGCGGGCGTCCGCTACAACCACCTCGCCCCCTGGCCCCTGAAAAAGTTTCGCACGCACACCTCCGCAGACATGCTGCGGCGACAGTTGCCGGCCGACGTGTTCGCCGGCCTGTTCAAGTTCTCCTTTGTGCGCAACCCCTGGGACCTGATGGTCTCCTACTGGCACTACCTGCGCCGGCCCGCCCGCCAGCACCATCGCCGCCGGCTCGCCGAACGGCTGCCCTCTTTCGACGCCTACGTGCGTTATGAGATCCGGCGCGGCAAGATCTCGCAGAGCCGCATGCTCACCGACCGCCAGGGCCGGCTGCTCGTCGACTTCGTGGGCCGCTTCGAGACCCTGGAGACGGACTTCGTGCGGGTCTGCCGGGGGATCGGCGTGGACGTCGAGCTGATGCAGGCCAACCGGGGCGAGCCCCGGGACTACCGCGACTTCTACACGCCCGAACTCGCCGACCTCGTGGCGGAGTATTTCGCCGCGGACATCGAGCTGTTCGGCTACGCGTTCGAGAACGGCGGACGACAGACGGCAGCAGTTCCGGCCCGGGCCCTGCAGCCGGCGGGCTGATCCCGGGGCGGCCCCCGACCGCGTTTGGACGCCGGGCCGTCACGGGCTACGATTCAGTCGTCGGAAACCACTCACACCCCCCCACCCCTCACCTCCCCTCACGAAATCGCCATGGCCAAGCAAGGACCCCGCAAGAAGCTGCCCAAGGAGTTGGCCGTCATCAACGCCGACAACTGCACCGGCTGCGAGTCGTGCCTGGAGGTCTGTCCGGTCGACTGCATCGTGAAGGTGCAGCAGTACGACCAGTTCCACAATCTGCAGAGCTGGTGCGAGATCGACATCGAACGCTGCGTGGGCTGCGAGGTGTGCGTGCACATCCCCGGCAAGAAGTCGAACCCCTACGACCTCAAGGTCTGCCCCTGGGACGCCATCGAGATGGTGCCCACCGAGGAGGTGGCCCAGGTGGTGGCCCAGATCGGCGGGCCGCCGGAGTACGTGGAGAAGAACTGGGATCGGCTCGTGACCACGGCCCAGCATCTGGCGGAGCTGAAGGCGTCAGCCGGCTGACGCCAGCCGGCGGTCCGGAGAAGCGACCCCTTGCCGGCCGGCGGAACTGGATATCCTTTCCGCATGCACCGGATCGCATATGCCTGGACCTGGCTGGCGCCCGTCCTTGCCGTCCTCCTCTTCCTGATCGCGCTCCAGGTGGGCCTGCGTCCGTGGCTGATCGCCGCGTGCGTGGGCGGACTCATCGGTGCGGTGCTCGCGGCCGTCCATCATGCCGAGGTCGTCGCCCACCGCGTCGGTGAACCGCTTGGCACGCTCGTGCTCGCGCTGGCCGTGACCAGCATCGAGACGGCGCTGATCGTGTCGCTGATGGTCGCCGGCGGCCCCGAGTCCGCCACGCTGCCCCGGGATGCGATGTACGCGGCGGTGATGATCATCTGCACCGGCGTGGTGGGTCTGTGCATCCTGCTCGGTGGCCTTGCCCACCGTGAACAGGACTTTCGGGTCGAAGGAGCGGGGGCCGGTCTTGCGGCGATGATCGTCATGGCGTCGCTGACCCTGGTGCTTCCCGTGTTCACCACGAGCACGCCCGGCGGCACGTACACGACCGCCCAACTGTTCTTCGTGGCCGTCAGTTCTGCGGTCCTGTGGCTGATCTTCGTCTTCGTCCAGACCATCCGCCATCGCGACTACTTCCTTCCGGCCTCGAACCCGGCCAGCCTCGACGCTCACGCGGAACCGCCCTCGGTCCGGCAGGCTTGGGCCAGCGCGGTGCTGCTGGTAATTTCGCTCGTGGCGGTCGTGGCGTTGGCCAAGAAGCTGTCGCCCGCCATCGAACGGGCGGTCGAGTCGGCGCATGCCCCCCGGGCCGTGGTGGGCATCATCATCGCCGCGGTCGTGCTCCTGCCCGAGACATGGGCGGCGGCCAACGCAGCCCGCGCGAATCGGCTCCAGACCAGCATGAACCTCGCCATCGGCTCCGCCCTGGCCAGCATCGGACTCACCGTACCGCTGGTGGTGGCGGCATCGCTTGCATTCGATGTACCGCTCGTCCTGGGGCTGGACCCAAAGGAAATGGCGCTGCTCTGCGTGACCTTCCTGGTGAGCGCGGTGACACTGGGCACCGGCCGCACGTTCGTCATGCAGGGAGCGGTGCACCTCGTGCTGTTCGGGGCGTTTTTATTTCTCGCGCTCGTGCCCTGAGTTCGGCCACTTGTCGAGAGACTCGACCCGTCCTCCGTCGACATCACGGCCGCCGCCGATCTGCATGTGGCGGGGGAACTCCTCGTGGCCATCGGCGATCCCGGCTGCAGCAGGTCGGCCGGCTGGCCGCTGCAGATTCCGGACCCACCTCTCGCCAGAAACCTGGGCGCGTTCACGAGCGTTGACGTCCAGCCCACGACAGCGTAGAAAAGATACGGTACGTTTGTACACTCCTGCAACCGGAGCCCTGCCCGTGACCACCACTGCCCTCGTCGATGAAGCGTTCCTGGCCCATGTGCGACTGGCCTGTGCCGAGGGCGTGGGCGACATCGTGCGGAGGCGGCTGCTCGAGCGTTTCGGGGCACCGCAGGCCGTGTTCGCCGCCAGCCCCGCTGAGCTGGCAACCGTCGAGGGGATCAGCCGCAAGGCGCTCGCCTCCATTCCGCGCGCTGCAGCCGATCCGGCCATCGAGCGCATGATGTCGCAGTGCGCTGCACGCGGCGTCGATCTGCTCGTGGAGGGCATGGCCTCCTACCCGGGCCTGCTCGCCCGGATCGACGATCCGCCGGGCGTGCTCTTCGTCCGCGGACGGTTGGAACCGTGTGACGCCATGGCGGTCGCGATCGTGGGTGCCCGCCATGCCACGGCCTACGGCCGTCGGGTGGCCTGGCAACTGGCAGGCGGCCTGGCCAGAGCAGGCTACACGGTCGTCAGCGGCCTCGCCCGGGGCATCGATGCGGCGGCCCACCGCGGTGCGCTCGATGCGGGCGGCCGCACCATCGCCGTGCTGGGAACCGGTGTCTGCGAAATCTATCCGCCCGAGCACGCCGAACTCGCCACGGACATCAGTGCCCGAGGCGCCGTCATCAGCGAGGCACCGCCGTTCACGAAGGCCCATCGCGGAGTTTTTCCACGCCGCAACCGCATCGTGTCGGGACTCTCGCTGGGCACGGTGATCGTGGAGGCGGCGGAGCACTCCGGGGCCCTGATCACGGCCCGCCTGGCAGGCGAACAGGGCCGCGAGGTGTTCGCCGTGCCAGGTGCGATCGACTGCCGGATGGCCCGCGGCTGCCACCGCCTGATCCGCGACGGGGCCCGGCTCGTGGAAAGCGTCGATGACATCCTCGCGGAGCTGGGGCCGCTCTTCGAGCCGGCCACCACGGCCGACGGCCGCCAGGTGCACTCGCCTGCCGAACTCATGCTCGACGATGTGGAGCGGCAGGTGCTCACAGCTGTCGACCTGCGGGAGGCATCGGACATCGACGGTCTGGTGGAAGCCACCGGCCTAGCGGCGTCACAGGTGTTGGCCACGATCGGCGTGCTGGAGATGCGCCGTATCGTGCGCCGGCTGCCCGGCAGTCGCGTGGCCCGGATCTGAACGGGCTCGCTGCGGCCACAGGCACGTCAGCCGACGGCTTTGCTGCCGGTTGGCACGGCGATTGCCTTTCCCTGTCGGTGCAACAAACGGCGATCTCGCCCGTTAGATCACTGGCAAGGCATCGATCCCGCTGATTTCCCTCCCACCTGATGCAAGGAGCCCCGCCATGGACGCCCGCCAGTCCCCCTCCCCTGCGATCGATAATGCCTCGAACGCCGCAAATTGCTCGGCGGAATGCGGCACCCGCCGCGACCGTCGCAGTGTGAGACGGGCCGCCACGCCCCGCCGCCGCGTTTCCTTCGCCGCGATCCTCGAGCAGCTCGAGGCCCGGTCGATGATGGCCGCCAACCCGCTGGGCAGCCCGCCCGCCCTGCCAGTGCAGTCGTTCGATGGCACGGGCAACAACGTGGCCAACATGGAATGGGGCAGCACGGACGAGCAGTTGCTGCGTCGGTCCGCCGCCGCCTACGGCGATGGCATCTCCACGCCGTCGGGGGCCGACCGCCCCAGTGCCCGCCTGGTCAGCAACCTGTTGGCCGCGAGCCCCGAGGGTGGCATCACGAACGATCGCGACTACACGGCGATGGCCTATGCCTGGGGCCAGTTCCTCGATCACGACATCGGCCTCACCGACGGTGCCACGCCGCGCGAGCGGTTTTCGATCGCCGTGCCGACTGGCGATCCCTGGTTCGATCCCAACGGCACAGGGGCCATGACAATCTCGATGTCGCGGTCGGCCTGGGACTCGACCACCGGCACGAGCACGGGAAACCCACGGCAGCAGCTCAACAGGATCACGGCCTTCATCGACGGCTCGCAGGTCTACGGCTCGGACACGACCCGGGCCACGGCACTGCGAGAGTTCGTGGGGGGCCGGATGAAGACCAGCACCGGCAATCTGCTGCCCTTCAACACGGCGGGGCTCGCCAACGCCAATGACGCCCACGTTGTGGCCGACGACCAGTTGTTTCTCGCCGGCGACGTGCGGGCCAACGAGAATCCAGAACTCGCCTCGCTGCAGACGCTGTTCGTGCGGGAGCACAATAGGATCGCGGCGGAGGCGGCGGCCAGAAATCCAGGCTGGTCCGACGAGCAACTCTTCCAGCATGCACGGCGCATGGTGATCGCTGAACTCCAGCAGATCACCTACAGCGAGTTCCTGCCGGCCTTGCTGGGGGCGAACACGCCTGCCAGCGCCGCCCTGCAGGCGTATCGTGGCTATCGGGCCAACGTGAACCCGGGCATCGCCACCGAGTTCTCCACGGCCGGATTCCGCGTCGGGCACAGCATGCTCGGCGAGGACATCCAGTTCATGGACAACGACGGCAACACAGTCCGCGACGAGATGCGGCTCAAGGACGCATTCTTCGATCCACGGCCCGTGTCGGAGGTGGGCATCGACCCGCTTCTCAAGTATCTGGCCAGTGATCGGGCCCAGGAGATCGACGTAAAAACGATCGATGACGTGAGGAACTTCCTGTTCGGTGCCCCTGGCCAGGGTGGCTTCGATCTCGTTGCCCTCAACATCCAGCGCGGCCGCGATCACGGCCTCGCCGACTACAACACGGTGCGGTCGGCATACGGCCTGCCCCGGGTGAAGAGCTTCGCCGAGATCACGCCCGACGTTTCGGTGCAGCAGGCACTGCAGCAGGCCTACGGGAGCGTCGACAAGATCGACCTCTGGGTGGGCGGGCTGGCGGAGAAGCACCTGCCGGGATCGAGCATGGGGGCGACGTTCACGAAGATCCTCGTCGACCAGTTCATGCGGCTGCGTGACGGCGACCGCTACTGGTATCAGAACGTGCTGCCGGCGGACGCGGTGCGTGCCGTGCAGAACACCACGCTGGCGGACGTGATCCGGCGCAACACGGGCCTCACGAACCTGCAGCCCAACGTGTTCATGTTCCGTGCCGCGGTGACCGGCAACGCGTTCGTGGACGGCAACCGTGACGGCATCCGCCAGCGCACAGAGGCAGGCGTGGCGAACGCGCTGGTGGCGCTCGTCGATGCCAGCGGCGCGACGGTGGCCACGGCGCGGACTGACGCCCGCGGCAGTTACTCGTTCAAGCACCTCGATATCGGCACGTACCGCGTCGCGGTCACGCCTGTCGATGGCCCGACCGCGACGAGCCGCAGCGTCTCCATCACCCGCGGCGGCGAGGTGCGCACCGACGTGGCCCTGCCGCCCAAGGCCCAGGCACCCCAGGCGCGGCCAGCCGCCCGGCCGCAGCAGCCCGGCCTGCCGCCGAGTGCCGCCGCGTTCGCCAGCCTGGGTGCCACGGCCCAACCGACGGACACCACAATCAGCGGAGCAAAACGCAGATGAACCGACACTGGCACACCCGTTCCGGGCCCCGCCACGGGGCCCGGAACGGGGAGCGGCTCTCGATCGAGACCTGCGAGTCGAGGCACATGATGGCCGACGCCGGCCACATGGCGGTGGGGATGAACCTGGAAAATGTCGTCGACTGGTCGCCGGCCTGGACGTTCACGGATGCCTTCAAGGCCTCACGACCCTGGATCTCCCAGGCCTTCAACACGGCCACCTGGGGGACGTCGTGGGATCCGCACGACGCACCGCTCCTGGCGCTCGATTCCGACGGCAACGTGACCTCACTCGCGACGTGGACCAACGCCAGTAGTGAGACGCTGCGGCAGCGGGCGGCCACGCTCATGTTTCGCGGGCTCGACGGCGGCTATGCCGGCGGAGTCTACCGGGCCGAATGGGATGGCACCGGGGTCGTGACCTTCGGGTTCGATGCCCGAGTCATCGCCACGGGCGTGACGGATAGCGGCCGCGCGTTCGCCGACCTGCAGGTCACGCCCAGCGACGACGGCATCTCCATGGTCATCGAGGAGACGAATCCCGCCGACCCCGTTCGCGACTTCAACGTCTGGATGCCCGACTGGGGAGGGCGTCATTTCGCGGGCGAACGCTGGCAGCCCGGTGCCGCATTCTCCCCTTTTCATCCCCTCTTTCTTCAGCGACTGTCGTCGTTCCACGTGCTCCGCTTCATGGGCATGCAGGAGACGAACTCCTCGGACATCCGCACCTGGAGTGACCGCCGGGACGCGCTCGACGTACGGCAGGGGTCCGGCCCCGGCGGCACGTCCAGCGAACCACTCGTCAACGGCATGTCGCTCGAATACATGGTGCAACTGGCCAACGACCTTGATGCCGACCCATGGTTCAACATGCCCCATATGGCCGACGACGCGTTCGTGAGGAACTTCGCCATCTACGTCCGCGATCACCTGGAGCCGGGCCGCAGGGTGTATGTCGAATGGGCCAATGAGGTGTGGAACTTCGGCTGGGGCTTCGAGGCCTCGCAATGGGTGGCACAGCAGGTCCACCTGCCGGAGCATGCCGGCCTCGATCCCGACCTCGCCCACTGGCTCGTTGCGGGTGGTGAGGCCCGCAGAGACCTCGACATCTGGTCCGACGTGTTCTCCGGCCAGACGAATCGCCTCGTGCGAGTGGCCGCCGGCTGGGCGGCGGTCGACTGGGTGACCAACCAGATCGCCGAGGGCATGGGCGGTGCCTTCGATGCGATTGCCATCGCCCCCTACATCACCCCCACCGACACCCAGCGGGCGGGCTACTCCGCGGCCACCACGGTCGACCGGGTGCTGGCCGATGCCCGGACGAACGTCGCCACGTCCCTTGAGTGGGTGGCCAACCACGAGCGACTGGCCCGCGACTGGTCCACCCGACTGGGCCGCACGATCCAACTCGTGGCCTACGAGGGTGGCCCGCACCTCGACGGCCGCGGCGCTCCCTACCAGCAGGCGTTCTATGCCGCGACGAACGACCCGCGGATGGGCGACATCGCGCGTGACTACCTGCGCCGACTGGATGCAGCAGGCATGGCACTGTACGTCGACTTCCAATTCACGGGTCAGCCTGGCGCCGCGCCCTGGGGGGACTTCGCCAAACTGCACCGCATGGACCAGGCGTTGGCGACGGCCCACCTCTACGGCGCCGTCGTGGCGGCCGCCGACGGGTCGCTGTGGGGAGCCGTGCCGACTCCCACTCCCGCGCCACTGACACCCGAGGTGTCGATTGGCCACGCCATGCTCAGGGAAGGCCGCTCGGGCGTTCGCTGGATGACCTTCACGGTCTCGCTTTCCACGCCCGGGGCACGGACGGTGACGGTCCGCTGGGCCACCGCCAACGGCTCGGCGGTGGCCGGCCGCGATTTTGTCCGCGGCGGCGGCAGCCTGCGGATTCCTGCCGGACAGACGCGTGCCGTGATCCGCGTGGCGGTGCACGGGGACCGCTTGCGGGAAGCAAACGAGACCTTCAGCGTCGTGCTCTCGGCAGCGACGAACGCCCGGCTGTCGGCGACGGCTTCCCGCGGCGTGGGCACGATCCTCGACGACGATGCGGTGCGAACTGCGGTGGCGTTCGCCGTCTTCGGCACCACGGTGAAAAGTCGCCGTTGACGCGCCGGGAAGCTCCGCGGAGACGGTGGCACGCGATCAGTCTTCTCCGGCCAGGGCGGGTGGCGTACAATCCGCAGTATGGACACTGCACTCCTCCACCGCTCCGCTGCGATCCGCGCCCGACTCCTCCAACTCCGAGACTCTCTTTGACTGGGAGGGACGCAAACAATCCGCCAACCGGCTGGAAACGGCCATGGGCGAGGCTGATTTCTGGGCGAACTCCGAGAAGGCCCAGGCCACCGTCGCGGAACTCAAAGGCCTGAACTCGATCCTCAAACCGCTGGAGGAGGCGCTAGCCGCCGGCACCGACCTCGAGGCGCTCGAGGACTTGGCCCGCGAAGACGGGTCGCTGGAAGCCGAACTCGCCGGCGAGGCAGACCGACTGGAGAAGAAGGTCGACGCCCTGGAACTGGCGTCCCTGCTGTCGGGGCCGCACGACTCCTGCGATGCCCTGGTCTCGATTCACGCCCGCGACGGCGGCACCGATGCCAACGACTGGGCAGAGATGCTGTTGCGGATGTACTCGGCATGGGCCTCCAAGCGGGACTTCGCCGTGGAACTGCTCGATCGGCAGGACGATGCGGTGGCCGGCATCCAAAGCGCCACCGTGGCCATCCGCGGCCCCTGGGCCTACGGCCACATCAAAGGTGAGACCGGCATCCACCGCCTGGTCCGCATCAGTCCCTTCAACTCGGAGGGCAAGCGGCAGACCAGTTTTGCCGCGGTCGACGTTTCTCCGGAGATCGCCGACGACGACGTGGAGGTGGAACTCAAGGACGAGGACATCCGCGAGGACGTGTTCCGCGCCAGTGGGGCCGGCGGGCAGCACGTCAACAAGACGTCGAGCGCCATCCGTCTCACGCACTTTCCCACCGGCATCGTCGTGCAGTGCCAGAGCGAGCGCAGTCAGCACAAGAACCGGGCCACGGCCCTGAAGATGCTTCGGGCCCGCATCGCCCGTCTTCAGGAGGAGAAGCGCGAGGCCGAACAACTGGCCCGCTACAAGCAGCAGCCCAAGACGGGCTTCGGCTCCCAGATCCGCAACTACTTCCTGCACCCGGACCAGCGGGTGAAGGATCAACGCACCGGACACTACGTGGGCAACTTCCAGAGCGTCCTCGACGGCAACTTGGACGGCTTCTTCGACGCGTATCTGCGTTGGAAGGCGTCAGGATCGGCCCCACAGGCCGGCGACGACGCCTGAGCCGGCTGGACTGGCAGGGGCCGAGGGGCTACATTTGCCGAAGATTCGTGACGTTCACCCAGGATATCCATGGCCGAAAAAGAACAGGCACTCGAAGTCGAAGGGGTCGTGACCCAGGCCCTGGCGAACACGCGATTCCGCGTGCAGATCGCCGGCGGGCACATCGTCAACGCGCACGTGGCCGGCAAGATGCGCAAAAACTTCATCCGCATCGTCCCGGGCGACAAGGTGAAGGTCGAACTCTCGCCCTACGATCTCACCAAGGGCAGGATCACGTTCCGCGAACGGTAGGAGACCGTGGAACAGGGCTGACGGGGCTGGATGCGGGTTCCGTCGAGCCCCGCCGGGCCTCGCCGCTCGCTCGGGCCATCCACCCGCAATCAGGCCCGGGACGTCGTCCGCCGACGGTCAATCGGCCGCTGGCGGATCGGCGGCTGGCTCGTCACCGTTCTCCGGTCGCGGCTGCAGAAACTGTTTCAGATCGCCGAAGGTCCGCAGCGGCTCCTTGCCCTCGCGCATCGCCTTGCTGATCGGAGCGGCGGGCTTGTTCGGTCCCCGGGATTCGTAGACCCGTGGCCCCTGTTCGCGCGCGGGCCGCTCGCGCTGCGGCGGCTTCCCCCGCGCGGGGCGCTGCGGGCGGGGCGGGCGCGGCGTCTGGCGAACGGCCGGAGCCGGTGCACCGCCGGCCGGCTCGTGTGCGGCTCGTTCAGGTCGCCGGCCGTGCCCCTCCCGGCGGGCAGCCTCGCGCTGCTGCTGCCGGTCCCGTTCCGCCGGCGGGATCATCGTCAGGGCCACACGTCGGCGGGCCTTGTCGAGTTCGAGCACCCACACCCGCACGATCTGCCCCACGCTGACCACGTCGTGCGGATCGCGGACGAACTGGCTCGACAACTGGCTGATGTGCACGAGACCGCTGTCGTGCATGCCGATATCGACGAAGGCACCGAAGTCGACCACGTTGAGGACCGCGCCGAGCAGTTCCATCCCCACTTCGAGGTCCTCGAGCTTGAGGACGCCCTTCTTGAAGAACGGTTTGGGCAGATCTTCACGCGGATCGCGGCCTGGACGCGCCAGTTGCTCGATGATGTCGGCCAGCAGCAGCCGACCCACCCCGAGTTCCTGCGACAGGGCCGCCAGGTCGACCAGCGACGCCCGTTCCGCCAAGGCCTCGGCCTGTTGCCGCGTGGCCAGATCGGTCGGACTGCCCCCCAGCCGCTGCAGGACCTGCTCGGCGACCGCATAACTCTCCGGATGGATCCAGGTGGAATCGAACGGATTCACGCCCCCGGGGATCTTCAGGAAGCCCACCGCCTGCACGAAGGCCGCCTCGCCGAAACCGGGCACCTCCAGGAACTGCTGCCGCGAGGTAAAGGGACCGTTCTTCGTCCGCCACTCGTAGAGGTTCCGGGCCGTCGTCTGATTGAGGCCCGACACGTAGCGCAGCAGCGCCGGGCTGGCGGTGTTCACGTCGACGCCGACGTAGTTCACGCAACTCTCCACGACCGTGTCGAGTGACGCGTGGAGGTGCCGGGCCTTGACGTCGTGCTGGTACAGACCCACGCCGATGTTGGCCGGCTCGATCTTCACGAGCTCGGAGAGCGGATCCTGCAGCCTCCTGCCGATGGAAATCGCCCCGCGGATGGCGGCCTCGTGGCTTGGCAGTTCCTCGCGGCCGTAGGCGCTTGTGGAATAGACGCTCGCCCCCGCCTCGTTGACGATCACGTATCCCACGTCGAGCGACTGCAGTTCACCGGCGACCAGTTCCGCCACCAGCGTCTCCGTCTCCCGGCCCGCCGTACCGTTGCCGATGGCGATCACCCCGCACCCGTGAGCCGTGACGAGTTCCACGATGCGCCGTGCTGCCGTCTCGCGCTTTTCCTTTTGGCCGACGATGTGCAGCACGGCGTGCTCCAGCGGCGTGCCACACTCGTCGATGACGACCGCCTTGCAGCCACTCTTGAAGCCGGGATCGAGGGCCAGCACGCGCCGGCCGGGCACCGGCGACTGCAGGAGCAGGTTGCGCAGGTTGCGGGCGAATACATGCACCGCGTGCGCCTCGCAGACCTCGGTCATCTCGCGGCGCACCTCCCGCTCCAGGCTGGGCAGCACCAGCCGGGCCAGCGCATCACGGGCGCAGCCACGCAGGAACTCGGCATGCGGATGGCCGCTCGGCACGAGCAAATCGTCCGCCAGTGCCTGCATCTCCTCGGCCGGCCCGTCGATGCGGACCTTGAGCAACTTGGCCCGCTCACCACGATTGATCGCCAGCAACCTGTGAGGCGGCACCCGCTGGATGTGTTCGGCGTAGTCGAAGTAGTCGCGGTAGTGCTTTTCGTCCTTCGACAGCGCCTTGCCTTCGCTCTCCACGCGCTGGCTCTTGAGGTGCCCGGCCCGGTACAGCACGCTCCGCAGTCGCTGCCGCACATCGGCCCGTTCGCTGAACTCGTGAGCGATGATGTGCCCGACCCCCAGCAACACGTCGGCCACGGCCGGCACCTGGGCGTCGGCATCGACGAAATCGGCCGCCCGCCTGTCGAGGTCTGCCGCCGCGGCATCGGCCGCGAGGATCTCCCGGGCCAGGGGATCGAGTTTGCGCTGCCTGGCAATTTCGGCGAGCGAGAGCTTCCGCGGCTTGAACGGCAGGTACAGGTCTTCGAGTTGCTTGGGGCTGTCGGCCGCGTTGATCAGCGACTCGAGTTCCGCCGTCAGTTTTCCCTGCCCCTGGATCGTCCGCAGGATGGTCTGCTTTCGGTCGGCCAACTGCCGGGCCCGGGTCACGCCCTCGGCGATCCGTCGCACGCCCTCTTCGTCGAGGCCGCCGGTCTGATCGCGACGGTACCGCGTGATGAACGGGATCGTGTTGCCGCCGTCGAGCAACTCAACCGTGGCCTGAACCCCGGCTACGGGCAGCCCCAGACGCTGGGCGATGTGTCCCAGATCGATGACAGAAGTGATCGCCGTGGATCCCATCCGACTCGCGGGTTGCTGGCGACGAACCCGCCGCACAAGACCCGCGCAACTCTCCTCCGCGATCCCCACCGCCCGGGCATGCGCGCAGGCAGGACGGGCGACCTGGAAACGATCAGGAATCTAGGGTGCCAACCGCAACGATGTCAAACGCGCCGCGAACCAAGGGACCCCCCGGCCCCCCCAGCCTGCCGTGCTTGCCGGATTCAGTCGCCGCACGACGCGGTCTTGACCCATCGGTGGAAACTCACCTATTTCCCGCATCTCGCGCGGCATGCGACTGCCCGCCCGCCGCGCGGGGCGGCGACCGAAAGTTGGATGGAACGAGTGGAGCGACGTGCACGAACGTGACGATCACGAAGCGTCGGAGGGTTCGCCCGCTGACGGCCGCGACCTGCTCCGCAATTCCCCGGCGCCCGTTGGAGTCCACAGCACCATGATCCGCCGCACCACGCCCCCCGCCACCACACCCGCCACCGGCGACGAAGGCCTCCTGGCCGCGGTGCCCCTGCTGGCCCTCGACCGGCAGCAGGCCGTGCTCGGTGACGCCATCCGCGCCGCGATCGGCCGGGTCTGCGACTCCGGTCGCTTCGTGCTTGGGCCTGACGTGACTGAACTCGAGGCCGAACTGGCCAAGGCACTCGACGTGCCGCACGCCATCTCCTGCGCCTCCGGCAGCGATGCCCTCCTGCTCGCGCTGATGGCCCTCGGCGTCGGCGCCGGCGACGAGGTCGTGCTGCCGAGCTACACGTTCTTCGCCACCGCCAGCGCCGTCACTCGCCTGGGGGCCGTGCCGATCTTCGCCGACATCGACCCAGTCACCTATCTGGTCGATCCTGCCGACGTGCAGCGCAAGATCAGCAAGCGTTGCCGCGCGATCGTGCCCGTGCACCTGTTTGGTCGCACCGCCGACATGGACGCTCTGCTGCCCATCGCCTCGGCCGCCGGCGTGCCGATCGTGGAGGACGCCGCGCAGTCCATCCTCTCCACGTGGCACGGCCGTTGCTCGGGCGGCCTCGGCGACGTGGGTTGCTTCAGCTTCTACCCCACCAAGAACCTGGGGGGCGCCGGCGACGGTGGCTTTCTCACCACCACCCGCGACGACGTCGCCAAGACGCTGCGACTACTGCGGGTCCACGGCATGGAGCCCCGCTACTACCACGAACTGATCGGCATCAACAGCCGGCTCGATACGATCCAGGCGGCGGTGCTGCGGGTCAAACTGCCGCACCTCGATGCCTGGACCAGCTCCCGCCAGGAAAACGCCGCGGGCTACCGGGCCCTGTTCGCCGAGTACGGACTCGAGGGCCACATCACGGTGCCCGGCGACGAGCCCCGCGGCCGCCACGTGTGGAACCAGTTCGTGATCCGCGTCGCCGGCGGCAGGCGTGACGCCTTGCGGGCGCACCTCGCCCAGCGCGGCGTGGGCACCGAGATCTACTATCCCGTGCCGTTGCACCTCCAGAAGTGCTTCGCGCACCTGGGATGGGCCGAGGGCGACCTGCCGGAAACGGAACGGGCCGCGAAGGAGACGCTCGCCCTTCCGATCTTTCCCGAACTTCGGCCCGACGAGCAGCGGACCGTCGTGGCCCGGATCGCCGAGTTCTGCGGCACGGCGCGGCGGACATCCGCACCGGACACGAAAACGGCCCAGCCCACCGCCGCCGGCCAGTTGCCCGCGCCGCACTTCCTGCGGCGGGCTGTCGGCAAGGCCGACGACGTGCGGTGCTGAAGCTTATTACACGTCGGCTCGGCCATCCCTGGCCCTCGCCGCCTGAAGCGGTCGGAGTCAAAGCCAAGGTTTGACTCGACCGCGAGTGCTCCCATCCAGGCAGCAACACGTCGGCTCGGCCATCCCTCGCCCTCGTAATCGGTATGGCGTGTGATGCACGGGGAACCAGCGATGCTGAGGAGCCGGCG
>QWPN01000130.1 GCA_003671185.1 Planctomycetota bacterium
CGTAGCCCTGGTGGATCCGATAGTCGCAGACCTTTTTCTGCCAGAGCCGCGTCCCATCCCGCGACAGGGCCGTGGCGATCACCGCGTCGTCGTTGGCGAAGGCCACGAACAACCGCTCGCCATCGCACGCCGGCGTCACCGAGGCGCCCGTGGAGCGCTCGTGCTTGCGCATTGCGCCCGATTCGTGAATGATCGTCTGCCAGAGCCTGCGACCGCTCGATCGGTCGAAGGCCAGCAGCGACTGGCTGCCCGGCTTCTCGTCGCAGGTGGCCAGGAAGATGCGGTCTCCGGCCACCGCGGGCGAGCCGTTGCCGCGGCCGGGCACGTCGGCCGTCCAGAGCACGTTCTCGGTGGCCGACCACGAGAGCGGCACCCGCTGGCCGGGCGGGGCGTGGCCGTCGTGCGTCGGACCCCGCCAGCAGGGCCAATCGGCCGGCATCGGCACGACGGGTGTGGTCTCGGCCGCGCTCCGGTCTTCCGACTGGGCACCACACGCCGGAGTGACGCACGTCGCGACGAACACGCCTGCGAACGCCGTCCTCAATAGCCTGCCGCGCATCACGAATCCTCCGGGCCGCTTGCCGCCGCTGGTTCAACGGTCGTCATGGTAGCCAGCATGGTCGAACAGCGCAGAAAAGCGGCCGCCCCGGATGGGGCGGCCGCCTCGTGAACACCGTGATGACGATCGCGGGAGGTTGCCCTCCGCGACTGCTTACTTCGCGCCGCCGACGGCCGCCACGCGGAAGCCGTAGTGGGGCCACTTGCCGCAGAAATCGTCGTACCGCGTGAAGGAATCCATATAGCCGGCGTTGTCAGCGATCCAGAACGAGCTGCCGCGCAGGCCGGCCTTGCCCTCGTACCGGGACTCGTTGAACTCCCACACGTTGCCACCCTGGTCGAAGGTGCCGTAGGCACTCGCCGGGCCGGACGTGCCGCCTTCAGTCGGCTGGTTGCTGCCGATGTTCGCCTGGCTGGGCTCGTCGCTCTTGCCAGGATACCGCCAGTAACCGGCCTTGCTGGCGTCATAGTAGGCGGCCTTGTACCACTCGTCCTCCGTGGGCAGCACCCACGTGGGCTTCTCGCCCTTGGCGAGTTCGGCATGCTTCGGCAGCTTGAGCGGCTCGACGCCCAGGTTGTAGATGCCCTTCTCGGTGTCGCCGCTGTTGAGCCAGTTGCAGTAGCGGGCGGCGCTCTGCCAGGTGACGAAGTTCACCGGCCGCTTGCCGTTGCCGGCGATCACCTTGTAGGTGAAGCTGCCCGGGGGGCCGTTACGCTCGATGCCACCCCACTGCTCGGCGTCGGGGTTCCAGGCACCCATGCGGCCGTCGTAGAGCTCGTACGGGTCGTTCTTGGCGACGGCGTTGAGAAACTCGCAGTACTCGGCGTTGGTGACCTCGTACTTGCCGATCTTGTACTCGTAGGACACGGCGCCGTAGCCCGTGGCGTCCGACTTGTTGCTGGTGTTGCCGACCGGGATCAGTTCAGGCGGGGCGGCATGAGCGACGACGCAGGTGAAGGCCAGAACGGCCGCCAGCGTCAGGAATTTGCGATTCACCGAAACCATGGGAAGTTCACTCCTCGTGAGTAACCGGACAGCGATCCCCGCGGCAAAGGATGCACCGCCCGAGGCGACGCTGAAACGAGTCCTGACGCGGATTCTGACGGAGTATACCATCGCTCATTTCAAGAACACGGGCGGCCGGTAGCCGGCCGAACAGGGGGAAAAGCCGCGGAATTCCCCGGGAAGCAGCGTCACGACCGGCACGACCCGCTTGACGCCCTGCGTGCGGCGGTCCTAGTTTGGCCGAACCGGGCCGATGCGGCCGGCGTCGCCGGCCACCCCTGGTCCTGGAGACGTCGCCCGTGACTCGCCTGCCACCTCTGGCCTCCTGCGTCCTGGCCCTGGCTGCCATCCCCGTCGCCGTCCGGGCCGAGATCGATCCTTCGAAGTACGCCGCCCCGGTCAAGGTGGCGTGTGTCGGCGACAGCATCACGCAGGGCCACGGCGCGGGCGGGCAGCCTTGGCCGGCGCAGGTGGGCCGCCTGCTGGGCGAGGCCTGGGAGGTGAAGAACTACGGCATCAGCGGCACGACGCTGATGAACAGCGGCGACAGCCCCTACCAGAAGCAGAACGCGTTCGCCGCCGCCAAGGCATCGCAGCCGGATGTCGTCGTGATCATGCTCGGCACCAACGACACGAAGCCCCAGAACTGGAGGAATGTCGAGGCCGACTACCGGAAGGACTACGCGGACCTGGTGCAGCAGTTCGCGGAACTGCCCAGCAAGCCTCGGATTTTCCTCTGCTACCCGCCATACATCGCCAAAGGTGGCAACTGGGGGATCAACGAGCGCGACACCAAGGCGCAGATCCCGTTGATCGCGGCCCTGGCCAAGGACAAGGGGCTGGATGTGATCGACGTGCACGCCGCGCTCGAGGGCAAGGACGCGCTCATTCCCGACAACGTGCATCCCAACGCCGGCGGCCAGGCCGCGATAGCCGGCGCGATCTACACAGCCCTCACCGGCAAGGCTGTGGACACTGCGGCCCAGTGACCGGAATGGCCACCAGCTGCATCTGCCCCCGCATGACCCACGCCGTCGCATTCCTCGCCGCCTGGGTCGCCGCCTGCGGGGTGGCGCTGGCGAAACAGCCGATCGCGCCGGCCGCCCGGCCCTGCCCCAACATTATCTTCGTGTTTTCCGACGACCATGCCCAAAGGGCGATCTCGGCGTACGGATCGGTCGTCAACCACACGCCACACATCGACCGCCTGGCCGCCGCCGGTGCCCGGTTCGTGAACTCGTTCGTCACCAATTCAATTTGCACGCCCAGCCGGGCCACGCTCCTCACCGGGCAGTATTCGCACGTCAACGGCGTGCCCGTGTTCAACCGCTTCGACGGCTCCCGGGATCACGTGGCGAAGCGGCTGCGGGCAGGGGGCTACCACACCGGGATGATCGGCAAGTGGCACCTGGGCTGCGAGCCGACCGGCTTTGACCGCTGGGCCGTGCTGCCGGGGCAGGGGGCCTACTGGAATCCGACCTTTCTCGTGCCGGGTCATTCGGTCTCGATCCGCGGCCACGTCACTGAGATCACGGTCGACCTGGGCATCGAGTTCCTGGAGACGCGGCCGCGCGACCGGCCCTTCTTCCTCATGCTGCACCACAAGGCGCCGCATCGGGCATGGGAACCCGACGAGCGGAACCAGGCCCGGTTTCGCGAGGCCGTGATCCCCGAGCCGGAAACGCTGTTCGACGACTGGCACACCAGGCCCGCCGCGCTTCCCGAGAACCGGCAGACGATCGCCCGCGACCTGACGCCGCACGATCTGAAGCGACCGCCCCCCGCGGGGCTGGCGGGCCGCGAACTCACGGCCTGGAAGTATCAGCGCTACATGCAGGACTACCTGGCCTGCGTGCAAGGCGTGGACGACGCCATGGGCCGGCTCCTCGACCACCTCGAGCGCAGCGGGCTGGCCGATGACACGATCGTCCTCTATTCCTCCGACAACGGGTGGTACATGGGCGAACTCGGGCTGTACGACAAGCGGTTCATGTACGAGCCCGGCCTGCGGGTGCCGCTGCTGGCCCGGGGGCCCGGTATCGTCGCCGGGATCGCGCCCACGCAGTTCGTGGCCAACATCGATCTGGCCCCCACGCTTCTTGATCTGGCCGGCCTGCCCGTGCCCGAGTCGATGCAGGGCCGCAGCCTGGAGCCGCTGCTGCGCGGTCAGGCTCCGGCCGACTGGCGCACGAGCGTCTACTACCGCTACTACCACGACCCCGGCCACCACGACACGCGGCAGCACCACGGCGTGCGCACGGCGACGCACAAGCTGATCCACTATCCGACGAAGCGGGCCTGGGAGTTGTTCGACGTGGCGGCCGACCCGCACGAGCAGCACAATCTGCTCCACGACGCGGCGCAGGCCGCGCGGCCCGAGGTGGCCGAGTTGTTCGCCGCCATCAAGACGGAACTGGAGCGGCTGCAGCGGGAATACGGCGACGACGGCCGCTACGCCGACCCCGCCAGCTGGCCCACCGGGGGCGTGGACGGGGCCTTCGGCGGCCGGCCGCTCGGCGAGCGGAGCGTGCGTGAGACGATCGCGGCCTCGGCGGCGATGGACGGCCCGCCGCGGGCCGAGTAGCCTCCACGGTGCGGCGCGGTCGCGTCGCACACCCGTGGAGGTTCCCCGTGAAGCCACTGTTCGCCCCGATCGCCTGGACCCTGTCCGCCGTCTCCCTCTGCATGGCGCTGACCGCCGCGCGGGGGCAGGCGCAGGACGTGCAGAAATCGCAGTGGAACGGGCATGAACAACTCACCTTCAAGGTGGGCGGTCGCTCGGCGCTGCTCGTGGTCCCCGCCTCGCCCGCGGCCGGCAATCCCTGGATCTGGCGGACCGAGTTTTTCGGCGTCGACCCGCAGGCCGACGTGGCCCTGCTCGGCAAGGGCTTCCACGTGGCCTACATCGACGTGGGCGGCATGTTCGGCGCCCCGGCCGCGCTCGATGCGATGGACGGCTTCTACGACCACGTGGTGAAGAACCATGGACTGGCCGCCAAGACCGTGCTGGAGGGTTTCAGCCGCGGTGGCCTCTACGCCATGAACTGGGCGGCGCGGCACCCCGACCGCGTGGCCTGCATCTACCTCGATGCGCCGGTCTGCGATTTCAAGAGCTGGCCGGGCGGCGGCGGACGGTCGCGGTTCGCGGGCCGCGAGTGGCGGCAATTGCTCCAGGCCTACGGCATGTCCGAGGAGCAGGCCCGGGCCTACACGCTCAACCCCGTCGACAACCTGGAGCCGCTGGCCACGGCCAAGATCCCCATCCTCTGCGTGATCGGCGACCGGCACGACCATATCGTGCCCATCGAGGAGAACGCGCTCAAGGTCGAGGAACGCTACAAGACCCTGGGAGGCGAGATCGAGGTGATCAAGAAGCCGAACGGCGGGCATCGCCCCCACAGCCTGCCCGATCCCACGCCCATCGTCGACTTCGTGGTCAAGCACGCGGGCGTGCCCGAGCCGGCCGAGCCGGTGGCGACGCCATGAGTCCCGGGGTGATTGGCCCCGCGTGGCGGCGGGGCGTGCGCGGACTGGCGATGTGCCGCCACGCTCCAGGCCCGTGGCTGATCGTCGTCCTGGCCTGGGTGCTATCCGCCGGGCGAGCTCTCGCGGCCGCCGGGCCGGCGCTGCCCAACATCCTCATCCTCTACGCCGACGACCTCGGCTACGGCGACCTGGGAGCCAACAACCCGGCGTCGAAGATCCCCACGCCTCACCTCGACCGCCTCGCGGCCGGCGGAATGCGCTTCACCGACGGCCATAGTTCGTCGGGCATCTGCACGCCGTCCCGCTATGCGCTGCTCACGGGCCGGCATCACTGGCGCGACTTTCACCACATCGCAGGGCCCTTTGACGAGACCTTCTTCAAGCCCGGGCAGCTGACGTTGCCGGCGCTGCTGCGGCAGCGGGGATACGCCACGGCCTGCATCGGCAAGTGGCACCTCGGCTTCGGCTGGAACGCGATCCGCAAGCCGGGCACGCCACGCAACGCGATCGAGCACACGGCCTTCGACTGGACGGGCCGCTTCCCCGGCGGGCCGCTGGCCCACGGTTTCGACCATTACTTCGGCGACAACGTCATCAACTTCCCGCCCTACTGCTGGATCGAGGACGACCGCGTGGTCGAGCCGCCCGACACGACGCTGCGTCGCGTGCCGTTGCAGCCCAGGGAGGGAGGCTGGGAAGTGCGGGCGGG
Organism: Planctomycetota bacterium; assembly: GCA_003671185.1. Lineage (GTDB taxonomy): Bacteria > Planctomycetota > Planctomycetia > Pirellulales > UBA1268 > QWPN01. The sequence continues at coordinate 5,760 of QWPN01000130.1, forward strand.
TCCGGCCCGATCCGACTGGGACTTCTACCAGGTGCTGCCCACGCTGACGCGGCGCGGCGTCGACTACATCCGCTCCCGCCGGGGGCAGACGCAGCCCTTTTTTCTGTACTTCCCGCTGCCGTCGCCGCACGCGCCGATCGTGCCCACGGCCGAGTTCGAGGGCCGCTCGCAGGCCGGGCCCTACGGGGATTTCGTGGTCCAGACCGACGATGCCTGCGGGCAGCTGCTGGCGGCGCTCGCGGACGCCGGCCTGGAGGAGAACACGATCGTGATCCTCAGCGCCGACAATGGCGCGGAGATATTCGCCTACGAGCGTGACGCCCGCTTCGACCACTGGTCGTCGGCACCATTCCGCGGGCTGAAACGCGACCTCTACGAAGGCGGCCACCACGTCCCTTTCGTGATCCGCTGGCCGGGCGTCACGAAGCCGGGCACGGTGAGCGACGCGCTGATCTCGCAGGTCGATCTGCTGGCCACGCTGGCGTCCGCCGTGGGTTTCGAGTTGCCGCCCGACGCCGCCGCCGACTCGCATGATTTTTTGCCCTGGCTCCGCGGCCAGTCGGAGCGGCCACCGCGGACGACGATCGTGCACAACACGAACCCCGGACAGTATGCGATCCGTCATGGCGACTGGCTGCTGGTGGACGGCAAGACCGGGACGATGGGCGAGCCACCCACGGCGGCATGGCTCGAGAAGCACGACGTGCCGCCCGACGACGGGCAGCCGGTCGAGCTCTACGACGTGCGGCGCGACGTGGGTCAGCGGAAAAATGTGTCCGCCGCGCATCCCGACACCGTCGCCGAACTCCAGTCGCTCCTCAAAAGCATCCGTAGTCGGGGCCACACCGCGCCGCGGCTCGACTAATACAGAACATACTTAAAACTCTCGCGTGCGGGCTTCCTGACCATCGGTTGTGCGAGGGGTTGCCCGTGTCAGTCGAGCGGCGTGGGAAACCGAGTGCAGCCACGAAGGCGAAGCGAGGTTTCCCCCGAGTGAGCGCAGGGCAGGAGGCCCGCAGCCAACGTCCGGCGAGACGGCACGGGCGACCCCGGCACCAGCACGCCTGACGATCATGTGTGATCCGTATACGGGGGGCGTCAACGGGCCTGGGACAGGAAGGCCACGAGGTCGGCAAGTTCCTGCGGCGTGAGCAGCGTGTCGTAGCCGCGTGGCATGGGAGAGACGGTGCCCGGCTCGATCGACTCGACGGCGTCGCGCGGGATGCGTTCGCTCGCCGTCGGTCCGGTCTGCACCACGACCTCCGTGGCCGTCTGGTCGCGGAGGATGCCGCTGGCCGTGCGTCCGTCGACCGTGATCACGGTGACGGGCTCATAGCTGCGCACGAAACTGGCACTGGGCAGCAGGATCGCCTCCAGCAGGTCGCGTGGCTGGCGGATGCCCCCGATCCGCGTCAGGTCGGGGCCGAACTGCCCGCCCACGTAGGCCATGGCATGGCAGGTCGTGCACGCCGCCTTCTTGCTGGCGTAGACGTCGTGGCCGCGGGCGGCATCACCGGGCGGCAGGGAGGCCACCAGTCGGTCATAGGCCTGCCGATCCGTTCCGGCGGCGGCATCCACGGCCGCGAGCAGCGCCTGCCCCGAGGAGGCACGCCCGGAGGGCAGGGCAGCGACCGCGGCGGCGAGGAGATCGCGGCGAATGGCGGCTGGCCGCGGCGAACGGGCGAGCGCTTCGACGGCGCGGGCGAGCAGATCGCCGCCGCGTGTCGTGAACGCGGGCAGCAGCAGCGACACCTCGTTGGGCCCGATGCGGTCGCAGTCGTCGGCGATCGCGGCCAGCAAGTCGTCGCCGGGCTGGGTGGCGATCACGGCGGCGGCATCGGCACGGTCGAGCGGCGAGGCGTCGTCGTCGAGGATCAGCTTCAGGAGTCGCGCCGCCGCGGCGGGTGGAATCGGCCCGGCCATGTCGCCCAGGATGCGGAGCGCCGCCGCGGCCGACCGGGGCGGCGCCGCCGGTTCGCAGGCCAGGGCGACGAGCGTGGGCTGCAGGGCCTTGCGCTGCTCGGCGGAGAGGGCCAGCGTTCCCAGTGTGTGCATCGCGGACGCCGCGGCATCAGCCGAGGCGCCCGGCTGGAGCAGGACTGCCAGCGCGTCGATCCACGGTCCGGGGCTCTTCCGCGGCCGCGCGGTGCGCATCACGGCCAAGGCCATGTCGCGCACGGCCGCGTCGCCACAGGCGTGGGCCAGTGCCTCGGCTACGGAGGGCCGGGCCGCCAGACGGGCCAACGTGGCCACGATGTGCTCCTGGCCTGCCGGGTCGGCAGCAGCTCGCGCCAGCCAGGGACCGATCTCGGCGGCCACTGAGTCAGACCACTCCGGGTGTCGGGCGGCCACCCACCAGGCGGCGTCGCGCAGGGCCGCGTCATCGGTCCGGCAGAAGGCCAGGACACGGTCGCGAGGCAGGGCTGCCGTCGGCTGCCGCAACGCCAACTGGTCGAGGGCCACGAGCGCGATTCCTTGCACCCGGGCGTCGTCCGCGTCGAGGGCCGCCAGCAACGGCTCCGGCCGCTGGGCCTCGATGAGGGCGTAGGCGAGCGAATGTCCCAGGGCGCGATCGGCATCGCGCCGGCAACCGGCGAGGACGGCCTGCACCGCCTCGTGCGAACCGACTCTGCCCAGCGCCTCGGCGGCCGCGCGGGCGCTCGCCGGGTCATCGCCGCGCACGATGGCCGTGAGGGCTTCGACTGCCGCGGCATCCCGATGGAGGCCGACGGCATGGGCCGCCGCCTGCCGCACCGCGGCGGCGGGATCGGCGAGCGTCGCTCGCACCGCCTCCCGGGCCGCGTCGC
>QWPN01000124.1 GCA_003671185.1 Planctomycetota bacterium
AAGGGCCCCGGGCACCTGGTGCGCAGCGAATACGTGAAGGGGGGCGGCGTGCCCTGCCTGATCGCCCTGGGTCCGAACGCCTCGGCCGAGACCAAGAAGATCGGGCTGGCCTACGCCAAGGGCATCGGTGGCACCCGCGGCGGCGTCATCGAGACCACGATCGCCGAGGAGACGGAGACCGATCTGTTCGGCGAGCAGGCCGTGCTCTGCGGCGGTGTCTCGGAACTCATCAAGGCCGGTTTCGACACGCTCGTGGAGGCGGGCTACCAGCCCGAGATGGCCTACTTCGAATGCCTGCACGAGATGAAGCTGATCGTCGACCTGTTCTACCAGGGCGGCCTGGAGTACATGCGTTACAGCGTGTCGAACACGGCCGAATACGGCGACTACACCCGCGGCAAGCGCATCATCACCGAGGAGACCCGCAAGGAGATGCGGAAGATCCTCGAGGAGATCCGCTCCGGACAGTTCGCTCGCGACTGGATCTTGGAGAACCGCGGCGGCGCGGCGATGTTCAAGTCGACCCGGCGCCGTGAGCGGGAGCACAAGCTCACCGAGACGGGCCGCCGGCTGCGCAAGATGATGAAGTGGATCGAGAGCAAGGAAGTGTGAGCGGTGGGGATCCTCGGGATCCCCACCCCGGGGCGTTCGCGACCAGAGGTCGCTCCGGCCAGGAAAACGCCCGCTCTGGTGGCGGGCGGGTTCGCGGTAGGCTGCCGTAGTCGTGAGGACCACGCCATGACGCCCGAGGAACACGAGGCACGACGCCTGTACGAACTCCTCCAGCCGGGCGACCGGGTGGAGGTGGTGCACGGGGTGACGGTCGGCTCGAGCGCCCACTGGAGCACGACCACGGTGGGCCGCGTGCTGCGGCGGGAGCGGCGCCGGCACGGACTCCACTTCCGGCGGCATCCCGACGACAAGGTCTACAGCGACGTCCTCATCCTGGCCCGTGACGACGGCGAACTGACCACCGTCACCATGGATGAATACACCCGCCTGCGCCGGGTCTGACCGGCCGCCGAGCCCGCGGATCGTGCGGTCAGGCCACGCGGGCGATCACGCACTTCAGGTATTCCCCCTCCAGGCAGCTGACGCTGACAGGATGGTCGGCAGCCGCACCACGGCACTCGAGCAGCTGCAGCGGCCGGCCCGCCCGCTGGGCCACGCCGGCCAGCATCTGCAGGAAGTCCTCGCGGGCCACGGAGCCCGAACAGGAGCAGGTGGCGAGGATGCCGCCCGGCTCGAGCAGGTCCACGGCGGCGCGGTTGATGCGGTGGTAGGCCCGCAAGGCGTCGTCGAGCGTGGCCCGGCTGCGGGAGAACTTTGGCGGGTCGAGGATCACGAGTCCGAAGCGCTCGTCGGCCGCGGCCAGCGAGGCGAGTTTCTCGAAGGCGTCCGCTTTCTCCACCGTCACGCTCGCCGCGCCGTTGAGATCGGCGTTGGCCTTGGCCAGGGCCGTGGCCTTGGCGCTGGAGTCGACCGCCAACACGCTCCGCGCCCCGCCGGTTGTGGCGCACGTCACGCTGAAGCCCCCCGAGTAGCAGAACATGTCGAGCACGCGGCGGCCGCGGGCGAAGCGGGCCACGGCCTGACGGTTGTCGCGCTGGTCGAGGTAGAAGCCCGTCTTCTGGCCCTCGGCGAGGTCGATGCCGAAGCGCAGCCCATGCTCGTGGACGAAGACCGGCCCTGCCGGTGCCGTGCCACGGACGAGCCGGTCGGCCAGGTGCAGCCCCTCGAGCTTGGCCAGTCCGCGTTCCGCGCCGCGCAGGAGGATGCCGGCGGGTGCCACGAGCGCCTGCAGCACGTCGCAGATCTCCTCTAGCCGCCGGGCCATCGCCAGGGCCGTGACCTGCACGGCGAGGTGCTCGCCGTAGCGGTCCACGATCAACCCGGAGAGATCGTCCCCCTCGCTGTTGACCAGTCGGCAGGCCCCGGTGCGATCGTCGAGGCCCAGCGACCGACGCAGGGCGATCGCCGCCTCGAGGCGCTGACGCCACAGATCGGCGTCGAGCCGCGTCGTCGCATCGAAGGCGTACAGCCTGACGCGCAGGCGGCTCGCCGAGTTCCACAGGCCCCGGCCCACGAACGTGCCGTCGTGCGTGGCCAGTTCGACGACGTCGCCGTCGGCCGGGTCGCCCTCCACGCGGAGCACTGCCGAGTCGAGGACCCAGGGATGGCGGCCGAAGAACGGCCGGGCCCGCTTCGGCTTGAGGACCACCGTGGCGGTCGGCAGCCCGTCGTCAGGCATGCACGACCTGCTTCGCCGGGCCAGGTGAGACGTGCGGTGCGGGCAGTTCGTCGCTGCCCGCGTCGGCCTTCAGGCTGCGACGTTCCTCACGCCGGGCCTTGGCCCGCTCGATGCGCAGCACGCTCCAGCTGAACACGGCCCCCAGGGGGCCGGAGAGCAGGGCCGGCATGAACACCAGGTTGCCCACCAGGGCGATCGTGAGCATGGCGAGCATCATGTGCCCGAAGCGCTGCGTGGGGCCGAACGGCGACAGCGAGAACACCGACAGCCCGATGCCGATCACGCCCCAGCTCTGGTACATGGCGCGGGCACAGCCCTTGTAGGCCAGCATGGTGGCCTGGCGGCGGTCGAGTCCGTCGGCGATGCCGCGGCGGAACCAGAGCATGAAGTGCACGACGTCGTCGACCGTCACACCCAGGGCCACGCTGGGGGCCATCACGGTGCCGATGTCGATGAGCATGTTGCCAGTGCCCAGCGACTTGAGCAGCGCGTTGCACCAGCCCATGCCGCCGAACACCATCACGGCGGGGAAGGCGGCCGGGAGCAGGAGCACGAGACCGGCCGAGGTGGCCCGGCAGAGCACGATCATCACCACGACGATGATGGCGAAGTCGCTGATGAAGCCGATGATCAGACCGTCAAGCAGCGAATGCTGCGCCTTGTAGACCAGCGGCACGAGACCGGTGTAGTCGACGCCGATGCCCTGCACGCCTTCGGCCTCGAGCCGGGCCAGGATGGGGTCGATTTTCTTCTGCAAGTCAGCCTTGAAAAGGGCGTAGTCGACCTCCTTGGTGGCGCTGACGCGGGCGCTGATCCGCCACAGTTCCTGGGAGCGCTCCTGGCCGGTGGTGTCGGTGACCGTGGCGTCCCGCAGGTAGTCGCCGTCGAGGAAGTCCTGGCGGTGGCGGGTGAGAGCCCGGTTGAGGGCGCTGCGGCGGGTGCGGGCGCCGAGGCCGAAGGTCCGGGCTGCGGCGCCCCCTACGCCATCGCCGCCGTCACCCGCGTCGAGGCTGCGGCCGAAGGTCACCGTGGAGAGCGAACTGCCCACCTCGTCGAGGCCGGCGATCTCGTCCTGGATCTCGCCCACCAGTTCCATGCGCTCCAGGAAATTGAGCCGGCAGCCCTCGTCGATGCGCACCAGGATCTCCATCGGCACCAGTGGCCCCAGCCGGCTCTCCAGCCAGTGGTAGTCGGTGCGGATGCGGGCCTGCGGCGAGAACAGCCGCATCAACTGCACGCTGCTCTCCACGCGGGTCATGCCGTAGCCGACTGCCGCCATCACGAGCAGGCAGGCAGCGGTCGCCAGGGCGTGGTGCCGGGTGATCCACAGGCCCACCTGCCACCAGCGGCTCGATTCGATGGGCCGCCAGTGGGCGCCGGTTTCGTCATCGGCCTCGTCGCCCGTCACGCGGCCGACGCGCAGCCGGGGCGGGAAGAGTTCGAGTGCGGCCGGCATGAACGTGACGAGGATCAGGAAGCTCACCACCACGCCGGCCGCGGAGAAGATGCCGAACATCTTGATCGGCACCAGTTCGCTGACCGCCAGCGTGGCCAAGCCCACGGCCGTCGTGCCGGTGGCCAGCGACAGCGGCAGCAGGGCGTGGTGCACGGCGCGGCCCGCGGCCCCCTCCTGCACGCCGGTCTCGGCGAGCTGGTCGCGGTAGTAGTTGGCGAGGTGGATGGCGCCGCTGGTTGTGGCCACGTACACGAGCGAGGGCATCGTGAGCAGGATGGCGTCGACCGGATACCCGGAGTACCAGACCAGGGCCAGGCTGGCGAACATGCTGTACACGCCGGAGGCGATCACGAGGGCCACGAGGGCCTTGCTCTTCAGGCTCCACCAGCTGACGAAGAAGCCCACCACCAGCGAGAGGCCGAACAGGATCGTGACGCTCGTTTGGCCGGCCTTGTCGATCGAGACGTTGTCGACGGGCGGGCCGCCCATGTGCAGGTCCGCCTCGGGGATGCCGCACTCGGCGCTGGCCACCTGCTTGATCTCGTCGATGGCGCCGTGCAGGTTGGCCCGCGCCGTGTCGGCCAGGGTGAGCACGAGGCAGGTCTGGCGGCGGTCGAGATCGTCGTCCGCCGACCCCGGCTCAACACCCTTCGGGGGGGGTCCGATGATGGCCCCGGTGAGGCGCCCGATGGCCTCGGTGCGGTCGAGGTTGAGAGGCTCACCGGTCATCTGGTCGACCGCCCTGGGACCCGTCTGGGCGGTCTTGAAATACAAGGGGCGCTCGATCCGGGAGGCCTCCTCCGGCAGCGGGATCAGCTTCCGGGCCAGCAACTCCAGCCGGGGATCGACCATCGTGCAGCCTTCCCAGCTGATGAGGATGAACTCCTCACCCTGGAAATTCCTGCGGAAAAACCGGTAGGTCTGGGTTTCCGGGTACTCGAGCGGCAGCCAGCCTTTGACGTCGTTGCGGTTGTTCCCCTTGGCCTTGATCGCGCCCACGACCACCAGTGGCAGCAGGAACACGAGGACCGCCATGATCCCCACGCTGTGCCGCTGGTAGAAGTTGGTGCGGTGTTGGGACATGCGTTGCCGTCCAGGGCAGGCGGGGGCGGGAGTGGCGAACGATCAACCCTACAGGTGTTTCCGCGGCCAGTCCATATCGCTCCGGGCTCTGACGGGCCGGAATTGCGTCTCGTTGCATACCGTAAGTCGCTTTCGGGGAAGAGTTTCCGTCCGCGGCACAGTCACCGCATCCGGCACAGGCTGGAGCCCGCCCTCGGCCGCTGTCAGCCTCCGCTGGGGCTTGTGGGCGGTCACGGAGCCCGTGGTGCGATATCGGCAGCCCGAAAGCCGCCCGTCTTGTGGGAGCCGTCGCAGAAGGGCCGCGAACCCGATAATCCGCAGCGGCACAGCGCCACGGCCCGCTTGTGCGTCGGCAGGGGGAACTCGTGCCCGAGGTGATCGGTGACTCGCAGCCCCAAACCGCCCTCGGCGGGCAGCTCGACCACCAGCGGGCCGTCCTCTCGGCAACGGATCGTGACCGCACCAGGGACGGGAATCCGGCGCGATCGTTCTCCGTCGCCGGGCTGGCTGGAATCGGTCATGGAGCCGGCTCGTTCGTCAATCCGGGGTCGTCCACGACGATGATCGCGATTCGATCGAGCGGCTCCCCCGGGGCGGCAACTGCATCTTGATCCGCCCGGGGCGTCGACGCTGCCGTCCCTGCCCCGCGGCCGAGACCGGAGCGCGCGGCTGGTACTGGAGGGCGACCGTCGTCGTTTACAAGCACAAGCCCCGACTGGCGCGTGCCCTCGGCGAGGGCGGCCATCAGGGCGGCGAGGGCCTGCGGCGTTCCCGCCACGGTGAGCCACTCCGCTTCAGCGGCCGCAGCGCCGGCTTCGCGGGATCGTTCCAGTGAGCGGTCTGCCGCGGCCTGTTGGCCCTCCACGATCCTCAAGCCGCCGGCATCGATCAGGCGGCCCAGGGCCTCCCGGCCGCGTGCACCGTCGACGCGGACGATCACGACGGCCCGTGCGCCGACAGCCTCGGCAACCGTCGCGGGCGGGGAGGCATTCGCAGCCGTGCGGCCCGCCGCTGCCGGGGCGGCTGCCTTGAACACGGCATCCTGGCGACCTTCGGGCCGGCCCGAGGTGCCGGCGATCGCATCACGCTGGGGTCCGGCTTCCGCCAGTGCCCGCGCGGACGCAACCTGCTTCTCGGCCTTGCCACGCCCGTCGTGGGCGGAAACCTCGTCGCGGACGAACGCGTCAGTGGGTGCTGCCTTGGTCCCATGCGGTGCGGCTGTCGGTGCTGCAGCAACAAGTTGTTCCGCCGGTGGTGCGGCAGCGCCTGCTCCGAGGTCGTCTGCCGGGAGATCGACCTCATTGTCTTTCAACGGCCCGGCCGGCGCGGGCGGTAACGGGTCGCCTGCGGTCATCGCCACCTCGCGGCCGGCGTCGCGCGGCATGTTCACCAGCACGGCGACCAGCAACCCCGCCGCCAGAGCCCCGGCGATGGCCAGCCATCCCCAGCGGGGCACCGGCGGCTGCGGCGGTTCCACGGCATCCTCGTAGGCCTCGGCCCGCTCTTCGGCGATCCGTTCCTCTTCGAGCCGGCGCCATTCGGCCTCCACGGCCGGGCCAGCGGCTTTTCCGCCGCCGTCGGCGCTGGCTAGGGCGGCCATCACGTCCCGGACGAATCCGGCGGCAGGCGGCGCCGTCTCGTGGCCGGCCAACGCCACCTTCAGGCTGCGGAGTTCCTCCACCAACCGGGACAGTTCGGGCGCCGCCCGGACCGCCCGCTGCACCTCGTCGGCCGCAGCGGGGTCGAGCCGGCCGTCGATCCATTCGCTGAGGCGTGGATCATCGGGGCCCATGCCCGCTGCTGGTTGGTCATCGCTGCCCGTCACGTGACTGTCCTCATTCGGTCTTGAGAAGCGTGCGCAGTTCCAGCCGGCCGCGGTGCAGCCGGCTGCGCACCGTGCCCAGCGGGATGTCGAGCGTGGCGGCGATCTCCTCGTAGCTCGCCCCCTGCATGTCGGAGAGCACGACCACCTGCCGGTAGCGGTCGTCGAGGAGGGCCAGCGCCGTGGCGACCCGCTTGGCGAGTTCCTGCCGTTCGAGCCTGGCCCAGGCCGGTGGCGTGGCGGCCACGGGCTCGAGTGCCGGGCTGCCGGCCGTGGTCGCGTCGAGTACGAGGGCCGGCTTCTTCCGCCGGGCGACCGCGGCGGCATGGTTGCAGGCGATCGAGTGGAGCCATGTGCTGAACGCGCTCTTGTGGGCGAATGACGCCAGGTTGCGGTAGGCCGACAGGAACGTCTCCTGCGCCAGATCACGGGCCAGTTCGCGGCAGCCGCAGAGCCGCTCGAGCAGGGCCAGGATCCGGGCGTGGTGTCGTTCCACCAGGGTCGCGAACGCCTCGCGGTCGCCCGCCACGGCCTGCCGCACGAGTTCCGGGTCGGCCCTCATGCCGTCCGGGGTGTCGCGCGTCTGCTCGGTGCGGATGCTCACGTGCCAGCGCCCTGCAGAGGATGAGATGCCGCGGCGGCCCGAAAAGTTCCCGGCCACCGTCCGCAGGGCCTGTTCGCCGCGGTTCCCATCAATGTCGCCGCCCGGCCCGGGGCCGTCAAAGGCCGGCTCCGCGGCTGCCGGCCGGCCGCTGGGACCGGGTCGGCTGCCGGCCGATCCACCACCACAGGGCGGTCGCGGCCGCCAGCAGCACGAGCGACACCAGTTGCGAGATCGACAGCGGCGTGCCCAGGGCCGGTGGCTCGTCGACGCGGATCACCTCCAGGAGCATGCGCGAGATCGGGTGCAGCGTGAGCACGAGGGCGAACACCTCGCCGTCGCGCCGGGCCAGCGGCGTGAACAGCACGGCCACAAGCGCCAGCAGCGCCGCGTCGATCGCGGCGTAGAGCTGCGCGGGATGGACCGGCAGGCTCCACGGCAGCGCGGCGCCGGCGGCCGGCCTGGACAGAAGGCCGCTCTCCATCTGCTCGATCCAGGGTGGGCTCTCCGGCGGAAACGACACCGCCCACGGCAGGTCGCACGGCCCGCCGTAACAGCAGCCGTTGAGGAAGCAGCCGATGCGACCGATCGCCAGGCCCACGAGCAATCCCGGCGCGATGCAGTCGGCGAGTTGCAGGATCGGCAGTTTGCGGCGGCGCGCGAACAGCCATGCGGCCGTCGCCGCGGTGGGCAGCGAGCCGAACACGACCAGCCCGCCGGCGGCCAGGTTGAGCACCCGGGGAATCGCCGCAGCGATCCCCGCGTCGAAGAAGCGGTCGTGATATTCGATGACATAGAACAGCCGCGCTCCCACGAGGCCCCACAGGAAGACCTCCATGCCGAGGGCCAGGATCGTGTCGGCGTCGAAGCCGAGTGGCCGCCCGCGCATGATCGACAGCCACGTGCCGGCGCCGGCCGCCAGCAGCAGCATCAGGCCGTAGCCGCGAACCGGCACGCCCTGTCCGTCATCCAGGGCGGGCAGGACCCAGAGGATCATGGCACCCACGACGAGCAGAGGAATGCCAAGCGTCGCGGCCGCGGCCCGCGGCCCGCGGCTCCAGGCCGCATGCGCGAAGAACCCGCCGCCGAGCAGGGCCCAGGCGAGGAGGAGCATGCCCCAGCCGAACAGCGGCAGGGCATCGGCGCCGGAGCCGATCCGCGCCGGGATGTGGAACAACGTGGAGAGCATCAGTCGGCGCTGGG
>QWPN01000025.1 GCA_003671185.1 Planctomycetota bacterium
GGGGGCGACGCCGCCCGCGACGCCGCGGACCGGCTTCATCTTTCCCCGCTCGTGTCTGCCGACTCGTGGACCGAACTGGCCGCTCGCCGGGCGGGGTCGCGGGCCCGCGGCGTCGAGGGACTGATGCTCAAGCGGCTGGCGGGCGGCTACGGCGCGGGACGCACCCGCGGTGAATGGTGGAAATGGAAGGTCGAGCCGCTGGAGATCGACGCCGTGATGCTGTACGCACAGGCCGGCCACGGCCGGCGCGCCGGCCTGCACAGCGACTACACGCTCGGCGTCTGGCAGGATGGTGAACTGGTGCCGGTGGCCAAGGCCTACTCGGGGCTCTCCGACGTCGAGATCGTCGAGGTCGACCGCATCGTCCGCGCCACCACGCTGGAGAAGCACGGGCCCGTGCGCATCTGCCGCCCCACGCTCGTGTTCCAACTGGCCTTCGAGGGCGTGTCGCATTCCACGCGACACAAGTCGAAGGTGGCGGTCCGCTTTCCGCGCATCGTGCGCTGGCGGCGCGACAAAGAGCCCGCCGCAGCCGGTACACTCGACGATCTGAAGCGCATGATCGCCGCCGGCGACTGAAGCGCCGGCCAGCGTCAGTGGACCGCAATCCCCAGGCCGGCCAGGGCCGGCCGCGTCGGCCGATTCACGACGAACTCTCGGGCGCGCACGGGCAGCAGCCTTCGGCCTGCGCACACCGGCAGGCGAGCACGGCGAGCGCGGCGCCCACAATGGGTGCGCTGAGGTAGATCCAGAGGTGTTCGAATCGGCCCGTCAGCAGCGCCGGCGCCAGCGACCGCGCCGGGTTCATCGACGCGCCGCTCACCGGCCCCGCACAGAGGGCCTCGAGCGCCACCACGCCTCCGATGGCGAGCCCCGCGGTGATGCCTTTCTCGCGACTGCCCGTCGACACGCTGAGGATCACGAACATCAGGATCGCGGTGAGGAGCATCTCCATGATCCACGACTGCAGCGGCGTCCCAGAGGGAGCGGTGCCGCCGAGGGAGGCATCCTGCGGAAACAGCAACCGCACGACGCAACTGGCCGCGAGGCCGCCGCACACCTGGGCCGCCACGTAGGCCACCACCCGCCGCCGCGGCAGCCGGCCGGCGATCCAGAACCCGATCGTCACGGCGGGGTTGAGATGGGCTCCCGACACGTCGCCGACCGCGGCGATCATGGCGAACACCACGAGCCCGAACGTGAGCGCGACCCCCACGTGCGACACGACGGCGCCGCCCGTCGCCGCATCGACCACGATGGCCGACGTGCCAGCGAACACGAGGCAGAACGTCCCCATCGCCTCGGCCGCAATTTGCTTGCTCAAATCACCCATCATCGCCCATCCAGATTCCGACGAACCGCCCTGCATCCTACACTGACGACGTGTCGCGTCTGGAAGAACCCGGAGCAGTCGCCATGCGTGTGACCGCGAAGTCGGGACGTGGGTCGGGACCTGGGTCCGGGCGTCGCCAGGGAGCCGACGGGACTTCTGACACCGCGGTCGCCACGTTCCACGCCTGGTTCGGCTCCCGCGGCTGGCAGGCCTTCCCGTTCCAGGAGGAGGTGTGGCGGGCGCTGGCGAGCGGAGGAAGCGGCGTGCTTCACGCGCCCACCGGCACGGGCAAGACACTCGCCGCCTGGCTGGGGGCGATCGCGCGGTCGCGGGCCGTCGACGCCGCGCGGCCGCCCGATGCCGAACCGGCCGCCGGGCCGCGGGTCGTGTGGGTGACGCCGCTCCGCGCACTGGCCGCCGACACCGTGCGGGCGCTGACGGAGCCGCTGCGCGGACTGCGGCCTCTGACCGCGGGCTGGACGGTCGGCATGCGCACGGGCGACACGACCGCCGCCGACCGGCGCCGGCTCCGCGCCCGATGGCCCACGGCGCTCGTCACCACGCCCGAAACCCTCTCCATCCTCCTCTCGCTCGAGGATGCGCACGACACGTTCGCGGCCCTCGAGACCGTGGTTGTCGACGAATGGCACGAACTGCTCTCCACGAAGCGTGGCGTGCAGACCGAACTGGCGCTGGCCCGGCTGCGGGCCCTGCGGCCGGGACTCGCCTCGTGGGGCCTGTCGGCCACGCTGGCCAACCTCGACGACGCACTGGCCGCGCTGGTGGGTCCGGGCGGCGTCACCGCCGCCCGGCTCGTGTCGGCACACGTGCCGCGTCGGCTGGAGATCGAAACGCTGGTGCCACAGCCCATGGAGCGCTTTCCTTGGGCGGGGCACATGGGGATGCGGCTCCTTCCCCAGGTGCTCGAAGCCATCGATCGTGCCGCCACCACGCTCGTGTTCACCAACACGCGGTCGCAGGCGGAACGCTGGTACGAGGCGATCCGCACGGCCCGGCCCGCCTGGCGCCGGGCTCTCGCCCTGCACCACGGCTCGGTCGACCGGGAGTTGCGAAGCCACGCGGAGGAAGGGTTGCGGCGGGGAAAATTAAAATGCGTCGTGGCCACGTCGAGCCTCGATCTGGGCGTCGATTTCGGGCCCGTCGAACAGGTGCTGCAGGTGGGCAGCCCCAAGGGCATCGCCCGGCTCCTGCAGCGGGCCGGTCGCAGCGGCCACGCGCCGGGCGCGGTGGGACGTCTGGTCTGCGTGCCCACGCACGCCCTGGAACTGATCGAGTGCGCGGCGGCTCGGATGGCGGTCGCTGACGGCGTGGTCGAGGCCCGCCGGCCGCTCACGGGCGCCCTCGACTGCCTGGCGCAGCACATGGTCACGGTGGCCTGCAGCGGCGGCTTCCGCGAGACCGACCTGCTGGCCGAGGTCCGCGGAACGCGTGCCTTCGCCGCACTCGACGACGCATCGTGGCGCTGGGCGCTCGACTTCGCCGCGCGGGGCGGCCCGGCACTGGCCGCCTATCCCGACTACGCTCGGATCAAGGAACGTTTCGGCCGCTGGTACGTGGCCAGCAAGTCGCTGGCGCGGCGGCACCGCATGTCGATCGGCACGATCGCCGGCGACGCGACGGTGGAGGTGAGGTGGGTGCGCGGCGGCCGCCTGGGCACCGTGGAGGAATCATTCATCTCGCGGCTCGCCGCGGGGGACCGCTTCCTGTTCGCAGGCCGGCCGCTGCTGCTGTTCCGCCTCGACGGCCTCACGGCCTGGGTGAAGCGGGCCCGCGGCACGACGTCGCTGCAGGTGCCGCGCTGGAACGGCGGACGGATGCCGCTCTCCACGCTGCTCTCCGCCGCGGTGCTCGATCTGGTGCGTGATGCCGCGCGGCCGGGAGATGGCCGGCCTGTGCCCCGTGAGGTGCAGGCGGTACTGCCGCTCCTGGAGGTGCAGTCGCGCTGGAGCCGGCTCCCCGACCGCGACACGCTGCTCCTCGAGCGTTGGCAGGGCCGCGACGGCCACCACGCCTTCCTGTTCCCGTTCGCGGGCCGACTCGTCCACGAGGGGCTGGCGGCGCTCGTGGCCTGGCGGATCGCCCGTGGACGGCCCAGCACGCTCACGCTGGCGGCCACGGACTGGGGCTTCGAATTGGCCGGTCGCGACACCTTTGCCGCCGACGAGCGGTCGTGGCGGCGGCTGCTTTCCCCGGACCGGCTCCTCGAGGATCTGCTCGAGTGTCTCAACGGCACCGAGATGGCGCGGCGGCACTTCCGCGAGATCGCCCGCGTGGCGGGGCTCGTGTCGGGGGCGCGGCGCAGCGACCGGCAGACGCAGGCCTCGGCCGGCCTGATCTTCGACGTCCTCTGCGAGCACGACGCCGGCAACATGCTGCTCTCCCAGGCCCGCCGCGAGGTCCTGGAGCGGCACTTCGAATTCCGGCGCCTGCGGGACACCCTGGAGTCGCTGGCCACGAAGGACATCCGCGTCGTGGAGACGTCCCGACTCTCACCGCTGGCGTTCCCGATCTGGGCCGAGCACATCCAGTCGCGACTCACGACGCAAGGCTGGCTGGAACGCATCGCCGACATGGCCCGTGAACTCGAGGACGCTGCGGGAGACCGCTGACCCGGCCGGACCACGGCCGCAGACTCGTGCCGCGACGGGCAGTGGTTCTCCGGCGGGACTCCCCGCGATCGGGGCGATGTGGCAGGATGTGATCCATGCCGCCCGACGTGACCATCGCCGCCGCCGAGACGCCGGCCACGATGCCGGCGGCCGACGTCATCCTGCTGCCGGGCCGGGCGGCGTACCTGCCGGCCACGCAAACGCTGCTGGTGGCAGATCTGCACCTCGGCAAGGCGGCCACGTTCCGCCGCGCGGGCATCCCCGTGCCGGAGGGTTCGGCCCAGCGCGACCTGAGCCGACTGGAGCGGCTCGTGACCGATACGGCGGCCCGGCGGCTCGTGGTGCTCGGCGACCTGTTCCACGCCCAGAGCGGCTGCACGCCGGCGGTACTCGACGAGTTCTCCGCCTCACGGTCGCGGATCCCGGGCACCGAGGTGATCCTGGTCGTCGGCAATCACGACCGGTCGCTGGGCCGCATCCCCTCCGCGCTGGGCATCGATTCCTGCCTGCGCACGCTCGACGAGCCCCCGTTCCACTTCGTGCACGAACCCGCCACGCCTCTCGTGGAACCCGACCGCGAGGCCTTCACCGTGGCGGGCCACCTCCATCCCACGCTGGCCCTCCGTTCGCCGAGCGGCGACCGCATCGCGGATCGCTGCTTCGTGGCGGAGGGAAACCTGCTCGTGCTGCCCGCTTTCGGATCGTTCACCGGCGGGCACCGCGTCGAACCGGTGGCCGGGATGCGCCTGTGGATCGCGCGGGACGACGGCGTGGTCGACGTGACCCGCTTCGCAGAACTGGCGTCCCGTTCCGTACGTTGACACGCGGCGAGCGGCCGCAGCGGGGCGTGGTCTGCCGTCTTGCCGCAGGTGACGTCACCACGACGTTCGTCCACCGGGCCGCACGACGACAACGCCGCAGGTTCCCCCGGTGGGCATGCTGCTACCGGGGGCGGACCTCGAGTTCCTGGAAGGCCACGTGCAGCCGGTCGAGGAGATCGCGGGCCGTCATCGACGTCTGGCCCAGGTCGCGGGCCGCCACGTCCCCAGCCCGGCCGTGCACCCAGGCGGCCAGCCGGGCCGCGGCGAAGGCGTCGTGGCCCTGCGCGAGGAGTGCCGCCACGACGCCCGAGAGTACGTCCCCCGTGCCGGCCGTGGCCATGCCGGGATTGCCCGTCTCGTTGCGCGCCCGACGGCCCGCTCCCGCCAGCAACGTTCCCGCGCCCTTGAGCACGATCAGTGCGTCGAGCGCGGCGGCCGTCTCGACGGCGGCCGCTTCCAGGAACGGGCGGTCGCCCGCCTCCGGCCCGCGCGGATCGCGGCCCAGGAGCCGCAGCATCTCTCCGGCATGCGGCGTCAGCACCCGCGAACCGGCATGCTCGCGCAGCACGCCGACCGGCGCGGCGGCGAGTGCCCACAGCGCGTCGGCGTCGAAAACGGCGGGAGCCGGTACCTCCCGCCAGATTCGCAGCACGAGATCGCGGACCACGGCGGATCGGCCCATGCCGGGCCCCACCGCCACTGCGTCGGCCGCCGCCATCCGCTCCAGAAGAACTGTGGCCGAGGCCGCGGCGAACATGCCGTCGGCGGCCGGCAGACCGTGCGTCATCAGGCAGGCATCGAACCCCGCCGAGATGGGGGCGATGGAGTCCGGAACGAGGAGTTCAACGAGGCCGGCGCCGCCGCGGAGCGCCGCCATCGCGGCAAGCGCCGGCGCACCGGCCATGCCCGCAGCCCCCCCCGCCACGACGACCCGGCCAAAATCCCGCTTGCTGGCCCCGGCATCCCGAGGCGCGAGTCGCGGCAGGTCGGCCGGTGGCGTCGTCGATGCCATGGAGGGCGCGCTCGCGAGGGCCTTTCGGTCCGCCCCGGCCCGCGAACACGAACGCGGTGACGGCCGAAGGTATCGAAACCGCAAGCGAAGCCGCCGGCAGCCCCGGCGCAGCGTCCGCCACGACCGTTACCTTGACTGAAACCGCGGGCAAGGGCTACCCTCGGCCCCGATTCGGCCGATTTTCGGCCGCCGTGGGCCCCGCCCTGGAGACGATCGACCACCATGTGTGCCGCACTCAACCCGGGCGACATCTTCGACGTGAAGAAAGTCCGCCGCCTGATCGAGCTCATGAAGGAGCACGATCTCTCGGAACTCGACCTCAAGCAGGCCGACAACCGCGTCCGCATCCGTCGTGGCGGCGAGGTGGTCGCCTACTCGGCCCCCGCCGCCCCACCGCCCCGGCCGGCCGCCGCCAGCGCCGAAACATCGGCCCCGCAGGCCCCGGCCGCCGATGCGCGGATGCTCGTCATCAAGAGCCCGATGGTGGGCACGTTCTACCGGGCCTCCGGCCCCGACGCGGCCCCGTTCGTGAAGGTGGGCGACCGCATCGCCCCGGAGAAGACGGCGTGCATCATCGAGGCCATGAAGGTGTTCAACGAGATTCCCGCGGGCGTGTCCGGCCAGGTGGTGGCGATCCTCGTCGAGAACGGGGCACCGGTGGAATTTGGCCAGCCCCTCATCAAGGTCGATCCCGAGGCCTGACGCGCTGCCGAGGCGAGAGCGGGCGGATGCCCCGGATGGATTCATGTTCAAACGGATACTGATAGCCAACCGCGGCGAGATCGCGCTGCGGGTCATACGCGCCTGCCGCGAGCTCGGCGTGGAGACCGTGGCGATCTTCAGCGAGGCGGACCGCGACGCCCCTTACCTCGATCTCGCCGACGAGGCGATCTGCGTCGGTCCCGCCCGGGCCGCCGACAGCTACCTGCGGATCGACCGCGTCATCAGCGCGGCAGAAATCGGCAACGTGCAGGCCATTCACCCCGGCTACGGCTTCCTCTCCGAGAACTCGCACTTCGCGGAGGTATGCCGCTCCTGCGACATCGGGTTCATCGGCCCCGCGCCCGAGGCCATGGAACGCGTGGGCGACAAGAACTCCGCCCGCGCCCTGGCCCGCGAGGCCGGCGTGCCCACGGTGCCCGGCAGCGACGGACTGGTGGCCAGCGAGCAGGATGCCGTGCGCATCGCCCGCGAAATCGGCTTCCCCGTGCTCCTCAAGGCCACGGCCGGCGGTGGCGGCAAGGGCATGCGGGTGGCGGCCAACGACCTGGCCCTGGCCAGCGCCTGGCAGCAGGCGTCGGCGGAGGCCCAGGCGGCCTTCGGCAACCCCGGCATCTACATCGAGCGCTACGTGGAACGGCCGCGGCACGTCGAGATCCAGATCCTCGGCGACCGTCACGGCAACGTGTTCCACCTCTGGGAGCGCGACTGCTCCACGCAGCGGCGCCACCAGAAACTGATCGAGGAGAGCCCCTCGCCACGGCTGCCGGCGGAAACCCGCCGCACGATGTGCGATGCCGCCGTGCGACTGGCCAAGACGGCGGGCTACTACTCTGCCGGCACCGTCGAATTCATCGTCGACCAGCAGGACAACTTCTACTTCATCGAGGTCAACGCCCGCATCCAGGTGGAGCACCCGGTGAGCGAGATGGTGACGGGCATCGATCTGGTGAAGGCCCAGATCCGGGTTGCCGCCGGCGAAAAACTCGACCTCCGGCAGGACGACATCCGGCCTCGCGGCCATGCCATCGAGTGCCGCATCAACGCCGAGGACCCGGCGACGAACTTCCGCCCCTGCCCCGGCCGCATCGACCGCATCATCGCGCCCGGCGGGTTTGGCGTGCGCTGGGATTCCCACGCCACGACGGGCTACGTGGTGCCGCCCCACTACGACTCGCTGGTGGGCAAACTCATCGTCCACCAGCCCACCCGGCGCGAGGCGATCGACACCATGATCCGCGCGCTCAAGGAACTGCGTGTCCAGGGGATCAAGACCACGGTGCCGCTGCACCTCGAGGTGCTGGCCAACACCGCCTTCCACGAGGCGCAGGTCGACACCACGTTCGTGGAGCGGATGCTGGCCGGCTGACGCCCCGCACGCCCCGCCTCTTTCCGGAGACCCTCATGTCCGAGACCCTCTCCCGCCCGCCGAAGGGCGCCCACCACTTCCGCCGCGTGGCCATCCTCTTCGCCGGCGGCCCCGCCCCCGGCGCCAACGCGGTGATCTCCACCGCAGCCACGTCGTTCATGCGCAACGGCACCGAGGTGCTGGGCATGAAGCACGGCTACTCGGCGTTGGCGGAATACTCGGCCGACAAACCGCTCGTGGAGGGCCAGGACTTTGTCCGCATCGCACCCGAATTCCTCAAGCGCACCCGCAGCGGCCAGGGCATCATGATCGGCACCGCGCGGACGAACCCCGGCAAGCACGTCTCTTCCCCGGCACACCTCGACGACGCCGAGCGGGTGAGGCCCCTCAAGAACGTCTACGAGGGGCTGCGGTCGCTGGGCGTGGAGGCCCTGATCTCGATCGGTGGCGACGACACGCTGAAGACGGCCAAC
>QWPN01000105.1 GCA_003671185.1 Planctomycetota bacterium
CCTACGTCGTCGAACCGACGATCAGGCCTGCTTCGGATCGTGTGGCCGAGTTCAACAGCGATCTCCTTGAGCGGTGCCGGATCGAAGATCGCAACCGATTCCGAGAGCGATCCCAAGGACGCTCGGCTGACGCCGATCCGCTTGCGGTCCTTCTCGAGGGCGCAGGCTCGCGGCAGGTCCCGCAGGCTCTCGATCGCCGGGCTGAACGCCTCACATTGCCGGGTCGCCAATGCGCACATCCTGTGCCAAACAGGATTGCCTGGAGGGCCGAGACGAACGTCCGGCGAGAGGGCGTGGGGAGCCCCGAGCCAGTCCAGACGCAGATCGGCCCGCCCTGCATCTGCCTGGCCGAACAGAATTGGCAGGGTGCCCGCAGACGAACGTCCGGCGACGGGGCATGGGCATTCCCGAAGCACTACGCCTGAGGATCACGTGTGATCCGTATGAGACGGTGTCAGCGTGGCGCGACCGGCGGCTCGGCGGCGGTGCGGCGGGCCTGCATGGCGTAGATCGACCTGCGTCCCGAGGTGGCGGCCACGGCGGGTGGTGCGGCCACGGGCTCAGGGTCGGGGCTCTGTCCGCGCGACGTGGCCGTCCAGGCGGCGGCGGGCGGCACGGCCGCGGCGACCGCGGCCGGCGGCGCCGGGCAGCCCTGCCGCACCCAGTCGAGCCAGACGTACTGCAACTGGGCCACGTCGCCGACGCCGTAGTGCTTGGCCAACGCCCCCTTCCAGTCATCGGCCGCCAGTCCGTCGCCCACGAAGGCCACGTACTTGTGCCGGCCGCCGCGCTCGATCAGGTACCGGGCCAGCGAATAGCCCTGCGAGTAGAGCGGCAGCACGTCGGGCGGATACTCACGCATGGCGAACATCTCGGGAAAGGCGATGCCTCGGCCGGTGGTGAGGAATTCGATCAGCAGACGGTGCTGCCGGGCCCGTTCCACCGGGTGCTCGACCGTCGTGCAGGCCCCCTCGTCGGCCCATCGGGGCAGAGGCCGACGGAAGTGGCTGGCGAACACCGTGTGCGTGATCTCGTGCGGCAGCACCGAGTCGAGGATGCGCTCCTCGCTGCCCTGGATGGTCATGCTCCAGTTGAATACCTCGCCCTTGTCGAACACGAAGCTCGTGGCCCCACCGGCGCCCAGGTGCGGGGCGACCTGGGCCCGGATCGGACAGGGTCGGCTCCAGCGCGGCAGCGGCCGGCCCGTCCACTCCACGGCCAGCGTGTGCCGGTACTGCTCGGCGGCGTCGCCGATGCGGCGTGCCAGCGTCTCCGTGGGAGCATCGACGAGGAAGTTGGCGGTGCGATACCCCGCTGCGGACGATGTGCCGGCGGCCGCGGCCGCGCAAGCGACCACCAGGACCCGGCATGCCGTCAGCCACCCGCCGCCCGTTCGATCGTGTCCACACACCATGCCAGACGAGCCTCCGTGCATCGCGGCGGGCCGTCACCGGAATCCATTCCGGCGTGGCTGGCGCCCGGGGATTTCCCGGGGAAACCCGCCCGCGGTGCCTGCGGCCTACCATCGAGGGGGCGGACGGTAGCGGCGCTCCCCAGCGCGGGCCAGCCCGCTTTCCGCTTGCCTCGTTCCCCCGGTTTCCCACGCCGCGCGCCTCAGCGGGCCAGGAACGTGCGCGTGGAATCGAACGATGCGATATCGGGCACTGCCACTCGACGGCGCGCCGCGATCACGGCGGCCACGCCTGCGCCGATGAGGATCCAGCCGGGGAGTGCCGGCACGAGGACGAGGAGCCAGGCGAGGCCGGCCCCCATCAGCCCCCAGGGCACCAACCGGGGACCATGCTCGAGCCACCACGCCGGCAGCCGCCCGGCGACGATCCAGCCCCCGGCCGCCAGGGCCATCAGGCCCAACGTCACCAGGCCGCGTAGCGCAGCGCCGGGATCGCTGCGGCGCACGGCCCGCATCGTCAAGCCGCCGCCATCGGATGCCAGCGCATGGATGCGGTTCGACAGGGATCCCGAGGACGCCCCGTCGAGACTTCGCTCCCAGGCATCTTCGAGCGCCGGCATGCCACCCGCGGACCGCAGCGCGGCGAAGTCGGGCAGCCGGCGCTGTGACTCGTCCCCCCCGGCATCGACCGCCTCGACAAACCAGTTCAAGCGACTGCGGGCGCTGGTAGCCGCAGCTTTCCAGGCCGTCGCGTCGAGGAGCTGGGCCGGTGCCGCGAGCCGCAGGGCGAGATGACCTGGCGCGTCGATGGTCCAGAGCACGGTGTGGCAGGGCAGCCCTTCGAGTCGCGGGGGCTCGAGCCTGACCGGCGCCCCATCGGCCCGCCCACCGCCGACGTCTCCCGCCACGACCGCCAGCAGCGAGCGGGGCCAGCGCACGTCGTGGAGCCGCACGTCCCAGGCATCGCCGTCGGGAACAGCAACCGCCGCTCGCCCATCGACGAGCAGGTCGAAGAGACGCAGCCCCGGCGGCAGCCGCAGCCGCAGTCGTGGTTCGGAGGTGGCCAGGTCGAAGCGGACGAGTCCCCAGGCTCGGCCGCGGCCGTCGATCGCCAGATGGATAGATGCCAGCGCCACCTCGTCGACGCGTTGCGGGGCCGCATCGGCCGTGTTCGCCGGCTCGTCGCCGTCCGCCGCAGCGGCGGGCGCTTCGTCGGCTGCGGCCGGCGCCACACGGCGTTCGAGGACAAAATCGGGCGGGTTGTCGCTGGCGGCCAATTCCCACTGCGTGCGGGCTTCGCCGGCGGCCTGCTCCGTCTCCCGAGCGTCAGACAGCGTGACCACGAGGTCGGGTGCCGCCCGCCACGCGACGAGGAGTGGTGCGGTTCCGGCGCTCGTCACCCTGGCCAGTGGCAGGCGGCCGCGGGCCGCGGAGCGGAAGGGAATCCGCAGGTCGGCCTCGAGGCGAAAGCGTCCCGCCCGAGGCTGCTGCATCACCACGACCATGCGTCCCGGCGTGGGCCGCGACACGGCCACGTCCATGGCCTCCAGTGCCGCCCGATCGGCCGGCCCCTGCTGTTCCTCCCAGACTGCGACCCTGTCGATCACGGCCGCGGGGGGCACGTCCAACGGAACGTCGAGCAGCGGCCCGTCACCCGCATCGCACTGGCACTGCAGCCGCAGCCCCACGTGGTCTGATGCGAACTCCACCGCCAGCCGCTGCGTGGTCCGCGGCGGTTGCTGGCGACGGTGCACCGTGATCGATGCCCTCTGCCGCGCGCCGGGCCCGACGCGACCGTCGCCGCGTGGCACCGGCGCCCGGTTTTCGGCGGTCGTGACGGCGTCGAACCGCCACTGGGCCACCGTGCCCGGTGCATCGTCGTCGCGGGGTCTCACCAGCGATGCCCCGCCCGGCGGCTCCGCCGTGACGTCGAGATCACCCGCCGCGCTGAGCCGTACCGTGCGCTCGTCGTTGGCCACGGATTCCAGCCACACGCCCGGCACGTCGAACACGCCCACGGCATCCACGAGGGGCATGGCGAAGTCGATCTCCACCCGCCTGCGGCCCGGCCGCGGTTCGGGAAGTTCGATGGCAAACCGGCCGCCCCCGAGGGGCGTCACGACCGCAGCGCCGGCCGCGCCCGGCTCCAGCCCGGCGTCCGCCAGCACCACGACGGAGCGCACGATCTCCCGGCCCGCGCCCACCTCGAAGGCCGCCGTCACGCGGCACACGTCTGAGAGCCAGGCCACGTCATTCGCACTGGTCGCGTCACGGACCGTGTCGACGAGCGCGTCGGACGGATCCACCGGCCGCACCAGCCGCAGGCGGCCGCTGCGTGACACGTCGTACGCCAGCCGCGCAGCGCCCGCCCGCATCGGCACCCGGCGCCAGGCGCCCTCGGTGGTCATCGATTCGCACTGCCAGGCACGGTCGGCCGGCAGCCCGGCGCTGCCCGGATCCGCCAGTTCGAGTTCGGCGGCGGGCGTCGGCGGCAGGCACACCGATGCCTCCTCCACGGCGCCGCGCCGCTCGACTGCCGGCAGCACCGACAACTCGACGCGGTGCCGTCCCGGCCCGACGACCAGCCGGGCCACCGCGCCATCCTTCTGGATTTCCACGGTCGAGCCCGGTCCGGCGGTCGCGGCCCCCCAGGTCGCACCGCAGGCCGACTGGTCGATCAGCAGGCCGCCGGCCTGTTCGGCCTCCACATCGAGCACCATCCGCCAGGAGGCATCGGGCCCGGGTGCGCCCGCCACGATGCGGCAGTTCGCCACGCGCACCGCCGCGGCCAGCGCTGCCTGCCGTGCGGAGAGCAGCCGGAACAGCGGTTCCGGAACGAACGCGGTGCCCTCCGCGCCGGGCGTGACGAAGACCCGCAAGGGTTCCGTAGCGCGGGCGTGGGGAGCGACGATGGAAACCATGATCGCCAGGCCGAATGCGGCGGGCGTCCCGACCCGCCGCCAGAAGGCGACGACCGCGGCGCCCAGCAACCCCCACCAAGCGGCTCGTACGACGATGTCGAACGGCGGCGGCAGCCAGAGCGCCGCGATTGCCGCCACGATGCAGCCGCCCACGCCGGCACCGACCCGCCACCGCGCCAGGGCCAGTCCGCCGGCGGTCGCCACCAGCCAGGCGAGAATCGCCAGCGACGTGACCAGCCGGCGGCGCACCACGATGAAGCCCGATGCATTCACGCGATACATGGGGTCGATGAGCAGTTCGCGAAAACCCACCGCCATACGTTCCCCGGTCCGGGTGACGGGTCCAGCGCGGTCATGCACCCGGGGCACGGCGTTGAACAGCCGTTGCGCCCAGTCGCCGGTCGAGGCCTGCGACAGGCCGGTCGGCAGCACCAGTTCGAGCTCGGGTGGCAGCATGACCCGCGTCTGTCGTTCCAGCACCGGCACGTCGACCGCGCAACCCGACTCGGCCACGCGCCAGGCGCCGGGTCTGCTGTTGGCGTCGGTGGTGCCGCGCACCGCCACCCGCGTGCGACGCAGGCCCGGTGGCAGCGTGAGGCGAATGTCGCCGCCGGCCGGACCGATCCCGTCGAGCGGCGCGGTCAACCCGTCGATCGACACGTCCTCCAGGGTCAGGCCGCCCGGCACGGTGAGCGTGAGCGACTCGCGGCCGTGATTTTCCAGGTCGAAGATGGTTTCGCTCTCCGTGCGCCCCGAGTCGTGGCACCAGCAGGTGATCGACTCCCGCCAGGCCCAGGCGCGCGACTCGGTGGTGGCGTTGGGCGCTATCTCGGCGGCCGGATCGCTGCCGATGGCCATGCTGCGCGGATCGCCGTAGGCAAATTCGGCGACGGTGGCGGCAGCCTCGTCGACGGTGCCGACTGCGGGCGGGAGTTCCCGCAGCCGCCGGTTGACCAGGGTCGGCCGTGGCCCCGCATCCCCGCGCACCAGCACCGTGCCGTGCAGCAGCGAAGCTCCTTCAACCCAGGCCAGCGGCACCGGCACGGCCTCGTCGAACGGCGCCGTCCGAGAGGCCCGGATGGTGACCGGTCCCGGGACGGCCGGCCGTACTTCGACGAGCCACGATTCGGCGACACCGTCCTCCCTCGCGACCTCGTTCCGCACCGTGTCGGCCGGCTCGAGCCTGCGGGCGCCGATGGTTGCGGCCGCCGGTTGCAGCAGCGACCACTCGACCGCGTCGCCGATCGGCTCGGAAAAGTCGACGATCAGGGAATCGAGCATTCCGGAACTGGGCAGGCACTCCAGCGTGAACGTCTCGGAGAGCCGCCCCTCGCGTGCCACGAGCCGCACCTGCACGCGAGCATCGAGCGGAGGTCGCCGCGCCACGAGGCGGGCCTCGCCCCGCGCCGCCCGGACGCCGCCCGAGATCCTGCCGCGGGGCGAACCCGGCTCCACGAGGGCCGTCAACCCGGCGTTCACGGGGACGACGTCGACCGGACCCCCGTCGATCTCCACGTCGGCCTGGGCCGGCACCCGGAAATCGACCAGCACCGAGTCCGGCGACTCGCCCGCCAGCCGCACCATGTCCATGTCACCGGCCACGAACGTGCCGCCCAGCGGCACGCCAGCGCGATGCCCGACGATGCGCAGACCGAGCCGCCGATCCGCCGTCGCCGCCGTGGCCAGCCCGACGCGGAGCTCGGCGCCACCGGGCGACCGCACCAGCCGCCAGTCGAGAATGCGGTCCACCGCTGACGGCACGAAGCCGCCCCCGCCGTCATCCCACTCGCCCACCTCCACCGAGTCGATGAACCAGCCGGGTAGGACATCGGCGTTGATCGCGAAGGCCGCTCCCGCCACCACTCGCACGTCGCAGGCCGCGCGGCCGAGGACGGTGCCAGGAGAAAGTTCCACCGTGGTCACGCGGGCCGACTCGAACCGCGGCACCCGCGGCTGCAGCGTGACCGCCACGGCGCCGCGGGCCGACTGCTGCTCGAAGAACAGCCGCACTGCGGGCGGTGCGGCCCGCGCGGGCAGCGGCCACCGGGACGCCACCAGGGGCGTCACCACGCAGGCCTCGTCGAGTGCCGTCGCCTCCACGACGAAAGGCGGTGCAACGACCAGCGCCAGCCCGCCGCCACCCCAGCGCGGCGCTGCCGGCCGCACCGTGGGCAGGGTCGCCGGCGCGGCGGCGGCGATCGGAGCCACACCCGTGACATGCATGGGCTGCTCACTGCCGGTCAAAGCCGGCGGCAGATCGATCGACAGGCCGTCGTCCGTCTCCCGCCACACGAGCGGCTCCATACCGGCGATCCGCACCGTGGTGACACGCAGCGCTGCATCCTTCCCCAGCGTGAGCGTGCCTGGCGTCCAGGGCCGGGACGGCTGCACGGCCGCCGTGATCTCCGCCTGCTGGCCCTCGATCGCGACCTCGGTCCAGACCGCCAGTCGCGGTGTTTCCTGGACGCGTGGCACGATGCGAATCACCGCATCCGTCCCCGCGCCGACCTCCACCCGCCAGGTCACTCGGCCGTCCTCGGCAGGGCCGGCGGCCGGCGGCACGACGAGCGACTGCACCGCGCCCAGAACGATGGGCCGGGCCTCCTCCGGCAAGCGCAGCACGACGATCGTGGCCAACGACGGCAGCAGCGGCAGCAGCGGGCCGCCGCCCCCGGGGGAGGGGCAGGAAAAGTCGCAGTTGTAGGTTCCCGGACCCGGCGTCCGCACCGCGATCCCGCCGTCGGGCAACCCGAACAGCACGGCCTCGCCGACACCGTCGCCGCTGCGCACCGTACCGCTGCGCACGTGGATCACCCCGAGTGGCATCGACGCCGCAGGCAGCGCCTGCGCCGTGACGTCGAACGACAGGCCGCCCGCCAGCACGCCGCGCTCGTCGACGACCGCCTCGTAGCGTGCCGCAGCGGCCAGCATCAGCGGCATGCCGCTGCGGCCGCCGGCCAGTCGCGACACGGCCGCCTCAAACTCCGCCGCCGGCATCGGCACGTAGCGGCCGTCACCGAGGGGCACGTCGGACAGCCGGTCACGCGGCACGTGCACGCGCGTGAAGCCGATGGTCTCGGGGACTTCCTCCGCCGGGACGAGCCCCGCTGTGACGGCCGCCACCAGGGCCACGGTCACGATGCTGGCACCCGCGCGGATCATGGCGTGACGCGCCCTGCCGCCGTCGCCGCGTCGCCGGCAGCGACAGGCCCCCGGCCGGAGCCAACCAGCAACGACGGCGTCGAAGGCTCGCTGCGGGCCAGCGAACTCGCCTGCATGCCCGACACTGACCGCACCGGTGCGGGACGCTCCGTCAGCGACTTGAGTGCCCAGGCCAGCAGCGCGAGCAGCATCCCCGGTAGCGCCGACTGCACCGCCAGCGGCGCCTGGTCGGGCCAGGCTGCCGCCACCAGGCACGCGACCGCAAGCAGGGTGAGCACGACCGGGACGCGGCGGAACCAGGGTCGGTAGACGACGGTCAGGCCGGCCGCCAGTGCCGTGCCCGAGGCGACGAGCACGAGCAACCACGTGGGCACGAGCCAGCACCGCGCCGTGCCGGGAGCCCCCAGGCCCGAGAACACCCAGGTGCTCTCGGCCAACCGGGGATCGAGCCCCAGTGCCGCCGGCCGCTGCGGCGCGCCGGCGGCGGAGTCGGCCTGTGGCCGGGCCACCATGCCACGCACCCAGTCCGCCAGTTCACCGGCCGAGACGACCGGTTCGCGCTGCCAGCCCGTGGTGCCCCACTGCCAGCGCTGCTGCGCGGTCCAGCGCGAGGGCATGCCCAGCAGATGCTCGTCCGCCCGGGCGTGAATCGACCAGTAGAAGCGGCGCTGCAGCACGCCATCCTCGAAGACCGGCGCCGCCAGCCGAACCGTCAGCGGCAATCCGAGCCGCGCGACCTGTTCCATCCAGCCTCCCGCGCGGGGAGTCGTGGTGCGGATCTCCAGCAGGTGACGGTCCGCGCCGTGGGCGTCCGCAAGTGAGATCAGCGCGTGGCCGTCGCCGCGCAGGGCATCGGGCTGAACCAGTCCGTCGAGCCGCACCTCGTAGGTGCCCGCCCCACCCTCGGGGATGACGGGCAGCGTGACGGCGAGGCGCTCCGCAGCCCCCGACAGGCAGCAGGTGAACACGTCCTCACGGCCGTCGGGCAGCAGTCGCGTCCGTAACCAGGCGGCCTCGATGACCGTCACCCGGGCTTCCGCGGCGCGTCGGGAAGCGAGCGAGAGCGGCAGCAGATGTTGTGGCTTAGCGGCCGACCACGCCGTCGCGGCGACCGCGGGCAGCAGCCCCACGTCGCGCCGCCAGGCATCGCCGCGCACGGCGACGGCCAGCGATTCGGGCGCCCCGAGTTCCACCGTCTGCCTGACGATGCCTGCCGCCAGCGGCAGCGCCAGTGGCAGGTCGACGGCCACGGTCGCCTCCGCGGGCACCACGGGCGTCGGCACCCGGTAGCGGATCGTGAGTTCGCCAGTGCCCAGCAGCGGCGCCTCGAGCAGCACCTGCACGCATTCCAGGCCTTCGTGCTCCGGCGCACCGCGGGCTGCCGCAGGCGAGTCGATGACCAGCGGTTCGAGCAGCATGCCTTCCTGGCGGATCTCCAGCGTTCCCGACGCCAGCACCTCGGCCGCCACCACGATCTCGATCGACTCCAGCGGCACGTGCATGACCGTGAGCCGCGTCGTCTCCTCGACGGACATCTCGGCGACGTCGATCGACGCCCTCACCGATAGCGCGGCCTCCACGCGCCGGGGCAGGAAACGCCGGGTGGCGCTGAACGTGCCCTGGGCCGCATCGAGCCGGTAGGCCAGCGTGTTGCGGTCGCCGGCGCCGACCGGCGACCGCGGCCCCGTTTGCCGCACCAGGCCCCGCATCCCTTCGGCATCGGGCAGCAGTTCGATGTCGCTGTCGGCCGAAATCACCACGCTGGCCGGACCCACCAGGTCGGCGCGAGGCACGGGCAGCTGCCACGTCAGCCGCTCGTCGCGGCGGTCGATCGCGCGCACGCAGCGAAGTTCGACCACCGCATCGCCCGCCAAGGGCTGGGCGAAGGGGATCACGAGCCTGCCATCCTCCACGGCCAGCGCCGTGGCATCGACGATGCCCGCCGGCCCCGCCTCGTCCACCTCCCAGGCGGGATCGATGGTCATCGCCACGCTGCCCACCGGAGCGCCGCGGGCTGCGATCCGCAGCCGCGCCTGCATCGTGATGGTGGTGCCGCCGACCTCGTAACGGTACTCGGGCTCGATCACGACCCTGCTGCCCCGCGGCCGCACGGTGAGCGGTAGGGACGCAGGCTGCGCGTCGTAAGCGAACGCGGCCACAAAGCCGGGGCGACGGGCTGAGACGGGCGGATCAACGCGGCGTGGGCCCGGGGCATCGCCCCACGAGACCTGCCAGTCGCCGTCCGCGAGGACGCTGACGCGGCCCCACTGCCGCCACGGCTCGATGCCCTGCACGGCGAACCCCAGCGACTCGAACGGCGCGGCGCCGGACGGATCGACGGGTCGCTGGCACTGGATGCCGATCGTGGCATCGCCGTCGGCGTCGCGATCGATGGCCACGTCGACGAAGGGCTCCTCGGCCGATCCACCCTGGCCCACGACCGACGCCGGCGCGCGGACGCCGCCCAGCGTGGCCCGCGGCGGCAGCGCGATGCGCACTCGGTCGGTGCCGGGCCCCAGCCCCTCCAATCGCACGACGGCCTCCGTCAGTGCGTTGCGGCCATCGACCCGCACCACGCTCTCCACGGTCGCACGCGGCGAGGGGTCGATGCCCACCCGGGGACCGCCGCGTTCGCCGATGCGGACGCGCACGGCCCCGCCGAGTCCGGCCAACGTGACGAGACTCCCCCCGTCCGCGGCCAGGATCTTCTCCTCGGGAGCGGCGGGCTGCACGCTCACCTGGGGTGCTGATCGCGACGTCTGCACCTCCAGCAAGGATGCCACAGCGGCCGGCAGCCGGATCACGAACGACTCGTGGAGAGCCGTCACGTCGATCGGCAGCCGACCCTCGAGGATCACCGTGTGCCGGGCGTCCGCGGGTGGCGCGGCGGCCGCGTCGAACCAGGCGCGGTAACCGGCCCGCTCCGGCTCCGCGTCCACGATCATCCGGCCGGGTCCC
Source organism: Planctomycetota bacterium (assembly GCA_003671185.1). GTDB lineage: Bacteria > Planctomycetota > Planctomycetia > Pirellulales > UBA1268 > QWPN01. The sequence goes on from QWPN01000105.1 coordinate 10,453, forward strand.
TCGTGGCGGGCCGGCCCGGAGAGCAGCAGATCACCGAGTTCCAATGGCACGCTGGCCCAGCCGCCGCGGGTCTGCCGCACCGTGCAGGTGACGTTGGCCGGGCATGTGACGGGTCCACCCTGCGCCGCCTGCTGGGCGATTCCGCGGGTGTCGATCTTCACGACCACGTTCTCGAGCACGGCCGCCGGCGGCTGTGCCGGTCCGGCAACTCCCTCCTTCATCCGCAGCAGGTCGATGAAGTCGCGGAAGCGAAAGCCGGGCACCGGCACGAGCCGGCCGCCATCATCCTCCATATAGAAGAGCTCGGGCCCCACCTCGCTCAACGGAGGAGCCGGCACGTCGGCCGCCGATGCCGCCGTGCCCACGAGCAGCAGCACGGCGATGCAGCGGCGCGCAGCAGGGCCGCAGGCACGGACGCACCGCACCATGGCCGCCGGGAAAAAGGGGGTATTCATCGGGATCCACCGATGCAGGAAAACCACCCCAAGCCTAGCCCGAAATACTTCGCAAAGCGCGCAATGCGGTCATTTTCCCCGTCCGTCACCACCGGCACGACCGTTACGCTCAGCTGCCGGCGGATCGTCTCCGGCCCGTCACCGGCCCCGCGTCGCCGCCTCGATCACGAACTCGACGAGTTCCGGGCAGCGGAAAAAGCCCTCCCAGAAGTTGTGCCCCTGGCCGGCCGGCACCACCAGCTGCATGCGGCCGCCGAGTTCCTCATAGCGCCGCTTCAGCGCCGCCGAGTTCGCATCCAGCGGGACCAGCGCGTCGATGTCGCCGTGGATCGCGAACAGCGGCACGCCGGCCTTGGCCAACGGCTCCAGCCTGGCCACCGGGTTGTGCCGATCGAGTTGGGCTTCCAAGTCGGCGGCCGACAGGCTGTAGTCGCGGCAGGCCCGCTCCAGTCCCGGATAGCTGCGCAGGTCGCAGACCGGATAGATGCCCGCGATGCCGGCCACGAGGTGCGGATGCTCACTCGCCCAGTTGTAGGCGAACAAGCCGCCGCGACTGCGGGCCAGCAGGCAGACCTTGGGCGCCAAGCCGCGCCGCGTCGTCAATTCCTCGTGAAGCCTGCTGAACAGTTCCCGGCTGCGTGGATTGCCGTGCGTGTCGCCGGCATCGATGCCGGCCACGGCGATCCCGGCCGCCAGGAAGCGTGCGAACATCCAGTCCTCGCCGTCGCCCGGCAGCTTCTGGTCGAGCAGGCAGGGCATGTAGCCCACCCAGGGAATCGGCCGGCCCGCTGCCGGAGTGGGCGGCAGGATCAGGAACGCCCGCCGCCCTTCGATCTCGAAGAACTGCATTGCCGCGGTGGGCCGCACAACGGCCGGCGGCGCGGGCTGATCCCGTTCCGCACCCCGCGCCAGTGCCGCCACGTCGTCGTCGCCCAACGACTGGTTCCAGATCCGCACCTCGTCAATCGCGCCGTCCATGTATTCGTCGCCCGAGGAGTGGCCGATGTGCATCTCCTGGCCCGCCTGCATCAGTTTCGGTGTGCCGGCGTACGGAATCGTCTTCTTGCGATCGCCGTCGAGGTACAGTCGGAACTCCTTCCGGGCGTCGTCGACCACGAACGTCACCAGATACCAGCGCTCCAGGTCGAGGTTGCCGCCCTGCCCCGTCCGGCCCACGTCATCCTTGTAGAAGTTGACCGCGGTCTCGATCCACCGTTTGCCGTCGCCCACGTCACCGTGAACCTTGTCGGTGTTCACCTTCATGTCGAACGTGAAGTTGCCGTTGAACCGCGTTCCCAGGATGCCCGAGAACGTGGGGGGCTTCGTGAGCCGCACCCAGGCCGCCACGCTGAACGAGGGAATCTCGAAGTCGGGGTGGAAGGGGATCACCACGTGGTCGCCGCGACCACGGTCGAAGAGCAGCGCCCGGCCCACGCGTCCCGCGCACGGGACGGCGCCGCGGACCGTGCCATGATGCGGGCCCACCGCGTCACGGGCCTTGGCGCCGGCATCCTCGAACGTCCAGTGGGCGATCGGCGCTGCCGGTTCCGCGCGTCCCGGCGCCGCCAGACACAGCCAGGCCAGGCAGGCCGCCATCAATCGCATGACTCCCGCCTCGGCGCCGGCCGCAGATGTCACGATGCCCGTCCTCCCCGCAGCAAGCCACGAATCTCCGCCAACAGTTCGGGCGTGCTGGCGGCGACGAAGGCCGGATCATCGAGCGGGATCGGGCCCTCCGCGACGGCGAACGGACCGATCGCCGCTCCCGCCTCGCGGGCAATGAGGATCCCCGCCGCCACGTCCCAGCAGGCGATGCGCCGGGCCCAGAAGGCGTGCAGCCGCCCGCAGGCCAGGTACGCCAGATTCAAGGCGGTGGAACCGGTGCGGCGCACGGCATGCACATGGGGCAACACCGCCAGGAAATCGCCCACCGCCGGCGCGTCGGCGTCGACCCGGGGCGGAAAACTGACAGCGGCCACCGCCTCCACCGCCGCCACCACGCGCGGGGACTCGATCGGCCGACCGTTGAGGAATGCACCGCCGCCGCGGCGTGCCGTGAAGCACTCGTCGCGCAGCGGGTCGTGGATCGCGGCCACCAGCAGATCATCCCCATCGGCCAGCGCGATCGACGTGCAGTAGGCTGGAAACCCGTGCACGTAGTTCGTGGTGCCGTCGAGTGGGTCGACGATCCAGCGGGTGCCGGCGCCGCCATGGCCCACCGAGCCCGCAGGCGGCTGGCCCGCCGCAGCGTCCGCCTCCTCGCCGACGAAGCCGTGCGTCGGAAAGGCTTCCAGTACGAGGCGGCGAATCTCTCGCTGCGACGCGAAGTCGGCTTCCGTGACCAGGTCGCGCGGCCCCTTCTGCGTGGCGCTGAAGCGACCGAGCCAGTCGCCCAGCACCCGCCCCCCGGCGCGGGCGGCGGCCTCGCACACGGCGAGCGGATCGGGGGATGCAGCTGACATGAAGACCTCCACACGCACGAGCGGCACGCCGCAGTCTAGCTGGCCGTGGAAAAATCATCCCGGCCCTCCGGCCCCGGTCCCCACAGCCTGCGCCGGGACGCGTTCTACAGATCACACGTGAAACTCGCGCGTACGGATTTCCTGACCATCGAGTGTGCGAGGGGTCGCCCGTGCCAGTCGAGCGGCGTGGGAAACCGAGCGCAACCACGACGGCGAAGCGCGGTTCCCCCCGAGTGAGCGAAAAGCAGGAAGCCCGCAGCGAACGTCCGGCGAGACGGCACGGGCGACCCCGGCACGCCAGCACGCCTGCGGATCAGGTGTGATCCGTATCAGCCGGGGGACGCTACAATCCGCCCGCGGCACTAACGTCCTGCATCATCTTCCTTCGTCGTGCGCTGCCTCCACCTCCCGCGGGTGCCTCCGTGACCACGACCGCTTGGACGCTCACCGATCACGTCGCCACGCAGACCTGCGCCGGTGTGGCGGCGACGCTCGAACTCGACCATCCCCAGCATGGCGTGACCGTCGCCGTCGGACCACTGCGCGACCGCCTGCTGGGCATCGACCTGGGCGGCAGCGGGGCGATCGCGGCAGCCGGCAGCGAACGGCCCAGCGACCACTGGCTGCGTGGCGTCGACGTGACGGCCGTCTACGAACCAGCCGATCCGCGGCGGCTCCGGGCCACGGCACTGTGGCGGCCGTTCCCCGCTGGCGACGTGGCGGCTTGGGAACTCGTGGCGTCGGCGCAGACGTCGCTTCCGGCCAGCGATGCGTCGCTGGCCGTGGTGTCGGATCTTGTGGCCGCCGAGATCCTCTGCAGTGCCGCGCCGGCCACCGCCGCCACGTGGCAGCCCCTTGGTGTCGTGGACGCTGCCGATCGCCACACCACGGCCGTGCTGGTGCGCCGCGCGGCCACGGAAGGGGCACGAGCCACAAGTGTGCTGCTGGCCGTTCATCCAGCCGACGCGCGCACGATCACCGTGACGCGGCGAGACGGACGGGTCGTCGTGGCCTGCTGGCTGTTCTCGGCGGCGATCGAGAAAGGCGTGCTCCTGCGTGGCCGCGTGCTGGCCGCCATCGGTCCGAGTGCGGGCGACACGGCCTGGTCCGCGCGGCTGGCCGCCGAGTTCGCCGCCTCTGCGGCACCGCTCTCGACATAAAGGCCTTCTCGAGGCTTTTTTTTGCCGTGGCGGCGACCGCCTGCCGGGCGTTACATTGCCCCCATCTTCCCTGATTTCCCTGCCACGGATCGGCATGGGCGCGGGCTGCACTCGCGACAGCCGCCGGCATACCGATCCCGTCCCAGGAAGGAGCGGTGTCAACGGTGGCCGATCTCGTTTTTGCTTTCGATGCGGCACTCGACCGGCCCGTACCGGTCCCCGAGGGGGCGCCGCCGGCGATTGCCGCGACGATCGCCCGCGCCGCGGCCGACTCGCTCGATCAAGCCGTGGCAGAAGCACGCCGTGCCGGAGCCGCCGCGCTCGTGCTCTGCGGCCGCGTGCTCGACCCGCAGCGGGCCAGCCCCGCCCAGGCCGCCGACCTGCGCAGGATCATCGACTCGCTCGCCGCTGCCGGTTGCCGCACGGTGCTCGTGGCTGACGAGACCCCGGCCTGCCATGAATTCGCCCGCATGCTCGGCGAACCGCAGGGCCTGTGCTTCGTGACGCCGCTCGTGCCGGTGACGCTCGACATCCGCGGCGTGGCGGTGGACATCGTTTCGGCCCACGGGGACACCGCCGCCTCGCTGCCCGCCGCCCGCACCGGTCCCTCCCCCCTGCAACGCCGCATCGTCGTCGGCTGGGATGCCGGGGCGCGTCATGCGGGCCGCTGGAGTGCGGACGCCGCGGCCGCCGATGCCACGGAGCCCGTCAACTCGGCCGCCCAGTTCCTGGGCTGGGCCGGGGCGTCGCCGACGTGGTCGCTGCCGGGCACGCTCTGGATCTGGGGCTCCCGGCAGCCGCAGATGCTGCCGCCGGGCGTGCATCACCTCCCCGCGCTGCAACCCCGCTCCGCCCACGAAGCTGCCGTCGGTGCCTGCTGCACGCTGACGCTGCTCGATCGTCACGATGCTGCGACGGCCGCCCCGCACGCCGACTGGCGCGGATCCTGGCGGGAGGTGCCGACGCAACGCGTGGGCTGGCGCACGCTGCAGGTCGAGTCGCAAGCCGGCGGCGATGAGGAACTCGCCACCGCGATCTGGTCGGCGTTGGAGGGAAGCAGTGCCGGCCAGCAAGCGGCGTTGGAACTCGTGCGCTGCGCCGTGGCCTGCGGCACGAGCGTCGCCCGCCGCGTCCGCGTGGCGGAGATCGCCGCCGAGACGCTGTCCCGCGTCCGACAACTCTACGATCCTGCCACCTTCCGGGCCTGGTGCAGCGAGGTCGTCGCCGATCCCGGCGAGTCGCTGGCGCCGCTGGGGCACGCCCGTTCCGGCGGCCGTCCCGGCACGACCACGTCGTTCTCGTCGGCCCTGGCCGACATCGTGGCCACGCTCGAAGAGGCACCGGAACCGACGATTTCCGCCGATGTGGCCCGGCAGGCGGGCTGGCTGGCACTGGAACTGATCGAGTCGACCTGACCCGACCGTCACCCCTTTCCCGCGTCAGGCACGCGGACCGCGGAGGCCACGGCATGTTCATCGAACGCATCGAGGTGGAGCGCTTCGGCGCCCTGGAACGGCTCACCATCGACCGGCTGGGGCCGGGCGTGCAGGTCCTGCACGGCACCAACGAGACCGGCAAGACGTCACTCCTGGAGTTCGTCCGGGCCGTGTTCTTCGGATTCGAGGGGCTGTTCCGTCGCGGCGTGCTCGATCCTCAGGTGGCCTGCGCCGGCCGCCTCCTCGTGCGCATGCCTCCGGAGCGAACGCTGATCTCCGTGGAGCGTCGTCACGAGGGACCGCTGATCTCCTCGCTCACCCGCTCCAGCTACGAGGACGACGTCGTGGGGCTGGGTGGCGATCACGGCGATCTGATCGAACTGGCCGACGTCGATCCGCGGCACGACGGGCAGCCCAGGCACCGTCTCTACCTCCAGGATCTCGTCGGCAACATCGACGAGACCGCATTCACGAGCATCATGGCCTTCGGCCTCGACGAACTGCATGAACTCCGCACGCTGGAGCCGGAGGGCTGCGGCAGCCGGCTCTACGAACTCGCCAGCGGTCTCGACCGCTCGCAGGTGTCGCGGGTGCTCGCGCATCTGCGGGATGCGGTGGCCCGACTCGACTCCGCCGACACGGCGGTGTCACCGATCGCGTCGCTGGAGGCCCGGCGGCGCGACGTGCGGGAGCGACTGGCGGACAGCGGTGCGCCGGCCGTGGTGGCGGGCGGACTGTGGGCCGAACTCGGCCACCTCGACGCCGACATGGAGGCCGCCAGCGCGAGGATCGAGGCCGCCGGCGCCGCGGAGGCCGTCGTCCGCGGCGTGATGGCCCTGGAGCCGCTGCACGCGGAGTGGCGCCGCACCGCCACCGCGCTGGCCGCCTTGGAGGCGGCGCCCCTCGTGCACCCCGACCGCGACGCCTGGCGGCAGGCGGCCCGGCGGCTGCGGCTCCACGAGCGCCGGGCCGGCAAGCGGAAGCGGCTGCGGGCGAAACTGGCCCGGGCGCTGGCTGAACTTCCCGCCGAATCGGCCGTGTGGCGAAAGCGGGCCGCGCTCACCGCGCTGTGCGAGGAGCAGCCGCGGCTGGAGCGTCTGCTCGCCGATCTGGCCCGCGCCGAGTCGCATGCCCGGCTGGCCGCCCGCCGCTTCGGCGAACAGGTGGGCGTGGCCGGCCTGTCCCGCGTGGTGCCCATCGCGGTGCCCCACGACGGCGATGGCGCACCGCTGCCCGACGTCCTGCTCCCCGAGGGCTTCGCCCACTCCTTCGGTCCGCTGCGGGCCCGGGCCCGGGACTGCGCCGCCGCCTCCCGAGACGTGGCGGACGCGAAGCGCGGGCTGCTCGAGGCCAGGCGTGCCCTCCGCGACACCAGCGGCACCGTGAAGACGGCGGGCGACGGCCTCGGAGGGATCACGATCACCGCGGCCATCGAGCAGGCCGTGGAGCGGGCCGCCACGCTGCGGAAGCGGATCGCGGCCGGCGAGCAACTGGCCGACCTCGACCGCGGCATGACGCGGCTGGAACAGGGCGTGACCGAGAACCTCGAGGCGCAGCTGATTCCGGTGCCCCTGCTCGTGGCCCTGGGCGGGCTGTTCGTGGTGGGCACGGGAATGCTGCTCTCGGGAACGCTGCTGCCCTCCGCGGTGACCGGCTCGATGGCCTACGCCATGGCGGCCCTGGGACTGGCCGGGGCCGGCGTGGCCTCGGTCACCACCTGGTCGCTCGACCGCAACGCCAGCGTCCGGCTCGAGGCCTCGCGCAGCCAGCTCGAGACGGCGCGCAAGCAGCGTGCCTCGTTGCTCGAGCAGTGTGGGCTGCTCGACGCGCGGATCGCGCCCGACGCCGCCACTCCCTTGGAACGCCGCCTGGCCGCGGCCCAGGCCGAAGTCGACCGGCTGGAGGATCTGGCGGCCCGCGAGGGCTCGGTGCACACGCTGGCCGACCGCGTGACGCTGGCCGAGCAGGCCCTGGCACGAGCCGCCGACGACCGCAAGTCCGCACGCCAACGCTGGCGGCGCGCACTCCAGCACCGTGGGCTGCCCGCCACCCTCTCGCCGCGCGAAGTGCGGCAGATCGCCATGCATCGGCACACGCTGCTCACGCTCGACGACGATCGGCGCCGTCTCTCCGAGGAGGCCCGCCGTCGGCGTGAGGAAGTGGCGGCCTTCGCGCGGCACATCGAGGAAGTGTTCGTGGAGTGCGAGTTGTCCCCCGAAGGCGGCCCGCTCGAACACCTGCGGCTGCTGCAGGAGCGGCTCGACGCGGAGAAGGCGGCCGTGCGCCGCCGCTCCCAGCTCACTCGCCGGCTGGAGTCGGCCCGACGTCGGCATCGGCACGCGGTGCGGCAGGTGCGCGTGGCCGAGCGTGCGGTGCGCGAATACTTCACCCGGTGGAACGTGGCGGGAGAGCGCGAGTTCCTGGCCAAGGTCGATCGTCGTGAGGAATACGAGCAGGCCCGGGCCGACGCCACCCTGGCGGAGACCGCCTGGCTCGACGCCCGCCGACGCACCGTCGAGCCGGCCGACGTCGACCGCTGGCTCGCCGAGTCGCATGCCCTGCCACTGGCGACGCGGTTGGCCGACGCCTGCCAGGCCACGTCGACGCATCGCGCCGCGTTGGCCGCCGCCCGCGACCGTCGCAGCGCCGTGGCCGCGCGTCTGGAGGCCGCCGCCCGGGATCGCGGCAACGAGGCGCTGCAGGCGGAACTGGCCGAGATCGAGGAGCGACTGGCCGAGCAGGTGGAGCGGCGTCGCCTGCTCGACCGCGCTCAGGCCTTTCTGGAGGAGACACGGGCCGCGGTGGCCCGCGACCACCAGCCCCCGGTGCTTCGCGAGGCCTCGCGCTGGCTGGCCCGCCTCACCGCCGGCCGTTACCCCTCGATCACGACGGCGATCGACGAGGCCCGGCTGGACGTGCACGAGTCCGACGGCACGGTGTGGAGCCCGGAGCGGCTCAGCCGAGGCACCCGTGAGCAGGTGTTCCTGGCGCTGCGACTGGCCCTGATTCGCGACCTCGGCCGCCACGACGTCAGCCTGCCGGTGGTGATGGACGACGCGCTGGTGAACTTCGACGACGCGCGGGCCCGCGCGGCGGCGCAGGTGCTCGTGGAGTTCATCGCCGAGCAGCCGGCCGACCGGCAGATGCTGGTGCTCACCTGCCACGAGCACGTGGCCCGCATCTTCCACGAAGCCGGTGCCCACGTGCGCTCGCTGACCGACCCCGCGCCGCTGTGGGCGAAGGCCTCGCCGCCTGCAGCACCGGCGCTTTCGGCACCGGCGCCCACCCCGACCTCCGCCCCGCAGACGCTGGGCGATCCGGCCGCGGCCGCAGCCGACGCGGCAACCGCCTGGCCAGCCGAGGAATTCTTCTTCGGCAGGGATGCCGAACACGAACGGCCACCACGGCCGGCCACGGACCCGGCGCTCCCCCGGCCCCCGCGCCGGCATGCCGCCCGCAGTCGCCGATCGCGTCGCTGAGCCTACGCGCGGACGATGCCCTGCTGGATGTCGCGCAGGTAACGCTGCCGCATCGCCGCCAGCAGCATGCTCAGGTAGGCGTTCGCGCCCAGCGACAGAAACAGCGCGATCAGGCTGCCGATCAGCCAGCCCCAGGGGCGGTCGGCCCGCGCCGTGGGCGCGGCCGCATCCGCCGCCGCAATCCGGGCCGATGTCGCGGCCACGGGCGCCGCACGTCGCGGCCGCTTGGCCGCCTCGATCACCGACCGCTCCACGGCGGGTGGCCATGTGTCGGCCACGTAGATCCTCACCCGGCGCACGTCGCGGGCGTCGGCCGGCACATCGCTGGTGAACTGATGGGGACTGCCGCCGCGCACGAGATCAGGTTCCACGCGCACCAGGTAGTCGCCGCCGCCGTCCTCGGCGGGAACGTAGGCGGCCTCGATGCCCGTCATCAGCAGCGCCGCCACGGACATCACCAGTTCCACGATCATCGCTCGGTCCTCCGCGCGGTCCACCGGACCGCCGCGGGGTGCGACGACCGAAAACCCGCCCGATTTCAACCTCCGGCAGGCCCGCTATGCAACTCCGCCGCTGCCGGCGGGCGTGCCCAGAGGTGCTTTCCCCGGGATTTTCCCCCCGTCTCCCCCGCCCGTCTGGCCGGACATGCTGTCGATTTCCGCCTGCAGCATGGTGAGCGCCGCCTGCAGGAAGGCCACCGCGATGGGGCCCACGAAGATCCCGATCGGCCCCAGCGCGCCCACGCCACCCAGCACGCTGAGCAGGGCCAACAGCGGATGTAATTTCGACTGCCCGTGGAGCACGATCGGCTTGATGATGTTGTCCACGGTCGACACCACGCACAGCCCCCAGGCGGCCAACCCCGCCGCCGCCCAGGTGTTCTGCACGAAGAACAGCAGGTACAGGCTCGCCGCGCCCCACACGGCCGCCGCCCCCACGAACGGCACCAGCGCCCCGAAGAAGGTGAGCAGCGTGAGCAGGAACACGTTGCCCAGCCCGACCACATAGAAGCCGAAACCGGCCAGCACAGCCTGCACGATCGCGGCCAGCAACGTGGAACTGACCACCGCCCGGCTCACCTCCTCGAACTCCGCCAGCAGCTGCCACTGGTGGCGCACGTCGAGGGGGATCAGCTTGGTCACCGATTCCAGCATGCGGCGGCCGTCGGCAAGGAAGTAGAACAGGCTGACGGTCATCACGATCAGGCCGATGATCGACTTCAGGATCACGACCGGAGCCCGCTTGGCGATGGGCCCGATCCAGTCCTCGGCAAGGTTGCGGAGTTCTCCGTTCACGCTCTCGGCGGTGACGTGCAGGCCGGTGGCGTCGTTGAAGCGATCCACGAGGCCGTCGAGCACGTGGGGGTCGAGCTTCAGACCGTCGGGGCTGCGCAGCATGTCGACGGCGTCGCCCCCGGCGCGAACCACCAGCAGGACCAGCGGCACGAGCACGATGAGCAGGACGAATAGCGTGGTCAGCGCCGCGGCTCCCCATTCGGGCAGCTGCATGCCGTCGCGCAGCCGCCGATGCAGGGGCCCGAAGATCACCACCAGCATCGCAGCCAGCAGCAGCGGCAGGAGGAAACCCGCCATCACCCGCAACGAGAGCAGGCCGAACAGCACCACCAGCCCGAGGAGCACGCCGAACGAAACGATCCGCGTCATGGAGGATGCTCCGTACCGGGCCGCGCCGGGCCGCACCACGCGTGCGGACCACTGCCGGACCGATCTGTCGCCGGCCGCCGAGTCTACCCGTGGATCGGAGCCGGCGCCTGCCACGTGATCCGCCCGGGATGGCGGGCCGCGGCCCGCCTGGGGTATCCTTACCCTGCATTCGCCGGCCAGGAATCTCACCACGCACGCATGCGACCGCCCGACGTGTCACTCGTCGTTCCGGTGCGCGACGAGGCCGGCAATATCGGTCCTCTCGTGGCCGAAATCCGCGACCGGCTCGATGCGGCCGGCCTGCGCTGGGAGTTGTTCGTCGTCGACGACGGCTCGACCGACGGATCGGCCGACGAGATCGGCGCCTGTGAATCCGATTCCCGGGTGCAGGGCATCCGTCACGACAGCGGGCTGGGCAAGTCGGCGGCCCTGATGAGCGGCTTCGCCCGTTGCCGCGGCGACGCGGTGGTGATGCTCGACGGCGATGGCCAGGATGATCCGGCCGAGATTCCCCGCATGCTGCAGATGCTGGGGCGGAATCAGGCCGGCCCCGGACTCGTCAATGGCTGGAAGACGCCACGGCTCGACCCCTGGCACAAGACGCTGCCGTCACGGGTCTTCAACCTGTTGGTGGGATGGGTCACCGGCCTGCGGCTCCACGACCACAACTGCGGCCTGAAGGCCTTCCGTGGCGATGTGGCCCGGGGGCTGCATCTGGCCACCGACATGCACCGTTTCATTCCGGTGCTGGTGGCCCTGCGCGGGGAACGCGTGGTCGAGGTTCCCGTGCGGCACCGGCCGCGGGTGCGCGGGGCCTCCAAGTACGGCGTGTCGCGATTCTTCCGCGGTCTCTTCGACCTGGCGCGGGTGGCCCTGCTCGTGCCGGCCGGGGGGCTGGCAACGCAGCGGCGGGACTCCCGCGGCCGGCTGCGGCGATCGGTGTATTGGATCCTGGCGGCGGCGGCGCTGGGCGCGGTGCTGGGCAGGATCGGTGCGGTGGCCAGCATCGACCGGCTGGCCCTGGAGAAGCGGTTCATCGAGGAGGCGCGGGCTCGTGATCCCGCTGCCGACCCGGGGGCTGTGCGCGACGATGTGGAACGTCGGCGCCGGCTGCTGCGGCCCTTCCTCTCGGGCAACGACCGTAGCCGCTGGCTCACGGTGCGCGCGCTCGTCGAGCGGGGCACGTTCGCCATCGACGAACTCGTGATCGAGCCCGGCTGGGACACGATCGACGCCGTCGTGCATCCCGACGCCAGCGGCCGTCTGCGGCTCTACTCGAGCAAGCCCCCGTTGCTGGCGGTGCTCTGCGCGGGCCCCTACTGGCTCCTGCATCGGATCACCGGCTGGACGCTGGGCGACCATCCCTTCGAAATGGGACGTCTGCTTCTCGTGCTCTACGCCCTGGTGCCGCTGGCGGTGACGATGCTGGTCGTGTTCCGGCTCGTGGACTGCATCGGCACGTCCGACTGGGGCCGGCTCTGGGCGGCCGCCTTGGCCGCATGTGGCACGCTCCTCACCACGTTCGCGGTCGCGTTCACCAACCACCTGCCGGCGGCGGCATGCACGGCGGTGAGTTGCTGGCTGCTGTATCGCATCCGCTGCCACGGGCTGCGTTCGTGGGGGTCATTCGCGGCCGCCGGATTCTGCGCGGCGCTGGCCGCCGCCTGCGAACTGCCGGCCCTGGCCTGGCTGGCGGCACTGGCCGTGATCCTCGTGCGCTGTGATCCGCGGCGCACGGTCGCGGCGGCGCTGCCTGCGGCCCTGCTGGTGGCCGCGGCCGCACTGGGCACGAACCTGGTCGCCCACGGCACCATGGCGCCTCCCTACGCGCACCGTGGCGCCGCCCCGCAGCCCGCCACGCGACAGCCCGGGCCCGGCCCCGGAGAGTCATGGAATCCGGCCGACTGGTACGACTATGCCATCCGCCTGCCCGACGGTCGCCTGCTGGAGAGTTACTGGCGCAGCCCGCGCGGCGTCGACCGGGGCGAGCCGTCCCGGGCCGTGTATGCCTGGCACGTCCTCGTGGGCCACCACGGCATCTTTTCGCTCACGCCGGCCTGGCTGCTGGTCGTTCCCGGCCTGGCCCTGCTCGCCGCACGGCGCCGGCACGGTGCCGCCGGCGAGGCAGAACTGGCGCGGGCCATCGGCCTGGTGTCGCTGGTGGTGATCGCCTTCTACCTGGCGAGACCGCAGGCCGACCGAAATTATGGCGGCATGACGAGCGGGTTCCGCTGGGCGTTCTGGCTGGCTCCGCTGTGGGTCGCGGCCACGGTGCCGGCGGCGGACGTGCTGGCCCGCAGCCGTCTCGGCCGCGCCGTGGCCCTGCTGCTGCTGGGCCTGTCCGTGGTTTCCGTGGCGAACGCCACCTGGAACCCGTGGTCGATGCCCTGGATCCAGCAGTGGCTGATCCACGTGGGATGGCTGCCGGCGTGACAGCGCCACCGCTCACTCGGCCTGGGCGGCGGCGCGTGCCGCTGCCGGCCAGGCGGCGGGCAACGGTGCCGTGACCACGACCTCCGCGCCGGTGTCCGGGTCGGCATACGCGATGCGCCAGGCATGCAGCGCGATCGCCGCGGCCTGCGCGCCGTGCCCCCAGGCCGTCTCCGCAGCGCCGCCGTAGAGCGTGTCACCCACGACGGGCAGGCCGCGAGCCGCGGCCTGGATGCGCAGCTGGTGCATGCGGCCGGTGAGCGGTTCGAGACGGAGGATGGCGCGGCCGTCGGCCTCGTCGGCCAGCCGCAGCCATGTGCTGGCGAGCGTCAGCGCCTCGCGGGCGTCCGCGGCCCCGACAGCGGCAATCCGCCCGCGCGGCTCGTCCACCACCTTCTCCACGAGGTCGCGCCACTCTGCGGCCGCGGGCACGAGCGGGGGCAGGGCCTGACGCGCCGCCTCGTCCCGGGGCACCACCATTGCCAGGTAGGTCTTCCGCACCTGCCGCCGTTCGAACTGGCGCGACAGCTTGCGGGCGGCCCGCGGGGTGGCGGCCATCAACAGCACGCCTGAGACAGGCCTGTCGAGCCGGTGGGGCACCCCCAGGTAGCCGCCGGTCTCCGCGCCATGCAGCCGGCCGCGCAGCCACGACTCGACCGATGCGATCCCCGGCGGGGCCTGCGTGGCCAGCCCGGACGGCTTGAACACTGCCACCACGCCCGACGCCGAGCCGAGTTCACGCGGATCGCTCATGATTTCATTGTGCCCCGCCGACTCATTGACACCCTCCCCCCTGACGGTGAGGATACTCCGCATGGCCATCTCGGTGCTCATCGTCGACGATCACGAAATCGTCCGCCAAGGGCTGATCAGCCTGATGCGCGACTCTCCCATCCGCATCTGCGGCGAGGCGGCGACTCCCGACGAGGCGATCCGCCAGGCCCGCAAGCTCCACCCCGACGTCGTCATGCTCGACGTGCGGCTCGGCGACCGCGACGGTCTCGACGTCATCAAGCGCATCCGCGCGGCGGCGCCGGGTGTCCGCGTGGTGATGCTGTCGGCTTTCGACAATCCAACCTACGTGGCCCGCGCGGTGTCGGCGGGAGCGCACGACTACGTTCTCAAGACCGCCTCGCGCGGCGACTTGATCGCAGCCGTGACCGGCGCCGCGGCCGGCGCGGCGCCGTCCCGGAACGGTGAATTGCGCAAGGTGGCCGTCGCCATGGCCAAGCGGGAGCCGGCCACCGACTCGGGCGTGCCCCTCACGCCGCGCGAAACGCAGGTGCTGCGGCAAATCGCCATGGGCCTGGCCAACCAGGAGATCGCCGACGCGCTCGAGATCAGCGTGGAGACGGTGAAGGAGCACGTGCAAAACCTGCTGCGCAAACTCTCGGTGAGCGACCGCACGCAGGCGGCGGTGTGGGCCCTGCGGCACGGGATGGGCTGACACGCCGCTCAGATCGCCCCGCCCGCCGCGCCTTCATGACCCGCGGGTGTTCACTGCCGGGATGGCCCGATCATGCCCAGCGAAGAAGACTCCCCGGCGACGCGATCCGCGGCCACCGATGCCGGCCCGCCGCGCGGCACGGGCGGTCCCGACACGGTTTCCTCCTCGGGCCTGCTCTCGCGCCGCTCCACCGGCTTCGGCTTCGACGACGAAGCCAGCAGGCCGGAGCCGGACACGCTGCTAGGCGTGGAACTCGGCGACGTGCGGATCGAGCGATTCCTGGCCCAGGGGGGCATGGGCCGCGTCTACCAGGCCCGGCAGCGGCACCCGGACCGGGCAGTGGCCGTGAAGGTGATGCGTCCCGGCAACCGCTCGCCCGCCGCCCTGCAGCGGTTTCGCCGCGAGGCCGAGGTGCTGGGCCGCCTCCGGCATCCGGGTATTGCCCAGATTTTCACCGCCGGCTGCCACCGGCAGGCCGGCGAGGAAACCCCGTACTTCGTGATGGAGTACGTGCCCGGCGCCGAGACACTGGGCAGTTTCTGCGAGCGGCAGCACCTGCCCGCCCGCCGTCGGCTCGAACTCCTGCTCGCGGCCTGTGAGGCGCTGGCCCACGGACACTCCCAGGGGATCGTGCACCGCGATCTCAAGCCGGGCAACATTCTCGTCGATGCCGACGGCCGGCCCAAAGTCATCGACTTCGGTATCGCCCGGCTGGTCGACGATGCGCCGGCCGACACCGGCTCATGCACCGAGACCGGCCAGTTCGTGGGCACGCGGCAATACATGAGCCCCGAACAATGCGGCGCGGGCCGCATCGATGCCCGCACCGACGTCTACGCGCTGGGCGTGATCCTCCACGAGGTGCTCACCGGCAGGCTCCCCTACGACGTGGCGGGCAAGTCGCTCACGGAAACGGCCCGCATCGTGCAGCAGGAGCCGCCGGCAAAGCTCCTGATCACGGACCGGGTGCTGGGCGCTGGCGCCGACGCCATCGCCACACGCTGCCTGGCCAAGCGGCCCGATGGCCGCTACGCCTCGGCGGCCGAACTCGCCGCCGAC
>QWPN01000061.1 GCA_003671185.1 Planctomycetota bacterium
CGGCACCTGCCCGGCGGATCGACGGGGCCGGCGCGCCGCACGGGCGCGCCGGCCCCGCGGCCTTTGCGGACGCCGCGCGCCCGCCGCCGTTCCGGCGGTATCATGCCGGACATGAACGAACCCCAGGGTATCCGCATGGTCGACGTCGGCGGCAAGCCGGTCACGCTGCGGACCGCGCGGGCCTCGGCCCGGCTGCGGGCAAACGCCGCCACGGTGCAGCGCATCCGCGCGGGAGACCTCGAGAAGGGCGACGCCGTCGCCGCCGCGCGGCTGGCCGGCATCATGGCCGCCAAGCGCACCAGCGACATCGTTCCGCTCTGTCACCCCCTGCCGCTCGACGCCGTGGAGGTGTCGATCGGGTTTCCCGGACCGGACGCCGTGTCGATCGAGACGCTGGTGCGGGCCACGGCCCGCACCGGGGTGGAGATGGAGGCCCTGGTGGCCGCCACGGCCGCCGCCCTCACCATCTACGACATGTGCAAATCGATCGACCAGGGCATGGCCGTGGAGCAGGTGCGACTCGAAGCCAAGACGGGCGGCACCCGCGGCGACTACGCACGGGACGGCTGAACGTCAGCCGTCCCGCCTGTTCGTCTGGGCCAGGATCGGCTCCAGTTCGTCGACGAAGTCGCGGACGTCCTTGAACTCGCGGTACACGCTCGCGAAGCGCACGTAGGCCACCTGGTCGAGCGTCTTGAGCAGTTCCATGAGCCGCTCGCCGATCACCCGGCTGGGAACGTCGCTCTCGTAGGCGCCGTACAGTTCGGCCTCCAGCGCCGAGACCACGCCCTCGATGTCGTCCTCCGTGACAGGCCGCTTCCAGCAGGCCTTGGCCAGCCCACGCTTGATCTTGTCGCGGTCGAAGGGGTCGCGCACGCCCCCCTTCTTCACCACGGCCAGCAGTTGCCGTTCCACGCGTTCGTAGGTCGTGAACCGGCGTCGACAGGCCAGGCATTCACGCCGCCGCCGGATCGAGGCGCCGTCGTCCCCCGCCCGGGAGTCGATGACGCGGTCGTTGTCGGTGCGGCAGAACGGGCAGCGCATGCGATATTTTCCCGGGGCTCACGCGAACGTCGTCTCGAAGCATCCTAGGAACCGCCCGCTGAAAACGGCAAGTCGGCGCCGCGTGGCGAATCGGCGGCCATTCGCCACCGCGACGGCGGCCGACGCTTCAACCGCCGGCCTGCTGGCCGTCGTCCTCCGGCGTCCCGTCGCCTCCCGGGGCCGGCCGCACCAGTTTCCAGTCGCGCCGCTGTCGGGAACTGGGAATCTTCATCGCCTTGCGGTACTTGGTCACCGTGCGCCGGGCCACCTTGATGCCCCGCTTGGCCAACTCCTCCACCAGGTCGTCGTCGCTGTAGGGCTGGTCCTTCGGCTCCGACTGCACGATCTCCTGAAGCTTGATCCGCACCGTGTCCCAGGCCACCTCGTCGCCGTCGGCGCTCACCGTGCCGCCCACGAAGAACCGGCGCAGCGGGTGCAGGCCTCGGGGCGTCTGCAGCCACTTGTCGTCCACGGCACGGCTCACGGTGGTGACGTGCATGCCGATCCGGTCGGCGATCTGCTGCATCTTCAGAGGCTCGATGGCCTCCGGACCGTTGACCAGGAAACTCGTCTGGTGGTCCACGATCGCCTGCGCGGTCTTGAGCAGCGTGCTGCGGCGCTGCTCGATGGCGTCGATCAGCCACTGTGCGGAGTTGATCTTGCGCTTGATGTAGTCGCGGGTGGCCGGATCCGTGGCCGGCGACATGAGCATGTCGCGATACGTGGGGCTGATGCGCAGATTCGGCAGGTCCACGTCCTCGAGCCGCACCTTCCAGGCCCCGTCGGCCATCTGATCGACATACACGTCGGGCTTCACGGGCGGCACGTACGGCGTGAGGAACACCGCCCCGGGCTTGGGCTGCAGGACGTGCAGTTCCTCCCGCAGCCGCTCGATCTCCGCGATGGAAAACCCGGTGCGCCGCTCGATCAGCGGCAGGCGGTTGGCGGCCAGGTCCTCCAGGTGCTCGGCCACCAGCCGGCGCATCTGCCGCGCGTGCGGCATGTCGTGCCGGATCTGCAGCAGCAGGCACTCGCGCAGGTCGCGGGCACCGACACCCGGCGGATCCATTCCCTGCACCACCAGCAGCGCCTTTTCCAACAGCGGCAGTTGCCCCGCAGGGCCGTCGGCGTCGATCAGTTCCTCCAGCGGCATCGGCAGGTAGCCGTTGGCATCCAGGTTGTAGATCACCTTGTCGGCGGCCTGCCGCTCGGCCTCCGAGAGGTCGTAGTTGGAGAGCTGGTCGTGAAGGTGGTCGCAGAGCGTCTCGGGACGCTCTGCCATGTTGGCCATCACGTCGAGGTAGCGGTCCCCGGCCTGCTCGATCTGCGCGGCCGAGGGCCGGCTGCGATCGTCGTCGGAGTCGGGATATTCGTTCGACCAGTCGTAGGAGCGCTCGAAATCGGCGCGGTTGGCGTGGTCCTGATCGACGATCAGCGGCCGCTCGTCGACGGTTTTCTCGGGACCGGTGGGCTCGGCCTCGGTCGTGGCCACGGCCTCGGCGGGGGGCGGCTCCTGGCCGGGCTCGTCGACCTCCAGGGTCTCGTTGTTCTGGATCTCCTGCTCGATCCGCTCCTCGAGCGCCATCACGGGCAGTTGCAGGATCTCCATCGACTGGATCATGCGCGGCGCAAGCACCTGCTTTTGCGCCATCCGCATTTCCTGGCCGAATGACATCCGCATCACTGCGATCCTCACGTGGGCCCGGACGCCGGCTCGACGGCCACAGACCTGTCTCAAGGATACCCCCGGCGGCCCGCGAACGGCAGCCTGTGGTAGGGATGGCCCGCCCTGGCTCACTGACGGCAGGCCGGGCCGACGCCGTTCAGAACTTCCTGCGGCCCGCCAGGGCGTCGACCAGCATGTCGCGGTTGGCCTGCTCCAGTGACGCGCCGACCGTCAGGCCCCGGGCGAGGCGGGTGAGTTCCACGGGCAGGCCCGCCAGCCGCTGGGCCACCACCAGCGCCGTGGCGTCGCCCTCCACGTTGGGCGTCGTGCCCAGGATCACCTCGCGAAAACCTCCCTTGCCCACCCGCGCGGCAAGCGCGTCGAGCGTGAGCGCGTCGGCCCCCTTCCCTTCCAGGGGCGCCACGCGGCCCTGGAGCACGTGATACAGGCCGCGATACGACCCCGCCTCCTCCAGGGCGAGCAAGTCTCGCACCTGCTCCACGACGCAGAGCAGCGATCGGTCGCGACGTGGGTCGGCGCAGATCTCGCAGGCGTCCCCCTCCGCAAGATTGAAGCAGGTGCGGCAGGGCCGCAGATTCTCCTTCACCGCGCGGATGGCGTCGGCGAACGCCAGGGCTTCGTCCTTGGGCATCATCAGCACGTGGTAGGCGAGCCGTTCCGCCGTGCGACGGCCGATGCCGGGCAATTCGGCGAACCCGGCCACCAGTCGGGCGATCGCCCCCCGTCGTTCAGCCATCCTCGTCCCCCGCGTCCAGTGGGCTCCCGTTCAGTTCGTCCTCCACTCCTGTATCCACCGCACCGACGGAGGCCTCGTCGCCGGACGACGAAGCCTCGGCACCCCGGGCCCCGGCGACCGCGGCCGCAGGCTGCGGCTGGCGGACTCGCGGCGGCTCGACGGTGCGGATCGCGGCATCGAACAGCGTCCGCGCGTGCGACACGAGCGGGTGGTCGGCGGCTTCACGCAACAGCGTCACCTGCGACGGTGCGGCAGGTCTGGGTGCCGCCGGCGCGGAAGCCGTCTGCTGGGCCACGGAGGCGGAGGCACTGACGATGCTGTGCGGCACCGGTCGGCCGGCCAGCCCCCGCAACACCTTGCCGATCGCGGCAGCCACCTCGGGCCGCTTGAGAAACGAGGCCGCCGTCGTGGCGTTCGCCGGCAGCGTGACCTCGAGCACGCCATCACGCCACGTGGCATGGGCTGCGGTGCCGGCGAAGTCGGCGGCCAGGCCATCGAGCGTGCCGGTCACCACCTGCCAGGCCTGGCACGCGTCCGCGGGCAACTCCACCGCAGCCTCGCTCTGCGCGGGCTCCTGCTGCGCGGGCACGGCGGGCCGTGGCTGGGCTGCCACCGGTGTCGGCCGGGCCTCGTCAGCCGCGGCCGCGGTCAGGTCGGTCGTTTTTTTTTCCGGCCCGGGCCGGGCGGCCGCGGGCCGAGGGCCCGCGGAAGACTGCGCCGCAGCAGCCGGCTCCGCCGCGGCCAGGCGGTCGATGGCGGCCGACAGGCTCTCCAGGTCCTCTAGCGCCGCCAGCCGCACGACGGCCATCTCCGCCAGCACGGTGGCGTGGCCGCTGACCCGCATCCGCGACAACGACTGGTCGAGGATCTGCAGCATGGCCAGCACGGTGGCCGTGCCCAACTGCCGGCCCAGGGCCTGCAGGTCGACGCCCAGGCCCTGCGACTGCGAGAGCAGGGCGGGCTCGCAGCCCACGCTGGCCAGCATGCAGTCCCGCAGCGCCGCCAGCAGCTGTTCCAGCACGCCCCCCGGGTCGGCACCGCCCTGCAGCGCGGCATCCAGCGCCTTGAGGGCCCGTGCCCCGTCGCGGTCGGCGACGGCCGCCAGCAGTTCGCCGATGCGTTCCTCGCGGCCGGTGCCGATCACGGCATGTACGTCGTCCACGCCGATCGGCCCGGCGGCGGACCCCAGCAGCTGTTCCAGCAGCGACTGGCTGTCGCGCATGCTGCCGGCCGCCCGCCGCGCGATGAGGTGCAGGGCCTCGGCCGACACAGATGCGCCTTCGGCCTCCACGATCTGGGCCAGCCGGCGGGCGATCGCCGGCACGTCCACGGTCACGAAGTCGAACCGCTGGCAGCGCGAGAGGATCGTGATCGGCAACTTCTCGGGCTCGGTCGTGCAGAGCACGAATTTGACGTGGCCCGGCGGCTCCTCCAGCGTCTTGAGCAGGGCGTTGAACGCCTCCCGCGTCAGCATGTGCACTTCGTCGATGATATACACCTTGAAGCGACCGCGGGCCGGCCTCACGGCGACGTTCTGCCGCAACTGCCGGATCTCGTCGATGCCGCGGTTGCTGGCGGCGTCGATCTCCACCACATCCACGTCCTGGCCCGTGGCGATCGCCCGGCAAGCGTCGCAGGCGTTGCAGGGTTCGGCGGCCGGGCCGTGCTCGCACGCCAGCGCCTTGGCGAAGATCCGAGCGGCGCTCGTCTTGCCGACGCCGCGGGCCCCGGTGAACAGGTACGCGTGACCGATGCGGCCCGACTCGATGGCTCCGGACAGCCCGCGGGCCACGTGCTCCTGGCCCACCAGTTCGTCGAAGCGTTGCGGGCGATAGCGCCGGGCCACCACCTGGTAGCCGGCCGTGGCCGTGGTTCCCGAGTTCGTGTTCAGATCGGGTGTGGCCATGGTGGCTCGAGCCGGAAGCCGATGAGAGGCCCACCGCACAAAGGGACGACTGCTTATGGCTGCTGCGGTTAGGCCCTGACCAGGTTCACAGATCCCCATCGCAGGGGCCTCTCATCGGCGCCCGCACCGAAGACATTTTTACGCCGCTGCGTCGCGGCGGTCAAAGGCTGCTACATTTCCGGCCATGGGTTCGGCCACGTCCCCCATGATGCAGCAGTTCGAGGCGGCCAAGGCCCGCTGCCCGGGTGCGCTCGTGCTCTTCCGCATGGGAGACTTCTACGAGCTCTTCGGAGCCGACGCCCGCGAGGCGGCCGACCTCCTCGACCTCACGCTCACCAGCCGCGACAAGGGGCCCGACGCCCTGCCCATGGCGGGCTTTCCACACCACCAACTCGACGTCCACCTCGTCAAGCTCGTGGCCGCCGGCCGACACGTGGCCATCTGCGAGCAGCTCGACGGGCCGGTTTCGACGGATGGCAAGCCGACCAAGGGGCTGATGCGGCGCGAGGTGACGCGAATCGTCACGCCCGGAATCGCGGCCGACGAGTCGCTGCTCGACCCGTCGCGAGTCAACTGGCTGGTGGCCCTGCGGCCACCGCGGCCAGGCACCGAAGGCCCCGTGGGGCTGGCCTGGATCGACGTGGCGGCAGGCCGCTTCGAGGCGGCCGTGGTCGACCGCGACGACGTGGTCGACCACGTCCTCCGGCTCGACCCCTCGGAGTGCCTGTGCGCCGAACGCGATCGCCACGCCGTCGCCGAACTGCTCCGACCGGCGGGTGGGCGGCCGCTCACGGCGCGGCCCGACTGGTGGTTCGAGGCGGCCGCCGCCGACGGAGCGCTGGAGCGGGCGTTGGGGGGCAGGCGGCTGGAAGGACTGGGGTTCGAACTGCCCCACGATGTGCCCGGCGTCGCCGCCGCCGGCGCGATCGTCGCCTACCTGGAGGAGAACGAGCCCGCGGCGGTGTCGCGCATCGACACGCTGGCCGCCTGGCGGCCGGGTCTGCGCATGGAGATCGACGAGGCCTCGCGCCGCAGCCTGGAGATCGTCCGCGGCGCGGCCGGCGGCCGCCGCGAGGGTTCGCTGGCCGCCGTCCTCGACCGCACCAGGTCGCCGATGGGAGCCCGCTTGCTGGGCGAGTGGCTGTCGGCGCCGCTCGTGGAGAAGGCGGCCATCGACGACCGCCTCGACGCGGTGGCCGCGCTCGTCGCCGACGCCGCCCTGGCCGCACGGCTGGCCGCGACCCTGAGCGGAATCGGCGACCTGGAACGGCTCATCGGCCGCGTGGTCACGGGCCGCGCCGGTCCGCGTGACCTGGAACGCATCGGGCGGGCGGCGGCGATTCTTCCCGACCTGCACGCCCTGCTGGCCGACTCGGGCGGGCTGCTCGCCGACCTGCGCGAGGGCCTCGATCCCTGTGCCGACATCGCCGCACGCATCACGCGCACGCTCCGTGAGGGCTGCCCCGTGTTCGCGCGAGAAGGCGGATTCGTCAGGCCGGGCTGCGATGCCCGCCTCGACGAACTCGTCGAACTCGCCAGCGGGGGCAAGGCCTGGATCACCGAATACCAGGCCCGTGAGATCGGCCGCACCGGCATCGCCTCGCTCAAGGTGGGCTTCAACCGGGTGTTCGGCTTCTTCCTCGAGGTGGGCCGCAGCCACGCCGAGAAGGTGCCCGTCGACTACATCCGCAAGCAGACGGTCAAGAACGCGGAACGCTACACCACGCCCGAACTCGACGAGCGGCAGCGGCAGGTGCTGGGTGCCGAAGAAGAGGCGGTGCGCCGCGAGATCGAGTTGCTCGACGAACTCCGCGGCTTCGTGGCCGCCGAGCGCAGCCGCCTCGACCGGGCGGCCGACGTGCTGGCCGCGATCGACGTGCTCGTGTCGCTGGCCGACGTGGCCCGGTCGCGGGGCTGGGTGCGCCCGGAGATCGCCACCGACGGCGGCCTGTTCGTGGCCGGCGGCCGGCATCCGGTGCTCGAATCGCTGCTGCCGGCCGGCAGCGTGGTGGCCAACGACCTGACGGTCGCTGCCCGGCCCCCCGGCGGCGGTGCGGCCGTGGAGACGCCGGCCATCCTCCTCGTCACCGGCCCCAACATGGGCGGCAAGAGCACGTTCATCCGCCAGGCCGCGCTCGTGGCCGTGATGGCGCAGGCGGGCAGCTTCGTGCCCGCCACGAGCGCCCGCGTGGGCATCGTCGACCGGCTCTTCGCCCGCATCGGCGCGGGCGACGACCTGGCGCGGGGGGCGAGCACGTTTCTCGTGGAGATGGCGCAGACGGCCCGCATCCTCAACCGGGCCACGCCGCGCAGCCTCGTGATCCTCGACGAGGTGGGCCGGGGCACGAGCACGTTCGACGGCCTGGCGATCGCCCAGGCGGTGGTCGAGCACCTGCAGTCCCAGGTCGGCTGCCGCACGCTGTTCGCCACCCACTACCTGCAACTGGCGGCGCTCGACCGGCTGCCGGGGGTGGGTAACGTCCAGGTGCTGGTCAAGCAGCACCGCGAGCAGCTCGTGTTCCTGCACCAGGTGGTCCCCGGCGCGGCCGACAAGAGCTGGGGCGTGCACGTCGCCCGGCTGGCCGGCGTGCCCGCCGGCGTCATCGAGCGGGCCCGCGACCTGCTCCTGGAACTCGAGTCGGAGGCCTCCCCGGCCCGCGGCCGCCCGCCGCGCCGCGCCGCCGCGGGCCAGCGTTCGCTCTTCGACTAGCGCCCGGGAGCCGCCCATGAACCACGCCCTTGACCCCACCGCCGAAAAGGCGCTGGCCATCAACCTCGATGGCGGACTGTTCGGCGCGTTCGCCGAAATCGGTGCCGGCCAGGAGGTGGCCCGCTGGTTCTTCTCCGTCGGCGGCGCCGCCGGCAGCGTCGCCAAGACCGTGTCGGCCTACGACATGACCGTCAGCGATGCCATCTACGGCAAGGC
>QWPN01000073.1 GCA_003671185.1 Planctomycetota bacterium
CCACGGCGGAAGCCGTGTCCGCGCGATCAAAAACGTGACCCAGCCCGAGTGTCCGTTGCCGACGACAGCGAATGGAGGGCGGTTGGGACGCCGGAAAATCAGCCCATGGCCGGCCCCGAGCCCCAGCGGCGAACGAACCGAATTCTGACCCGATCCGTACAGTGTCCTAACGGGGGCGCTGCATACTCTGGCGGAGTCCAGGGCCGCGACCCCGAAAAGTTCAGGAGGCCGCGGCGGCGGCCGGGAGGGAGCCATGAACCGCGAGGATTTGCTGTCGCTCTGCGAACGCTTCGTGTCCCGTCGTGGCTTGGTGGTGGGCCGCGTGTCGGTCAATCCGTCATCCCCGGCGGTCGATCCCGTGCCGGAGATCATCCGCAGTTTCCGGCTGGCCGAGATTTCGGAGAGCGAAAAGAACGCCCTCATGTCGCTCGTCAGCGAGGGGGACGAGGACGAGGGATTCTGCGACGAGACCGCCTGCGTTCACGACCCCTACGCGGACGCACTGGCAGCCGAGTCCGACGACGACGACGTGGGGTAGTCCGGGTCCGCAGCCCCCGATCCCGACCAGGGTCGCGGCGGCCGCGGCGGTGATGTACCGTGGAGACACCGGGGCCCAGAGCGGGCTCCGCCCGGCCCAATGCGGCCGCCTCCGCCCGGACCACCCACCATGTCTGCCGCCATCCGGCTCCGTGGACTCCTGCTGGCGACCGTGACGCTGGCCGCCGCGGCGGCCAGCGGCGACGATCGCGAGGCGTTTTTCGAATCGCGGATCAGGCCGCTGCTCGTGGAAAAGTGCCAGGGCTGCCACGGCGAGACAATCGCCGAGGCGGGCCTGCGGCTCGACAGCCGCCGCGCCGTGCTCGCCGGCGGCGAATCGGGGCCGATCGTCGTCGAGGGGGACGCCGCCGGCAGCCGGATGCTGGCCGCGGTGAAGCGGTCGGGCGAACTGGCGATGCCTCCCGACGATCCGCTCCATCCCGATGAGGTGGCCACGCTCGAACGCTGGATCACCGACGGGCTGCCCTGGAGCGGGCCCGGCGGAGATGCCGCGGCCGCGCCGGCCGCCGACGCGGAGGCCCGACTGGCCTCCGCGCTCGCGTCGCACTGGGCGTTCCGCACGCCCGAGCGGCATGTGGCTCCCGAGGTGTCGGCCTCGTTCGATCCCACGACCCGTGCGGCCTGGAGCGCGGCGGCCATCGACCGGTTCGTGGCCGCGGGGATCGCCGCCGCGGGCCTCGCGCCGTCGCCACCTGCAGCACCACGCGACCTCGTGCGCCGGCTCCACCTCGACCTCACCGGCCTGCCGCCGTCGGCCGAGGAGGCTGACGCCTTCTGTCGCGACCCCGGCGACGCGGCCTACGCGGCCCTCGTCGAGCGCTTGCTGGCAACGCCCGAGCACGCCGAGCACTGGGCGCGGAAGTGGCTCGACCTGGCCCGCTATGCCGACACCGTGGGCTACGCCTTCGACGGCCAGGAGAGCCGCTATCCCTTCGCCTGGACCTACCGCGACTGGGTCGTGGGGGCGCTAGTGGCCGATGTGCCCTACGACCGGTTCGTGACCCTGCAGATCGCGGCCGACCTCGTCGATCCGCCGGTGGCCCCGGCCGACTTGGCCGCGCTCGGCTTCCTCACCGTGGGCCGCACGTTCGTCGGCAACGAGCACGACATCATCGACGACCGCATCGATCTGGTGACCCGCGGTCTGATGGGCCTGAGTGTCGCTTGCGCCCGCTGCCACGACCACAAGTATGAGCCGGTGACCGCGGCCGACTACTACGCCCTGCACGGCATCTTCGCCAGTTGCCGCACGCCCCCGGAACTGCCCGTCATCGCCGAGCCGCCGCCGGGCCCCGAAGCCGACGCCTTCCGCACGAAACTGGCCGAACTCCAGGCCCGCGTGCCGGCCCACGAGGCCGCCGTGCACGTGCGGGCCACCCGCGACGCGGTGGCCCATGCGGCCGACTACCTCTGGGAAACCGCCCGCCCGGCACCGCGCGGCGGCGACAAGCGACCGCCGCGGCTGGCCGACGGCTACGAGATGGAGCAACTGCTCCTCGACCGCCTGGGCCGGAAACTCGACGGCTGCCGGGACGACCATCCCCTGCTTGGGCCCTGGGTCGCGCTCAAGGTCCTGACCGACGAGGCGTGCACCGCGGCCCTGCCCGACCTGCTCGCAGTCTGGGGGCTCGATGGCGATACGATGAATGCGGCGCTGCGCGCCGAACTGGCCTCCGCGCGGCCAGCCACGCTGCGGGCGGTCGCCGAGGCCTACGGGCGGATCGTGGCCCGGGCCCACGCCGTCGCCGGCACGGCCGAGGACACCGCCGAGTTGGCGGCCGTCCGGGAGGAACTCACGGTGCCGGGGGCGCCGCTCGTGGTGCTGCCCACGGAGGCGATGCGGGTGGCCAACCGCGAGGAGTCGACGAAGCACCGTTCCCTGCAGCGCGACGTGACGCGGCACCAGGCCGATGCCCCCGGCGGTCCGCGGCGGGCCATGACCGTCGCCGACAAGGATGCCCCGCAGGACAGCCACGTGTTCCTGCGCGGCAACCCCGGCCGGAAGGGAGATCTGGTTTCCCGGCGCATGCCGGCGCTGCTGGGCGGCGCGGCCGTGGCCCAGGGACAGAGCGGACGCCTGGACCTGGCCCGCACCATCGTGGCCCCCACGAATCCGCTCGCGCCGCGGCTCGTCGTCAACTGGGTCTGGATGCACCACTTCGGCCGCGGACTCGTCGACACGCCCGGCGACCTGGGCCTGCGCGGTGCCGCCCCCAGCCACCCCGACCTGCTCGACGACCTGGCGCGGAGGTTCGTGGACGAGGGCCGCTTCAGCCTGCGCTGGCTGCACCGGGAGATCGTCATGAGCCGCACCTGGCGGCAGTCGGCGGCGATCCGTTCCGAACTGGCCGCCGCCGATCCCGACAACCTGCTCTACGCGCGCGCCAGCCGGCGCCGGCTCGACTGGGAGGCCTGGCGCGACGGACTGCTCGCCGCCGCGGGCACGCTCGACCCCCGCCGCCGGGGCGGCCCGGGCGTCGACCCCCTGGCGCTCGACTCGCTGGCGGTGCGTTCGCTCTACGCCCGCCTCGATCGGCAGGACGTGCCGGGCATCATGCGGGTGTTCGACATCGCCAACCCCGACACCGCCGTGCACGTCCGCTCGCGCACAAGCGTGCCGCAGCAGTCGCTGGCGGTGCTCAACGCACCCCTGGTGGTGGAGGCCGCGCGACGACTGGCGGAACGGGCCGCGGCCGCTGACGACGAGACGTTCGTCGTGCAGGCCTGGCGGGCGGCGCTGGCCCGCGACCCGGCCGCGGAGGAGCGGTCCGCGGCGGTCGAATGGCTGACCGCCGAGGCGGCGGCCGCGCCCGCTGCCAGCGCCGGGGCGGCGGACTTCGGTCCGCGTCAACGCCTGGCCCAGGCCCTGCTCGCGACCGCAGAATTCCAGTTCGTGGACTGAACCGACTCATGCACGACGAGCCCTCCTGCCGCCGCTTCTCACGCCGCGCCGCGCTCGTGCGCACCGGCATGGGCATGGGCTGGCTGGGTGCGGCGGGCCTGCTCGCCGCGGAGTCGGAGGCGGCGTCCGCTGCGTCGGGGCCGGCGCTCACTGCCCGGCCGCCGCACTTCGCCCCCCGGGCCCGGGCGGTGATCCACCTGTTCGCCAACGGCGGCCCCAGCCACCTCGACACCTTCGACCCCAAGCCCGTGCTCGAGAAGTACGCGGGCCGGGAGATCCCCAACAACCTGCCCACCGAGCGGCGCACGGGCGCCGCGCTGCCCAGCCCATTCGCCTTCGCGCGGCACGGCGCCAGCGGACTCGAGGTGAGCGAACTGTTTCCGTCCGTGGCCCGCCACGCCGACCGGCTGCTCGTGGTGCGGTCGATGCACGCCGACGTGCCCAACCACGAGCCGTCGCTGATGCTGATGAACTGCGGCGACGCCAGGCTCGTGCGGCCCGCCGCCGGCGCCTGGGTGACCTACGGTCTGGGCACGGAGAACCAGAACCTGCCCGGCTTCGTGGCCATGTGCCCGGGCGGTTATCCGATCAAGGGCACGGAGAACTGGCGCAGCGCCTTCCTGCCGGGCGCCTTCCAGGGCACCTACGTCGACACGCGCAAGCAGAAGGTCGACGATCTCGTGCAGCACATCCGGCATCCGCTGCTCGACCGCGACACGCAGCGGCGTCAGGTGGACCTCACCGCCCGTCTCGACCGGAGGCACCTCGAGGCCCGCCAGCACGACCCGCTGCTCGAGGCCCGACTCGAGTCACTGGAACTGGCCTGGCGGATGCAGGCCGAGGCGGGCGAGGCCTTCGACGTGTCCCGCGAGCCCGCCCACGTGCTGGCCCGCTACGGCGACGGCGTGCAGGGGCGGCAGATGCTCATCGCCCGCCGGCTCGTGGAGCGCGGCGTGCGCTACGTGCAGGTCTGGCACGGCGAGGGGCAGCCCTGGGACAGCCACGAAGAGATCGAGAAGAACCACCGCCGACTGGCCAACGAGTGCGACCGCGCGATCGGCGCCCTGCTCGACGACCTGGTGGGGCTGGGGCTGCTGGAGAGCACGCTGGTCGTGTGGGGAGGCGAGTTCGGCCGCACGCCCACGGTGGAACTGCCCATGTCGGGCACCGGTGTCAGCGAGCCGTCGGGCCGCGACCACAACCACCACGGCTTCACGATGTGGCTGGCCGGCGGCGGCGTGAAGGGGGGCACGGTGTATGGCGCCACCGACGAACTCGGCTTCAAGGCCGTGGAGAAGCGGGTGCACGTCCACGATCTGCAGGCCACGATGCTGCACCTCCTGGGTCTCGATCACACGCGGCTCACCTACCGCCACAGCGGCCGAGACTTCCGCCTCACCGACGTGCATGGCCGCGTGATCACCGACTGGCTGGCCTGACCGTGCCGGGCTGGTCCCGGCGGCGTGCCGCCGTGAAACTCGGGTTCGATTCCGTGCCGCGGGGCGGTACGATTCGGCCCGCATGACGACCGCAGCCAGCACATCGACCGGTGACCGGCAGCCGGTGCCGCCCCCGCCGGGCGTCACGGTCATCGTGCCGCTGTATCGTTCCCTCGAGCACCTGCGGATGGTGGGGGAGAGCCTGCGCGGCTGCGCCGACGAACTGCGGCAGGCCGGTGGTTGGATCGTGTTCGTCGACGATTCACCGGGCCAAGCGGCGCATGCCGAGGCCGCCGCGGCACTGGCCCGCAGCCTGTCCGAGGTCGTGCCCACGGAACTCCTCGTCAACGAGGCGAATCTGGGATTCGTGCGGTCGTGCAACCGGGGGCTGGAGGCGGCCCGCCGCCGCGGCGACCACGCGCTGCTGCTCAACTCCGACACGCTGATCTTCCCCGGCGCCATCACCGAGATGCGCGCCGGGCTCGAGCACGACAGCATGGCGGCTTTTGTTTGCCCGCGGTCGAACAACGCCACGATCTGCAGCCTGCCCACGTTCGACACGCGGCTGCCGCGGCCTGCGGGCACTCCTCACGAGCATGCCCGGCGGCACGCCGACATCGCCCGGCACCTGCCCCGCTTCTCATACGCCCCCACCGCCGTCGGCTTCTGCATGCTCGTGCGCGGGAGCGTGCTCGGCGACGTGGGCCTGCTCGACGAGGCCTACGGCCGCGGCTACGACGAGGAGAACGACCTCGTGATGCGGGCCAACCGCCTCGGCTACCGCGCGCTCCTGGCCAACCAGGCCTTCGTGTACCACGAGGGGACGGCGTCGTTCGACGCCGCCACCCGCACGGCCCTGCAGGCCCGCAACAGCCGCATCCTCGAGGAACGCTACCCCGAATACATGCCGGCGGTGCACCAGTACCTGGCGTCGGCGGCGCAGCGCGGCGAGACGATCCTCTCCGAGCGGTCGCTGCGGTCGGGGCAGGGGGCCACCGTGGAGGTGGCCATCGACGGCCGCTCGCTCTCGCACCTCGTGCACGGCACGTCGCGACTGGCCTGCCGCACGGTGGCGGGGCTCGCGCGGCGCGCCCGCGGCTCCCGGATCCGGGTGTCGTTCGTGGGCACGGCCGAGGTGGCGGCTCATCACGGGCTCGACATGCTGGAGGGGCTGGCGATCGTGCCCGAGGAGCAGGCCTACGGCTTCGACCTGTGGCTCAAGTGCGGGCAGCCGTTCTCGATGGATGAGTTCTGGGACGCCTCGCGCCGGGGCGTGCACCAGGCCTGGATGATGCTCGACACGATCGCCTGGGACTGTCTCTCCCTGCGCACGCCCGAACTGGGGCCGCTGTGGGGCCTGACGGCGGATCTCGCTGACGGCATCGTGTTCATCAGCCCGTTCACCGAGGGGCAGTTTCACAACCGGTTCGCCCTCTCGCCCGGGGTGCGGACGCTGGTGGCGGAACTGTCGCTCGACGCCGCCGACTACGCCGTGACGCTGGCTCCGGCAGTGGGTGACGACCTGCTCGTGTTCGGCAACCACTTCGAGCACAAGTTCGTGAGGCCGACCGCGGAACGGCTGGCGGCCGAGTTTCCCGGACGGCGCATCGTGATGTTCGGGATCGCGGCCACCGAGGGGCCCGACAACCTCGAACCCGTGGCCTCGGGCACGCTCACGGCCGCCGAGATGGAGGCGCTCTATGGCCGTGCCGCCTGCGTCGTCTTCCCCTCGACCTACGAGGGCTTCGGCCTGCCGGTCGTGGAGGCGCTGGGTCGCGGCCTCGACGTGCACGCCCGCGACACGCCGCTCAACCGCTGGATCGGCGAGGAATGGAACGGCCCGGGCCGGCTGCACCTGTTTGCCACGCTGGACGAACTCGTGGCACGGCTGCGAACGGCACCGGCCACGGCCGTTCGGCACGCGGCACCGGGGCCCCTGATTCCCAACGGCCGATCGTGGGACGACATCGCCGGCCGCGTCTGGGAGTACGTCGAGGGACTCGCCACCACGCAGCCGCTCGACCAGTTCTGGCGCCGGCTCGACGAGCAGGACTGGCTCGATGCCTACGCGGCCGGCAGGCTGGCGGCCGCCGCCCCGCGGCGCCGGCGCCGGACGCCAGGCGAGTTTCTGCGCGACCTGCCGGATAACATCGTCAAGGAGTGGAGGCGATTCCAGCGCCGGCGGCGTGAGCGTCGCTGGAAGCGCTAGCAGACCTGCGAACAGATCTGTCGGAGCAGCCGGTGTCGGCGCGCCCCGCCAGCGTCCGCCACGCCCCGAGCCCGACCGGATGCGATCGAGAATCCCGCCACCACCCCCGGGACTGCCCAGACGCCTGCACGGCTGGTATTGGACGCTGGCGCTGCTGGGTTCGGTCATCACGGCCATCACGGTGCCGATGTGTCCGGTGCACGACAGCGCCGGCCGGCCCGCTTGGCGGGTGGAGACGGTGCACGACGGCGACACCGTGACCTGCCGCGACGAGAAAGGCGGCCGGGAGCGGATCCGCCTCGTGGGCATCGACGCGCCGGAACACGGCCAGCCCTACGGTGACGAGTCCCGGGCGGCGCTCGTGGCCAAGCTCGCTGGCGGTGTGGTGCGCGTGGAGGGCAGGGGTCGCGACCAGCATCAGCGGCTGCTGGGCAGGCTGTGGGTCGACGACCAGGACGTGAACCTGCAGATGGTCGCGGAGGGCTGGGCCTGGGCCTTCACGGGGTTCGCCGGCGACGATGATCTGGAGGCGGCGGAGGCCGCGGCGCGCACCGGCCGGCGCGGCCTGTGGGCCGACCCCCACCCGCTGGCCCCGTCCCAGTGGCGGGCGACGCATCCGGGATCTTCCGCGCCCGGGCGGCGCTAGCCGTCCGTGGAAAAAGTCATCCCGGGGGCTCCGGCAGACGGGTTCCACAGTCTGCTGGAAACCGCGGTAGGCGGCGGGGCACTTTCGAAGGGGCGGCGGGTGGTTTAGGGTCAGCGGCATGGGTAGCCCTCGAGACATCGTCATCACCGGCGTCGGGGTTGTGAGCCCCGCCGGGATTGGCTCTGAGCCGTTCTGGCAGGCGCTGGCGACGGGCACGAGCGGCATCCGGCCGATCGACTGCTTCGACGCCAGTTCGTTGAGCGTTCGCTTCGGCGGCCAGATTCCCGACTTCGACCCCCGGCAGTACGTACGGCCCCGCAAGAGCCTCAAGGTGATGAGCCGGGAGATTCAGCTCGGCTTCGCGGCCGCCGACCTGGCGGCGGCCGACGCCGGCCTCGCCGTGGGCACGGTCGAGCCGGAACGCTTCGGCGTGGTGTTTGGCGCCGACATGATCTACGTCGACCTCGAGGATCTGGAAGGGACGTATCGCAAGGCGGTGCGGGATGGGCAGTTTGATTTTTCGCGTTGGGCCCGGGCCATCCAGGAGGAACTCCACCCGCTCTGGCTGCTCAAGCACCTGCCCAACATGACGGCGTCGCACATCGCCATCGCCCAGGACGCCCGCGGTCCCAACAACACGATCGTGCTCGGCGACGTGTCGAGCCTGCTGGCCGTGGTCGAGGCGGCCAGCGTGATCCGGCGCGGCTGGGCCGACGTGATGCTGGCCGGCGGCACCGGCTGCCGGTTGCACCCCACGGCGCTGGTGGCCCGCGGCGACGCGCAACTCTCACACCGGGCCGACGACTGCCGCCGCGCCTGCCGGCCATTCGACCGCGACCGCGACGGCCTCGTCAACGGCGAAGGGGCTGGGGCGATCGTGCTCGAATCGCGGGAGCATGCCCAGCGGCGCGGGGCCCGCATCCACGGGCGAATCCTCGCCAGCGCTGCCCGCTGCCAGCCCAGCGCCCGGCGCGACGGCTTCAGCGGCTCCGCGCTGCGGGCGGCGATCCGCGCGGCCTGTGGCACCGCAGGCCTGGCGGCCGCGGATGTAGGCCACGTCAACGCCCATGGCGTGAGCACGATCGACATGGATCGCGCGGAGGCGGCCGCCATCGTCGCGGAACTGGGGGCCGTGCCGGTGACGGCGCCGAAGAGTGCCTTCGGCCACCTGGGCGCCGGTGGCGGCGCCGTGGAACTGGTGGCCAGCGTGCTCGGCCTGGGGCACGGCCTGGTGCCGCCCACGCTCAACTACGAGACACCAGACCCGGCCTGCCCCGTGAACGTGGTCCACGGCGAACCGCTCGCCGGCCGGCCGGGCACGGCGCTGGCGGTCAACCTGTCATCGACGGGACAGGCCGTGGCCGTGGCCCTGGCGGCGGATTGACGGGTCTCACCACGAGCCGTTGAAGCCGAACGAGACGCCGTTGTAGAAGGTCTGGCCACCCACATCGATCGCCTTGAGGTCGCGGCCGTCGAGGTTGAACTGCCGCGTGGCGGTGGCCATGCCGGCCACCCAGAGGAAGTCATAGCCAGCCTGCAGCGCGAAATTGGGGGTGATGTTCCAGCCGGCCATCAGCGTCAGGTCGCCGATGAACCCGGCCGACGTCCTCGTCGTCGAGTAGGCGTTGCTGAACCGGCCGGTGTAGTTGGGAGGGCCGACGTCGACGGTGTTGACCCCGGCCGAGGCCTGCGATGCGCTGGCGAAGGTGAGGGCCGGGGCGGCGCGGCCGCGGAGTCCCCAGTAGTAGAACTCGTTCTGGCTGATCAGTTCACCGCCCATGTTCAGGCCCAGCAGCCAGTTGCCGGTGTTGATGCGATAGGCGCCCTCGAATTGGCGGGTCGACGTGCCGGGCCGGGTGCTGGAGAGGAAGAAATCCTCGTTCACTTCGGCGAGCCGCGTGCCCACGATGAGGGCGGGAAGGAAGCCGCGTTCGGCATGCCGCGTCCACTTGCCGCCCGGTGACATCACCAACTGGTCGCGGCCCAGGCGCCGGCGCAGCTTGTAATCCCACTCCCAGCTGTTGAAGTCGGAGTTGAATCGGGTGAGGTACTGGCCGGCCTTGTAGAAGCCGGGCGCCAGCGGGGCGAGCGGCGTGTACAGGCTGGCCGGTCCCACCGATTTCCGGCCGTCGACGTCATTGTAGGCCATGCCGCCGTAGTAGACGAACTCGATGGAGCGGTCGCGGTCGAGGTAGTCGCGGCCCAGCGACTTGCCGATCGTGGCCCGGGCGCCGGGGGCGGCCCCGAAGGGCTGTGCCATGGTGGTGAACGTGGTGTCGAAGAACGACTGGTCCACCGCGATGTTCACGCGGTTATTCGTGCTGCGGGCCATCCACAGCGACTCGCCGCCCACATACCATCCGCCGTTGGAGAACCAGCGGCCGGAACTGGCCTCGTAGGGCATCTCGTCGACGGCGAGGTCGTCCATCAGCATTCCGGCATCGAGCCGCGAGGAGACGTCGAGAATCTCCGTGGGCGCCACGGCCCGGTCGTCGGTGATGATGGCGCCGGGTGGCAGCGCCGAGGTCTCGAGAACCGATGGCGGCCCGGAGAGCGTGAGCGGCTCCGCGTCGAGTTCCAGCGGCTCGGTGAAAATGCCTACCTGCTCTTCCTCCGACTGCGGCATCACGGGCACGACCGCCGTCGCGACCGCATCGGCCTCGGCCCGGGCCGCCGGCAGGGAAGTCAGGCAGCATGCCGCCGCCACGACGGGAACTAGCCGCAGCAGCCAGGATTTCAGGGTAGTACTCACGGATGGGCTCGTGATTGGGACTGGTGGTCGAAGGCGTCCGCTACATCCGGAACGTTCATCGTCACCGTCACGACCGGTTCCACAGTTATTTTCGGCGCCAACGCCCGCCGGTCCCCCATCTTGCCAACGAGTCGCGGTGGAGCCCGGGCCCGGCCCCATGTCGGCGGTACAGCCGTGATAAACGGAGGCGACTGGCGAACCCTGGAGAGCGGGACCCCCACAAAACGATGGAACATGAGAGGTCCGGCCGCCGAGCCGGCCTGGAGGCTCGAGATGATCGCCAAGCGACAACACCTGCTGCTGGCCGGACTGCTCCTGTTCTTCGCGGGAGTGCAGTTCCGCATGGTGCAGTCCGTCACGCTCAGTGAGCGGTCCAGCCGCTTCGTGGCCGCCGAGATGGGCGGTCAGGCGCAGCAGGCCATGTGGGAGACCGTGCCGATCCGCAAGGTGATCGTGCCGCCCCGCTGGCTGGGCCTGGCGCTGATGTCGGTCGGCGCCGTGCTCACCGTGAAGAGCATGGCCATGAAGGGTTCCGCCGGCTGATCGCCTGCGGCCGCGATGGTCGTCGCCACCCGGACCGCCTGGGCGGCACGGCTCAGGCCAGCACGTCGCGGATCACGTTGCCGTAGACGTCCGTGAGCCGGATGTCGCGGCCGCTGAAGCGGTAGGTGAGCCGCGTGTGGTCGAGGCCCAGGATGTGCAGCATCGTGGCGTGCAGGTCGTGGATCGTGAAGGCCTTTTCCACGACGCGGTAGCCATAGTCGTCGGTGGCGCCCACGATCGTGCCCCCCTTCACGCCGCCGCCGGCCATCCACAGCGTGAAGGCCTGCGGATTGTGGTCGCGGCCGTCCGAACCCTGGGCGAACGGTGTGCGGCCGAACTCACCCGACCAG
Source organism: Planctomycetota bacterium (assembly GCA_003671185.1). Lineage (GTDB taxonomy): Bacteria > Planctomycetota > Planctomycetia > Pirellulales > UBA1268 > QWPN01. The sequence goes on from QWPN01000073.1 coordinate 11,400, forward strand.
ACGACGAGCGTGGAGTCGAGCATGCCGCGGTCCTTGAGGTCGCGGATCAGGGCCGCGATCGGCTGGTCGACGGAGAGGGCGTTCTTCCAGTGGCCGTCGCGCAGGTTTTGGTGCTGGTCCCAGCGGTCGCCGTTGCCCGCCGGGCAGGTGAGTTCCACGAAGCGCACGCCGCGCTCCACCATGCGCCGGGCGAGCAGGCACTCCGCCGCGAACGTGCGGGTCTGCCCGTGACCGGCCTCGAACCCGTAGGCCCGCTTCGTGGCCGCCGTTTCTCCGGACAGGTCGAGCAGTTCGGGCACCTCGGCCTGCATCCGCCAGGCGAGTTCCTGGTTGGCGATGGCGCTTTCCAGCGCGTCGGGGGCCGGGGCCTCGTCGGCCATCCGGGCCAGGAAATCCCGGTCCAGTCGCTGGGCCAGCGCCAGCTTCGCCATCTGCAACTCGGCCGACTTCTCGCGCCGACTGACGTTGGCCAGACCGTTGGGCGTGGGCTTGATCACGGAGCCCTGGAACGTGGCCGGGAGGAACCCGTTGGTGAAGTTGTCGAGGCCGCCGGGCGGGATCAGTCCGCCGTTGATGACCATGAACCCGGGCAGGTCGGAGTTTTCGCTGCCCAGGCCGTAGGTCGTCCAGGCACCCATGCTGGGGCGGCCCTGCAGGCCGGAGCCTGTGTGCAGGAAATAGTTGGCGTTCGTGTGCTCGGGGAACTCGCTGGTCATGGAGCGGACCACGGCCAGTTCGTCGACCACGGAGCCCACGTGCGGAAATAGTTCGCTGACCGGGATGCCGCTCTGGCCGTACTCGCGGAACTTCCACGGGCTGGGAAGCACGCTGCCCACGTTGTTGAACTGCGTGGCGTCGACCTTGAACAGCGAGCGCGGGTTCTTGCCCGCGTCCCGCGCCAGCTGCGGCTTGGGATCGAAGCTGTCGACCTGTGAGACGCCGCCGTCCATGTAGAGAAAGATCACGCTCGTGGCCCGCGCCGGGTGGTGCAGGGCGGGGAGCGCGGCATGGGCGGCCCGGGCCGACTCGCGATGCAAAAGCGCCGCGGCCGCCACGGCCCCGAAGCCGCAGGCCGCATCGCGGAGCAGCGCTCGCCGCGACAGCGTCGCGGGCCGGAAGCGGCCGCAGTGGTGGGTGAGGCGCCGGCTCATGGAACGAAGATGAACTCCTTGGCGTTGACCAGCGCGTGGGCCAGATCGGCCCAGGCCGCCTCGTGGCGGGGCTGGGCGGCAAAGTCGACGCCATGCTGCCGGGCCTGAGCGGCGAGGAACTCCAGTGACGCCGCCAGCTCGTCGGCGCTCGGCGATCGGGCGAAGGCCCGCCGGTACATGCCGTCGATGCGGTCCTCGGGTGCCGCCGAACCGTCGGCCAGCGCCGCCCGCGCCCAGACGCCAGACTGTTCGAGCACGAACGGGTCGTTCATCAGCGTGAGTGCCTGGGCCGGCACGTTGGTGACGTTGCGCCGGCCCATGGCCTGGAAGGGCACGGGCATGTCGAAGGCCAGCGGCAGGGCGGGGAGGAAGTTGCGGCGGATCGTGGTGTAGATGCTGCGCCGGCCCTTGCCGTCGAGCGGTCCCGAGCCGGGCTTGCCGCGGCCTTCGTGGAAATCGCTGAGATGCACCTCCACACCCGGCCCGCCCACCGTGCGGTCGAGCCGCCCCGACACGGCGAGGATCTTGTCGCGGATCGCCTCCCCCTCCAGGCGGCGCAGCGGATAGTGGTGCAGCAGGATGTTGAGCGGATCGGCCGCCACGGCCCGTGGGTCGCGAACACTCGACATCCTCCAGGTGCTGCTGGTGACGATCTCGCGGACGAGCCGCTTCACGCTCAAGCCCTCGTCGCGGAAGCGGACGGCCAGCGCGTCGAGCAGGGCCGCGGCACCGGGGTCGGCGGCCGCCTCGCCGAGCTTGCCAAAGTTGTCGGTGGTGGGCACGAGACCGCGGCCGAAGAGGTGGTGCCAGACGCGGTTGACCAGCACGCGGGCGGTGAGCGGGTTGCCGGGATCGAGAACGCGGTCGGCCAGTTGCATGCGGCCCGACGAGCCGGCCGGCCAGGCCGGCTGCCCGGGGCCGTCGATCGCCTCCAGGAAGCGGCGCGGGGAGAGCTCACCGGGGCGGGCCGCCGAGCCCTTGAGGAGCACGAACTGATCGACGCCATTGCCGTCGAGGATCGCCGGCGCAATGGCCGATTCAAGCCTGGCACCACCCAGGAGCGTGTCGCGGGCCGCGGTCAGCCGCGCGGTCTCTGCGGCCAGCCGCGTCGCCGCGGGTGCCGACCAGTCGGTGCCGGCCGCGGCCAGCATGCGGTTCACGAGCGCAGCCAGTGCGGCAGCGTCCGGCCGGCCGGGCAGGCTGCCGTCGCGGCAGGACTCGAGCGCCTCGGCGAACAGGTCCCGCCCCGTGGCACCTGGATCGCCGTCGCGGGCGGCGAGGGCCGTGAGCAGCGGGTCGGCGCGCCTGGGCTCCTCCGCGGCAGCGACCACCTCGGCAACCTCGGCTTCGCCGCTGCGAGACACATACTCCACGTGCACGACGTGGCCGCCCTCCCACTTGGCGTCGCGCGTCAGATCCTGGCGGACCCAGCGCCACTGGCCGTTCGTGTTCACGTCCATGATCGTCGGGCCGTAGAGCGGGCCGTGCACGAGGATGTGGCTGTCGATGCAAGCGAAGATCTGCAGATCGCCACGGACGCGGTGCCAGAGCACGCCCTGCGTGAGCCGTACCTTGGGGGTGCGCAGCACGCGGCCCGCACGGTCGGTCTGCCCCAGGTGGCCCTCGTCGCGGGTGCCTTGCGACTTGGTCCGCGACCAGATCGCGTCGCAGCGGGCGGCGGCGCCGTCGCGGAGCCGGACGCGGGCTGGCTTGTCGCCGGCGGCGGGTTCTCCGAGCGGCGCCCCGGCGGACTGCGGCCGCAGCCCCCAGGCGAAGCCGTCGGAGATGAGCGGCGTGGGATCGACGGCCCGCGTGTAGTCGGCGATCACGATCTCGCGAGCGGTCCGGGTCTCCAGGGCGTCGCGCTGGGCGGCGACGGCCGCCACCTCGCCGGCCGGGGGCAGGACAGCGGCCAGGTCGGCCTCGCGGCCGGCCAGCACGTCGGCCACCAGCGGCAACACCTCCCGGCGCAGACCGGCATCCGCCGCATCGACCTGCCGGGCCAGATTGCGGTTGGTCTCCAGCGACTCGAAGGGCACCTGCCGGTAGCTGCTCGACATGATCATGCCGGCGATGGCGTAGTAGTCCTCGTTGGAGATGGCGTCGAATTTGTGGTCGTGGCAGCGAGCGCAGCCCAGCGCCAGTCCCAGGAACGCCTTGCCGAACGTGTCGACCTTGTTGTCGATGCGGTCGGCGTCGTCCTGCGCGATGTCGACCGGCGAATGGATCTCCTCGCCAAGGAACCAGAAGCCGGTGCCCACGGCAGACTCATTGGCGCCGCCGGCGTCGACCCGCGGTCGTTCCAGCAGGTCGCCGGCGATCTGCTCACGCACGAACTGGTCGTAGGGCAGATCGTCGTTGAAGGCCTTCACCACCCAGTCGCGGTAGCGCCAGGCATTGGGGATCGGGATGTCGAACTCGTGGCCACGTGTCTCGCTGTAGCGCACCACGTCGAGCCAGTGGCGGGCGAACCGTTCGCCGTAGTGCGGCGAGGCGAGCAGGCCGTCGACGTATTGTTCGAACGCCTTGGGGTCTTGGTCGGCGGCGACCCGCTCCAGGTCGGCTGGATCGGCGGGCAGGCCGGTGAGGATCTCGCTGGCCCGACGCACGAGCGCGGCCCGCGTCGCCTCGGGGGCCGGTTCGAGGCCCGCCGCCTCCAGGCGGGCGAGCACGAAGCGGTCGATGTCGTCGCGGCACCAGTCCGCCCGTTTTACGGCCGGAGGCACGGCGGCCCGTGGCGGCTGCCAGCACCAGTGCTCGGCCTTGCGGGCCGCGAGGTCGAAGGCCGCCGCCGGCTTGGCGGTGCCATTGCCATCCTCGGGCCAGGGGAGACCCCGGCGCACCCACTCTTCGATCACGGCCACCGACTCGGGCGGCAGTCGGCCGTCGGGGGGCATCTGCAGTTCGCCCTGGTAGCCGACCGCCTCGACGATCAGGCTGGCTTCGGGCTTGCCGGGTACGGCCACGCCCTCGGCGGCCAGGAAATCGGCCCGCGAATCGAACGACAGGTTGCCTTCGGGGTCTCCCGACTTGCGGCTGTGGCATTCCGAGCAGTGTGCCACCAGCAGCGGTCGCACCTTGGACTCGAAAAACTCGAGGTCGGCAGAGCCCGGCGCGGCCGTCTCGGCCCGGACGACATGGCCACCCAGGCAGGCCAGGGACACGACCGCCAGAAGCGAGAACGCTGGGCGACGGCGCGAAAGCGGCCTGCAGGGCATGGCGACCACGGCGGGGGGCGCGGGCGGGAAACCAACCTGAATCATACAACGCATCCTGGCCCGGAGGGAGTCATGGGTGCCGGGCCGGGCGGCCTGAAAAGCAGGGGCACAATGCCGCTCGCAGGGGCCTGCCGGCCGCGAAGGGCCGGCCTGGGCCCGGCCGATCCGCGCACTGCCGATCCCGCGGCGACGGGGTCGTGCGGAATCGCCCGCGGCGTTCAGGCCGCCTCCACGCCCGGGCTCTCGCCGAAGTAGTACTTCTTGGCGTCGGGGTGCGAGAGCACCTCCTGCGCGGTGCCGTGGCAGAGCACCTTGCCGGCCCGGATCACGTAACTGCGGTCGGTGATCGCCAGTGTCTCGCGCTCGCGATGGTCGGTGATCAGGATCGAGATGCCGTCGTCGCGCAGCCCCATGATGATCTTCTGGATCGAGTGGATCGTGACCGGGTCGATGCCGGTGAAGGGCTCGTCGAGGAGGATGATGCGCGGTTCCGTGACCAGGCAGCGGGCGATCTCCAGTCGGCGCTTCTCGCCACCGGAGATGTAGTGGGCCTTGGAGCGGCGGATGCGCGTGATGTCGAACTGCTCGAGCAGTTCCTCGCAGCGCCGGCGGCGCTCCTTGGGGGCCATGCCCACCAGTTCCATGATCGCCAGCAGGTTCTGCTCGACGCTGAGCTTGCGGAACACGCTCTGCTCCTGGGCCAGGTAGCCCATCCCGCCGTCGCGGGCCCGCTTGTGCATCGGCCAGTCGGTGATCTCCTCGTCGTCGAGGAGCACGCGGCCGGAATCGGGGATCACCATCCCGCACGTCATGCGGAAACTGGTGGTCTTGCCGGCGCCGTTGGGGCCGAGCAGGCCCACGATCTCGCCCTGCTCGACGTGGAAGTCGACGCCGTCCACGACCCGGCGGCGGCCGTAGTTCTTCACCAGTCCTGCGACGGACAACAGCGACATCAGGCCGACCTCCGTGCGGCACCCGTGGCCTGGGGCCGCGGACGGCCTCAGCGCACGAATCGCATCCTCCCGAAGTTCGGCCAGCAGGGCAATCGCAATTCCCAGCCTCCCCAGCGCACCACCGTGACGCTCCAGGGCGCCGGGATGGCATGCGGCCAGAACACGACCAGCGCCCGGCCGATGAGCAGCCGGCGGTCGACGGCGTGCCCGGTGAGCCATAGCCGGCTGTCCTTGCTGGAGGCGGAGTTGTCGCCCAGCATCAGGAACTGGTCGTCGTCGAGCCGGAAGGAGAAGTCGCCACTCTCGGCGTCGCCGCTGTCTTCGCTGACCGCCTTCTGCAGGCGCCCGCCCGCGTTCCTCACGATCTTCATGCCGATGTAGTAGGTGTCTCGCCAGAGCTTGAGATGGCGCACCGTGACGTCGGCGCCGGTGGCGGAGATGCCGGCCGGCGCCAAGTCGGTGGGCCGCGTGGAGCCGGGCTGTGCGGGGGGCGGATCGGCCGGCGGCGGCGCCCCGGGCCGTGCATCCCAGACGGCGGGCTTGTCGCAGACGACGCGTTGACCGTCCACGAACAGCGACAGTTCGTCATCCACGTTGGCGAACACGATCCGCCAGACGCCTGGGCCGCGGATCGGTGTGGAGGCCAGCGCCGCCTCGGCGTCAGGTCGCCCGGCGACGAGCAGTCGGGCCCGGCCATCGGCGAGGTCGATGTCGCAGCGATGCACGAGTCCGCGGTCGACCAGGTCGAGGCTGACGCGGCCCGCGGCCGAGCGGCTCTCGAGATGCGCCTCCACGGCCAGGTCGGTGACCGGATGGTGCACCGCGTAGGAACTCGGCCGGTGGCTCTCCTCCACCATGTCGGCGTTGTAGGGCTGGAAGTCGTCGACGAGGGTCGGCAGCGGGGGGCCGGCCGGCTGCACGAACGCGGCCCCGTCGCGCAGGGCACGGTCGTTGGTCGTGCGCGCCTCGCGTCGGGCCTCGTCGGAGACGTCGAAGTGCCGGTAGCGGAGCGTGGCCGTTTCGCCCTCCGGGCAGGCGGCTGTGAAGGAGCGGCCGTCGTCGAAGGTCGACCAGCCGCAGCCGTCAACGCCGTCGGCCCGCCAGTCGCACCAGGCCTGCGGCCAGTCGGCGCGGACGTGATCGGAGTCGCTCACGCACTGCAGCATGGCGAGGAGCTTGTCGGGCGGCTTGCGGGCGATGACGGGCTGTCCGCCGTCGCGGCTGATCCAGATGTCGCCGTCGGCGACGTGCACGGTCTCGCCGGGCAGGCCGATGAGACGCTTGATGTAGTTGATCTTCGCGTCCTCGGGATACTTGAAGACCACGACATCCCAGCGCCTGGGCTCGGCGAAGTCGTAGGTCAGCTTGTCGACGAGGATGCGGTCGCCGCCGAACGACGGGCGATGCCGGTCGTAGCCCTGCGGGCCCTTGGCGACCATGAGCTGCGTCTGGTGGGCGCAGTTGGGGCAACGGCCCGCCGGCACCATGCGCTCGGGGTTGATTGACCCCGTGGCCTCGTCGAGCTCCTGGCTGCAGCCCACGCGGTACTCCTCGCCGCAGGCCTCGCAGGCGAGATCCTTGTGGCGACCCATCAGCGTGGGGGCCATCGATCCGGTGGGGATCACGAATGCCTCCGCCTCGAAGCAGCGGAACAGCAGCGCCAGCGTGAACGCCACCACGACCGACTCGATCGTCTCCCGGCCGGCCGCCAGGGGGTTTGCGACGACGTCGCCGGGGCGGGGGCCGGTTCGTGGCGAATCGGCCATGGCGGCAGAGGCTCCGGGGCGGGACTGGACGGGTCGGCGGGCGTGTGGCACCGCGACCTCGGTCGAGTCTATCGCCTGCGGGAAGCGTGGCTCAACAGCGGGGCGTCCGCTCCGTGATCGTCAGGGCCGCAGCAGCTCGCCCACCACGGCCTCGACGTCGGCGTAGGTGAACGGTCGGCCCAGGCTGCGGGCGGCCATGTCGTCATCGAAGCGCGTGGCCAGCGTGCCGTCGGCCTTCCAGATGTACACGGCCGGTACGCTGTCCAGGTCGAGCTTGCGGTACATCGCGTCGGCCTCCTCGCTGGCGAGCATGTTCCGCACCGCACCGGCACCGACGTCCCCGAGGAAGCGCCGCACGGCCGGCAGGGCGTCCTCGGGCCGGCCCACACCGTCGTAGTCGAGCGACAGCGACAGGCAGGTCACGCTGCGGGGATGGGCCGCGGCCAGTTTCACGAGTCCCGGAAACTCCTTCACGCACGGCGGGCACGAGGTGCTCCAGCAATCGAGCACCACGACCCGTCCGCGGGCCTCGGCCACGGTCGCCATCAAGGACTCGTGGTCGACGAGCCGCACGTCGACGGCCCCGTTCGCCGCCGGCGCGGCGGTCTCCCTGGATGCCGTGGGCCGGCAGCCGGCGAGACCGGCTGCCATGAGGGCCGTGGCCAGGAGGATTCCCCCGCGGCGTCCGCCATCGCACAATTGCCCGGCCACCACCAGCCGCCCGAGCCATGCCATGCCGCGCTTCGAACACATCCGGCACAAGCCTCCCCGGCCCACGGCCACGCCGCGCGACCTCGTCGTCGCCTGCGCCGCGATGCGCAGCCACGTGAACCTGTCGCACATCGTACGGACCTGCGGCTGTTTCGGCATCCGCCGCGTTGTCGCCTGCGGTGCGGCCGGCATCCACGGCCGCATCGCCCGCGATGGCGCCGATTCCGTGGCCGTGGAGGTGCATCGCAGCCTGCCGCCCGTCCTCGACCGGCTCCGCGCCGAAGGCTTCCAGGTCGTGGGTCTCGAGCAGGCCACGCACTCGGAGCCGCTGTTCGACTTCCGTTTCGCGGCCCGCACGGTGCTCGTGGTGGGCAACGAGCGCACGGGCCTCACGGACGAGGAACTGGCCCGGCTCGACCGCGTGGCGGAGATTCCCATGGCCGGCCTGCCGCACAGCCTCAATGCGGCGACCTCGGCGGCGATCGCGGTCTACGAGTATTGCCGGCAGTGGCCGGACGGCGGGGCGGCCGGCGCATGACGCTCGTGATCGGCACCGACGAGGCCGGCTACGGGCCGAACCTGGGGCCGCTGGTGGTGGCGGCCTCGGCCTGGCGGGTGGACTGCGACCCCGCCGCGGTCGAGCGGCGGCTGGAGGATGCCGCGGCCGCCGCCGGCGCCACCGGTCCGCAGTGGGGCGACTCGAAGCGTATCTACCGGGCCGGTGCCGGCCTGTCAGCCCTGGAGGAGGGCGTGCTCGTGGCGGCGGCGCTGGTCGGCGACGCCGCGCCGGCTGACTGGCCTGCACTGGCCGCACTGCTCGGCGCCGAGGCGACCCCCCCGGCCGCCGGACCGCCGGAACGCGACCTGTTCACGGCCCTGACCCTGCCCCGCCACCGCCACGATCCCGACTGCCGGGAGCAGGCGGCGACGCTGGCTGGGCGGCTCGGGGCGCTGGGCGTGTCGCTCGTGGCCCTGCGCTGCAGCGTGGTGCAACCGCGAGAGTTCAACGACCTGCTCGATGGCGGCCTCAACAAGAGCGACGTGCTCTCGCAGTACACGCTCGATCTGGCCGCGACCCTCACCGACCACGGACAAAGCCCTGCGGGGCCGGCGGCGGGCCATCGCCTGCTCGTGTGGTGCGACCGGCACGGCGGCCGGCGGCGTTACGCGCCGCTCGTGTCGCGGGCCTTCGCCGCGCCGCTGGTGCAGGTGATCGAGGAGACGGCGGATCGCTCCGCCTATGACCTGCCCGGCCGCGACGTGCGTATCGAGTTCTGCGTGGGGGGTGAGGCTCGGCTGCCGGTGGCGCTGGCGAGCATGACAGCCAAGTACGTGCGGGAACTGGCGATGCACGCCTTCAATGAGTTCTGGGGAACGCGGCAGCCGGGGCTCGCGCCCACGGCGGGATATCCGGTCGATGCCGCGCGCTGGCGGCGCGAGGCCGGCGCGGCGGTGACGGCGGCGGGCTGCGACTGGCGCGAGGTGTGGCGGCGTTCCTGAACGCCCGCGCCGGCCCCGGCGGAACCGACGCGCTTGCCCCGGGCGGCGTCGGCCCGCACAATCGTCCTCATGCCCACCCTCACCACGCGGCTCTACATTGTCCGCCACGCCACCGCCGAGGACGCCGCAGACGGCAGCGACGATCACGCCCGGCGGCTCACCCGTAAGGGCCGCCGGCGCTTCGCCCGGCTGGTGCGCAGGCTGGCGGCAGCCGGGATGGAGGTCGACCTCGTGGCCACGAGTCCGCTCGTGAGGGCTCGCGAGACCGCTGACATCCTGGCCGCCGAACTGGGCACGGCGCCGCCGGTCGAGGTGGTCGACGCGCTGGCTCCGGGCTCCGACTGGCAGGCCCTCGTGGAGTGGACGGTGCAACGGGATGCCGCGCGGGTGGCCTGGGTGGGACACGCGCCCTGCGTGGGCCGGCTGGTGGCCGTGTCGATCGGCGACGGGTCGGCGGCCGTGTGCATGCAGAAAGGCGCCGTCGCCGCGATCGCCCTCGACGACGGGCCCGGCCAGCCGGGCGAACTGGAATGGCTGGCAACACCGGACATGGTTCGCCGGCGCTGAGCGAAGTGGCAGGCGTGCCGAGTCTGGCCGGCCAGTTTCCCGCCCGCGGCAGCCCGTCCGCTGCTGCCGGGAGGCGCCTGGCCTGCTAAAATGCCTCACTTCCCAGCCGGGGGACTTTTCCAGAAGCACCCTGCCCCAGGCCGACAGGTTCTCTATAGGAGCATCGCCCGTGTCCGCTCTCCTCCCTTCCGTTCCTGTTCGATGCATGGCGGCGACGCTGCCCGTCCTCGGCACGCTGGCACTGCTCGCGGCCATCGTGGGCTGCGCCCCGGCCGGTGGGCCGACGGCTCGCGACGAGGTGGTGGAGATCGAGACCATCGAGGCGCTGCCCTCGACGGACGCCGTGCCCGCAGCGCAGACCGCCGATGCCGGCGTCGCAGAATCGAGGAAAAATGTCGACGCGCAGAAGGCCGACGCGGACCGCGCGATCGACGAGGCGTCCAGGTCGCTCACACCCGCGGAGCCAGCCGCCGACCGCGCTGCGTCAGGTGCAGCGACCGCTGCCCGCGAAAGCGTCCTCCTCGGCGAGCCTTCGCTCACGGCAGGCGTGCCCGGCAGCGGCCCGATCACGTCCGAGCAGATCGACGCCTGGCTCGCCGACCCCAGGAACTTTGTGGAGCTCGTCCCCGTGCTGCCCCTGGGCCTCGCGCAGGGCGCCGCCCAGATCACGGGCCTCGAGGCGAACCGGCTGACGCGGGCCAAGATCGAACTGGGGCGGCAACTGTACTTCGACCCCCGGCTCTCGGCCGACTCGACCGTGAGCTGCGCCTCGTGCCACAACCCCTCCGAGGGCTACACGGCCCACACCAAGACTGGCGTCGGCATCCGCGGACAGCAGGGGGGCCGCAACTCGCCCGTCTCCTTCAACCGGATCCTCTCCGGGCCGCAGTTCTGGGACGGCCGCGTCGACTCGCTCGAGGCCCAGGCCGTGGGGCCGATCGCCAACCCCATCGAGATGGGCTTCACGCACGAGGGGGTGGTGAAGCGGCTGGGAGAAATTCCCGTCTACCGGGCGCAGTTCGAGAAGATCTTCGGCGATGTGACGATCGAGCGGGTGGGCCAGGCGATCGCCGCCTTCGAGCGGGTGCTGGTCACGGCGCCGTCTCCCTACGACCACGGCGAGCAGCTGCGGGCCTTCGCCGCGATCGACCCCGACGACATCGCCGAGGACGCGGACCTGGCGGCCAAGTTCGCCGCGGCCAAGGCGGCCGCGGAGGCGCAGCCAATGTCGGAGGAGGCACGGCGTGGCCGCGACATCTTCTTCACTGAGAAGGGCAACTGCACCGCCTGCCACGTGGGGGCCAACCTGGCCGACGAGAAGTACCACAACATCGGCATCGGCATGGACAAGCCGGAGCCCGACGTGGGCCGGTTCGCGGTCACGAAACAGCCGCAGGACGAGGGCGCCTTCAAGACGCCGACCGTGCGCAACGTGGCCCTCACTGCCCCCTACATGCACGACGGCTCCGTGGCCACGCTCGAGGAGGTGGTCGAGTGGTACGACAAGGGCGGCCACCCGAACCCGCATCTGAGCGACAAGATCCGGCCGCTCAAGCTCTCCGCGCAGGACAAGGCCGACCTCGTGGCCTTCATGAAGGCCTGCACCGGTCCGACGCCGAGCGTGGAGACGAGCCGGCTGCCGGCGACACCGTGAGCGACACCCCACTGCTGCCGCTCGCCGAGGCCCGGCGTCCCCTCTACGCCGGCATCGACCTGGGCGGCACGAATATCAAGTCGGCGCTCGTCGATGACGAGGGCCGGCTGCTCGCCTTCCACACGCAGCCCACGCACGCGGACCGCGGCCCCGAGGACACGGCGGCCCGCATGGGGCGAACGGTGCACGTGCTGGCGGCGGAAGCAGGCATCGCCGCGGGTGACATCGCCCGGGTCGGCCTGGGGACGCCGGGCCCGCAGGACCTGCAGGCGGGTCTGATCCTGCGGGCGGGCAACCTCCCGGGTTGGGACAATTTTCCCGTCCGCGACCGCGTGGCGGCGCATTGCGGCCGCGAGGTGACCTACGCCAACGACGCCAACGCGGCCGCCTACGGTGAGTTCTGGGTGGGCTCGGGCCAGGAGTATTCGAGCCTCATCCTCCTCACGCTGGGCACCGGTGTGGGCGGCGGCATCATCATCGGCGACACGAACGTGGAGGGGGCCCACAGCCACGGCTCGGAGTGCGGTCACATCATCGTCGACACGTCCCCCACGGCGCGGACCTGTCCGTTCGGGCACTCCGGCGACCTCGAGGCCTATGCCAGCGCCACGGCGCTCAAGGCCCGGGCCCGCCAGGCGCTGGCCGCGGGCGCGACCGGTTCGCTGGCGGCCGCGGTGGCCGCCGGCGCCGATGTGACGCCCATCCTCATCGCCCGGGAGATGGAGGCGGGCGATGCGCTCGCCAGCGAGTTGATCCTGGAGGTGGCGCGTTGGCTGGGGATCGGCATCGTCACGCTCATGCACACGATCGACCCGGCGGCCGTGATCCTCGGCGGGGCGATGACCTTCGGCGGCGATGCGTCGCCGGTGGGCCGCGCGTTCATCGACCGGGTGCGGGCCGAGGTCCGTGCTCGCGCCTTCCCGGTGCTCGCGGAAAAGACCGTGATCCGCTTCGCCAGCCTGGGCAACGCCGCCGGATCGATCGGCGCCGCCGGTCTCGCGCGGCTGGCGGCCCGACGGTAGAATCCACGCATGCCCATCGACTGTCAGCACATCCGCAACTTCTCCATCATCGCCCACATCGACCACGGCAAGAGCACGCTGGCCGACCGGCTCCTGGAACGCACGGGCACCGTCGACAAGCGGCAGCTCAAGGAGCAGATGCTCGACGACATGGAGCTGGAGCGGCAGCGCGGGATCACCATCAAGGCCCGCGCCGTGCGCATGGAATTCCGGCACCGCGGCGAGCTCTACGAGCTCAACCTCATCGACACGCCGGGCCACGTCGACTTTCACTACGAAGTGTCGCGGAGCCTGGCCTGCTGCGAGGGCGCGGTGCTGCTCGTGGACGCCTTCCAGGGAGTCGAGGCCCAGACGGTGGCCAACGCCTATGCGGCCATCAATCAGGATCTGGCCATCGTGCCGGTCATCAACAAGGTGGACCTCGTGCACGCCCGTGTCGACGAGGTGCTCCAGGAGATGGAACAGAGCCTGGCGATCGACGCCGCCGACGTGATCAAGGCCAGTGCCAAGACGGGCATCGGCATCGACGACCTTCTGGCGGCGATCGTGGACCGCATTCCGGCCCCCGGCGGCGATCCCCAGGGCACGCTGCGGGCCATGATCTTCGACAGCCACTATGACAGCTACCGGGGGGCGATCACGTACGTGCGGCTCATCGACGGCACGATCAAGAAGGGGCAGAAGATCCGCTTCCTGCGCACGGGGGTGACGCACGAGGTGCTCGAACTGGGGCAGTTCGTGCCCCAGCGGCGGGCCTGCGAGGAGCTGGCGGCCGGGCAGGTGGGCTACCTCGTCTGCAACATCAAGGACGTGAAGCAGGTCCACATCGGCGACACGGTGACGATCCCCGGCGACCAGGCCGCCGCGCCGCTGCCGGGCTACAAGCCTCCGCAGCGGATGGTGTACTGCGGCCTCTATCCCTCCGAGGGGGAGAACTTCGAGGAGTTGCGGGACTCGCTCGAGAAGCTGGCGATCAACGACCCGTCGTTTGAGTTCGCCCCGGAGTCGAGCGAGGCCCTGGGGTTCGGCTTCCGCTGCGGGTTCCTCGGGCTTCTGCACATGGAGATCATCCAGCAGCGGCTGGAGCAGGAGGCCGACCTGGACCTCGTGCAGACGGCCCCCAACGTCACCTACCAGATCCTCAAGAGCGACGGCGAGACGATCGAGATCACGAACCCGCAGGACGTGCCCGAGTCGGGCCAGATCGAGGAGTTCCGCCAGCCGGTCGTGCGCACGAACTTCCTCGTGCCCGTGGAGCACATCGGGCCGATCATGCAGCTCTGCACCGACCGCCGCGGCACCTACCTCAAGACCGAATACCTGTCGCCGACCCGGGCCATGCTCAGCTTCGACCTGCCGCTGGCCGAGGTGATCTACGACATGCACGACAAGCTGAAGAGCGTGACGCGCGGCTACGGCACGATGGACTACGAGCTGGTGGGCTACTTTCCCGCCGACCTCGTCCGCCTCGACATCCTGGTGGGGGGCAAGCAGGTCGACGCCCTGTCGATCATCTGCGACCGTCGCGACGCCGACCGCCGCGGCCGGGCGATCGTCAAGAAGCTGCGTGGCGAGATTGACCGGCACATGTTCGAGATCGCGCTGCAGGCCGCGATCGGCACGAAGGTCATCGCCCGGGAGACGATCTCGGCGATGCGCAAGAATGTCACGGCCAAGTGCTACGGCGGCGACATCTCACGCAAGAAGAAGCTGTGGGCCAAGCAGAAGGAAGGCAAGAAGCGGATGAAGAGCATCGGCTCGGTCGACATCCCGCAGAAGGCCTTCATGGCGGTGCTCGACACCGGCGCCGAGCGGCAGTGACGCCGGGCTTCCAGGTGAACGAGACGAGTGCCCGGATGGCATTGGCACGAACGCAACACGGGCCGCCCTCGCGCCAGAAGTTCGCTCTGGATCCTGTGTGAGCCTGTGACATGAGCCCATCGTCGCCGAGCGGCCCCGTGTCTCGCCAAGGGGAACTGCCCGCCACCGTGCGGGCGCCGGCTGAACTGCCCGCCACCGTGCGGGCGCCGGCTGAACTGCCCGCCACCGTGCGG
>QWPN01000041.1 GCA_003671185.1 Planctomycetota bacterium
CCTGCACGGGCCAGGGATGGCCGTGCAGGCGTGGAGCGTCTGCCTGGATGGCGAGTCCCGGCGGTCGAGGCACACCTTGGCTGTGCCTCCGACCGCCCAAGCCTGCACGGGCCAGGGATGGCCGTGCAGGCGTGTAGTTAGTGATTGAGCGAATAGAGAAGCACGTTGAGGGCGATCTTCTCGGCGTCCTCGCGGCCGTAGCCGGAGCACTCCATCGAGTTTTGTTTTTCCAGGGCGCATGACAGGTCATAGGGCGAGAAGATCACCGCCCAGCGATCTCCCATGCGCACTCCCTCCAGCTTGGGCGCGGTGCGCCGCTTGCGCATCTCCATGGGGCCGTCGCCGCCCACGGGTTCCAGGAGCGTGACCTGGCGGATGTCGTAGCCGCCGTATTCCTGCGCGGTGAACATCGGGTCGTCGGCCGGAATCTGCTCCAGTTGGTGGCGCGGCAACAGCGCGGCGATCTCTGCCCGGAACGCCTTCGTGAAGCCCCCGGATGCACAGACGCTGTCGGCCAGGAGCGTGCCGCCGCGTTCCAGGAAGCGGGCCAGCCGCTCCCGGCGCCGCGCGTCGAAGGCGAAGCCCTGCCGGCCGTGCATGAACACCATGTGGTAGTCGAAGAGCTGGTCGTCGGCCGGATCGATCTGGCTGGGTGTGTCGTCGACCCGCACGCCGAGTTCGCGGGCGGCAGCCCGCAGCACGTTGGCCAGCGCGGCCGGAGCGGCGTCGCACATCCCGGAGTGCCGCAGCTTGCCGATGGCCAATTGGCCGCGCGAGACGCGGTCGGCCGGGGCGTCGGATGGCGGGGCGACGGCGAACAACTCGTCCTTGCGCTTCAGGTCGCGGTTGGTGGCGTAGGCCAGCACGTTCGTGCCGATGGCCAGTGCCGCCTCCACCTCGCGGAGCACCGCGGGCGACAGGTTGCCGCGCGAGTGCCCCCCCAGTTCCCAGAGGCACGACAGGCTGGGCATCGCCGCTTTCTTGTCGGCGTCCGTGGGGGGCGCATAGACGAGGCAGGTGCGGCAGCCGTAGTCGACGCCCAGCAGCGGCCGGTGCAACTCCGGCGGCACGATCTCCTCGGCGTGCCAGGCGGGATGCTCCGGCGGCAGGATCTGCAGACGGTACTCCGGTTCCGGAAACATCTCCTCCACGAGTTGCCGCAGCCGCCGGTCGAAGGCACCGCTTTCCGGGCAGCAGGCCTCGGCGAAGATGAAGCCGCCCTCGTCGACGTAGCGCCGCAGCCTCTGGCCCGCATCGGGCCCCAGTTCGAAGGCGTTCCTGCCCGACAGCCAGAGCACGGGCGACTGCAGCAGGTCCTCGGGGCCGGCTGCGCGGGTGTCGAGGACGTGCCAGGAGAGCCCGGCAGGGTAGTCCTTGCGCCAGCGACCCTCGACGTGCTCGACGAGATGGGCGATGTCGTGGCCGTGCCGATTCCAGTCGGTGTCCGGCCCGTGACTGCTCTTGGAGACGATCACCGGCCGCCGACCCTTGGCCAGGAACAGCAGCGCGAAGCTCGTGGCCACCACCGAATCCTCGATGCGGTTGGCGACGAACTTTCCCGTCAGCCCGTCCTGTCCGGCCACGAACTGCCGCGCGCCCTCCAGATACCAGTCGTGGTCGCCGATGTAGCGGCGGGCGGTGAACCGGCCCACCCGCTCCAGGCCATAGAGGTAGTAATAGAGCCACGTCTCGCCGCCCGTGCCCGGGTTCTGTACGACCGTGAACCGCCGGCCCAGCCAGTCGAGGCCCTTCTCCAGCACCTTGGGCGACGCGCCACCGCCGCAGCAGGAGACCACGTCGCGGGCCGCACGCGCGTCGGGCGTGCCCACGTGCTCGGAGGTGATCCACACGCTGGCGATCCCGGCGCAGGTCATGCTTCCCGACCCGGCGGCATGGCCGATCGTGTAGCCCCAGGAACCATCGGCGTTCACGCAGGACACCCAATACTGCTGCGCGCGGATCCACGTGTCCTGGCTCACCGGCACGCCGGCCCGGGCGGCCTCGTGGAGGCCGAGCAGCGCGAACTGCGAGTTGGAGTTGTCGCCGATGCCGCGGCCCTCGTTCTGCTTGTAGCTCCACGAGCCGGTGGCCGGCCCCTGCTTCACCTGGGCCCGTTCCAGCCACCCCACATTGCGTTCCAGGATGGCTCGATCGGTCTCCGGCGCGAGCATCGCCAGGATCATGGTCTGCAGCGCCACGGAGTAGGTTTCGTCGGGTTCCTGGGTCCGCATCCAGCCCAGCGCCCGCGTCAGCGCCGGGTCGGTGGTCGGCACGCCGGAGTTGGCCAGCGCCAGCATCACCAACGCCGTGGCCCCAGCCGACTTGTTGCTGGAACGCATCGCTTCCCAGGTGCCGTCCGGCTTCTGCTGCTTGAGGAGGTAGTCGCGGGCCTTGTCGATCGCCCGTTGGATGTCGGTCGGGCCCAGCGGGCCGGGCGGGGCGGCCGCCACCGACGCAGCGGCCGCGAAGATGCCCGCCAGCAGGGCCGTGGCCCGCAGCGGATGGTGGAGCAGTCGCTGGCTCGAGCGGGCATTCACGGCTGGTTCCCATGCCGGCCGAACCTGCCGGCCGCCGACCCTCGTGATCGTATCACGTTTGACGATGCGGCCGCATGCGCCGGCGACAAACCGGCCGCATCCGTGGCGTGGTTTGCCGCGCTGCGGGTGACACCCGATACTGATGGTTGAGCGGGTGCGCGGCCCGCGCCCGGGGCCGGATTCCCACCCGCAGCGAGGATCGCACGCGTGTCCACCGCTTCCCGACCGAAGACGATCGACGACGTCCTGCAGGAGTTCGCGCAGCACCGCAAACTCATGCAGGAGGAGTTGCAGAAGGTGATCGTCGGCCAGAACGACGTCATCGAGCAGTTGTTCGCGGCGATTTTCACCCGCGGCCACTGCCTGCTGGAGGGAGTGCCGGGCCTGGCCAAGACGCTCATGGTCTCCACGCTGGCCCGGATCCTCGACGTGGGCTTCAAGCGGGTGCAGTTCACCCCCGACCTGATGCCCTCCGACATCACGGGCACGAACGTGCTCGAGGAGGACGAGTCGGGCCGGCGCAGCTTCCGCTTCGTGGAGGGGCCGATCTTCACGAACATCCTTCTCGCCGACGAGATCAATCGCACGCCTCCCAAGACGCAGGCGGCCCTGCTCCAGGCGATGCAGGAGCGCGAGGTGTCGGTGGGGCAGGAAACCCACGTGCTGCCCGACCCTTTCTTCACGATCGCCACCCAGAACCCGATCGAGCAGGAGGGCACCTACCCGCTGCCCGAGGCACAGCTCGACCGCTTCATGTTCAACATCAAGGTCGGCTACCCCACGGCGAGCGAGGAGGAGCAGATCCTGATGGCCACCACCCGGGCCGAGAAGCCCGAGGTCCGCAAGGTGCTCTCCGGCAGGGCCATCGTCAACATCCAGAAGCTGGTGGGCGGCGTGAACGTGAGCGAGTACATCGTCAAGTACGTGGCCCGGCTGGTGCGGGCCACTCGGCCCAAGGATGCGCAGGCGCCCTCCTACGTCGCCGAGCTCGTCGACTGGGGCGCAGGGCCACGGGCCGGTCAGTTCCTCATCCAGGGCGGCAAGGCGATGGCCGCCATGGACGGCCGCTTCAGCGTCTCGTTGGAGGACATCCGGCGCATCGCGGTGCCGGTGCTGCGACACCGCATCGCCACGAATTTCCAGGCCCAGGCCGAGGGACTGTCGAGCGAGTCGATCATCGAGCGGCTCGTGCGCGAGACGCCCGAGCCGGAGATTCCCAAGCTGGTGAAGTGACCGTCGCGAGGAGCCCGTTCACATGGTCCGCGCGGTCGAGGAATACCTGAAGCCGGAGGTGGTGCGGCAGATCGCCCGGCTCGACCTGCGCGCCCAGTTCATCGTCAAGGGCTTCCTGCAGGGGCTGCATGCCAGCCCCTACCAGGGCTTTTCCGTCGAGTTCAGCGAGCATCGCAAGTACGCCGCCGGCGACGACCCCAAGGACATCGACTGGCTCGTCTATGCCAAGACCGACAAGCACTACGTGAAGAAGTTCGAGGCGGAGACGAACATCACGGGCTACCTGCTGGTCGACACCAGTGCCTCGATGGCGTACACGTACCGCCAGCAACTCACCAAGCTCGACTACTCGATCTCGCTGGCCGCCGCCCTGTGCTGGCTGATGGTGCACCAGCAGGATCCCTGCGGACTGATGGTGTTCGACGAAAAGCTGCACGCCTCGCTGCCGGCCCGCTCCCGGCGGTCGCAGATCGCCCAGGTGCTGTCGGTGCTCTCCAAGGTGAAGCCCTCGGGCGGTACGGACATCGCCCGCAGCCTCGTCCAGGTGGCGGCGATGCTCCGGCACCGTTCGCTGGTGATGGTGTTCAGCGACCTGCTCGCCGATCCGGTCCCCATTCGCGAGGCGCTGTCGCGGCTGCGGCACCGGGGGCACGACGTGATCTTGTTCCACGTGCTCGACGAGGCGGAGGTGCGCTTTCCCTTCGAGGGCATGGTCGACCTCACGGAGCCGGAAAGCCGGGACCGGCTCGTGATCGATGCCGATGCCGCCCGCGCCGGCTACGTGAAGGCCATGGAGGCGTTCCGCGAGGAGTACCGTGGCATGTGCTTCCGGGCCGGGATCGACTACGTGCCGCTCGACACGAGCATGCAGTTCGACCACGCGCTGATGGAGTACCTCATCAGCCGCCGGAACCGGTTCTGAACCATGGGCCTGTCGTTCATCACGCCGCTGCTGCTGGGCGGGGCGGCATTCGTGGCCGTGCCGATCGTGCTGCACCTCGTGATGCGGCGCCGTCCCGTGCCGCACGAGTTTCCGGCCCTGCGCTTCCTGCGGGAGCGGGCCGTGGCCAACCGGCGCCGGCTGCGGCTCAGCCACCTGCTGCTGCTTCTGGTGCGCATGGCGGCGATCCTGCTCGTGGCGGCGGCACTCGCCCGTCCGGTGCTGCGTGGCGCCGGCTGGCTGGCCGACGGCGAGGGGCCGGTGGCGGCGGTGTTCGTCTTCGACACGGCGCCGCGGATGATGCTCCGCGAAGCCAACCGCACCAGGTTGGAGCAGGCCGCGACGCTGGCCCGGGTGCTGCTCGACAAGTTGCCGCCCGCCAGCAGCGTGGCCATCCTCGACACGGCGGGCGGGCCGGGCGCCTTCGCTCCCAACATCGCGGCCGCCGCCGCGCGGATCGACCGGCTGGCGGCGGCGACGCCCGTGGCCACGCTGCCGGCCGCGATCGCCGAGGCGCGCAGACTGTTGGCCGGCTCCGAGTTGCAGCGTCGCGAACTCTACGTGTTCACCGACTGCTCGCACGGAGCCTGGGACAACGCCGCGACACCGGCGGATGACGGGACGGCCACGGTGCTGTACGTCGACGTGGGTGCGAACACGGTGCAGGACTTCGCCCTCGAGACGGTCGATCTGTCGAGCGAACGGGTTTCGGCGGGGACGGCTCTGGCTTTGAGCGCGACGGCCGTGCGGATCGGGCCCGACGCCACGCGGAACGTGGCGGTGGAAGTGCTGGGGGCGGACGGCCGCTACACGCGGCGCGGGGTCAAGCCCGTCTCCTGGCGGCAGGGAGGTCCCGCGCAGGTCGATTTCGAGGTGGCCGGACTGGAGCCGGGCACCCGCCAGGGCCGCATCGTCATCGAGGGTTCGGACGACCTCGAGGCGGACAACGTCCGCTACTTCACCGTCGAGGTCGGTGCTCCGGGCCGGGTGATCGTGGCGGCGCCGCGGCCCGCGTCCCGCACGGCCGCGTTTCTCGTGCAGGCGATCGCGCCGGGGCTGCTGCGCAAGGCGGGCAAGGCCCGGTTCGACCCTGTCGTGGTCGACGTCGAGGCACTCGACACCGTGTCGTGGGAGGAGGCCCGTGGCATGGTCCTGCTCGACCCTCCACCGCTGCCGGCCCGCACCTGGGAGGCACTGGAGCAGTGGCTCGAAGGCGGGCGCGGTCTCGTGGTGTGGCTCGGGCCGCGGGCCGGCGGTGCTGAGCGGTTCAATTCGGCGGCCTCGCAGCGGGTGCTCGGCGGCGGTGTGGTGCGGGTGTGGCGCAGCCCCGACGCTGGGAACTTCCTCGCCCCCGCCGCGCTCGACCATCCGCTGCTGGCCGCGTTCCGCCGCGTCGGTGACGCCGTTCCCTGGCAGGACTACCCCGTGTTGCGGCACTGGGAGTTTGCCGTGCCGGCAGGCGACGCCGATGCCGCCGAGAGGCCGGCGACCGTGGTGGCCACCTACCGCAACGGGCTGCCCGCAGTGCTCGATCATCAGCTCGGCCGGGGCGTCGTCGTCACGGTCACCACGCCGGTCTCGCAGGCAGCCTCCGACCCCGATGCCTGGAACACGCTGGCCACGGGCTTCGAGCCCTGGCCGTTCGTGATGCTCGCCAACGAGACGCTGCTTCACGCCATCGACACGTCGGACGACCGCAACATCGTGGCCGGTGCCCCGGCCGTGCTGCACCTCGACCGCCGTGACGTGGCGGCCGCGTTCGTGCGCACGCCCGCCGGGGACGATTTTCCCACGGCGGTCGATCAGAAACGCGGCACGATCACGATCACGGGCACGCAACTGCCCGGCAACTACGTGGTTCGCGCCGGTGGCGATGTGGGGGGAGTCTCCAAGGGGTTCAGCGCCAACCTCGACGTTTCGGCCACCGACTTTCGGCGCGTGCCCGCGGACGACCTGGCCGCCGTGCTCGGCGCGGGCCACAGGATCGCCCGCACGGAGGCGGAACTGGTTCGCGACGTGAACCTGGAGCGGATCGGCGCCGAACTGACGGGCTGGTTGATGCTGCTGGCGGCGGCGCTGCTGGCGGCCGACTGGATCGTGGCCAACCGGTTCTACGCGCCGCGCGAGGGCGCCGATGCCGCCCCCGGTGCGGCGGCGACATTCGCGGAGGATGCGGCTCCAGAATCCGCATCACCGGCGCCGGTTCCTGTTCCAGCCACGCCGCCGCCGCTGCCGACACGACGGAAGCCGCCACCGCTGCCCCCGGTTCCGCAGGGTGACGCATGACCGATCCTCGGGCACTGGAACAGATCGCGGTGCACTTCGACCCGGTGGGGTCGTGGCCCCTCGTGGCCCTCGTCGCGGCGCTGTTCGTGGCCGTGCTGGTGGCCGTGCCGCCGGACCGCTCCCGCCTCTCGCCGGGGCGCCTCGCGCTGCTCGTGTTGCTGCGACTGGGGGCGTTCCTGGCCCTGCTGGCATGCCTGACGCGGCCCACCGTCGTGGCTGCGCGGAAGGCGCCGCAGCAGGGCACGGTGATCGTGCTCGCCGACGCCTCGGAGAGCATGACCGTGACCGACGGCGTCAACGGTCGCAGCCGCTGGGACGAGATGGTCGAAGCGCTCGCCGCCGCCCGGCCTGCCGCCCGGGCGCTGGTCGGACGCGGGGACTTCGACCTGGCACTCTCCACGTTCGACCGCGATGTGCGGGCCGTGCCCCCCGTGGCGGACGACCCGCTGCCGTTGGCGGCCTGGGCCGACGCAGCCTCGGCGGACGAGACGGCGATCGGCGCGGCCATCGAGGATGCCGTGCGGGCCCATGCCGGCCGTACGATCGCCGGTGTGCTCGTGCTTGGCGACGGCGCCCAGCATGCCTACGCACCCCGAGATCTTCCGCCGCAGTCCGCCGCGCGGAGACTGGCCGACGCCGGCGTGCCCCTGTGGAGCGTCACGTTCGGCCAGCAGTTGGGCGGTGGGCAGGGCCGCGACGCGGCCTTGGTGAACCTGGCGGTGGCGGAAACGGTGTACGTGAAGAACGTACTCGAGGTGGCGGGCCGGGTGCGGCTGGAGGGTCTGGCGGGTCGTTCCGCCGTGGTGACGCTGCTCGTGGAGAACGAGGCCGGCGTCATGAAGGAGGCGGCACGAACGACGGTCCGACCGGTGGCCGACGCGGTCGAGGAGGCGGTGCGGCTGGCGTGGACGCCCGACAGCCTCGGCGAGCGCAAACTGACGCTGCGGGTCGAACCCCAGGAGGGGGAGGTGATCGTGGCCAACAACGAGCTCTCTACGTTCGTGCAGGTCATCGACGGTGGTCTGCGGGTGTTCTACGTGGAGGGCGCGCTGCGGGTCGAGCAGCGATTCCTACGCCGCGTGCTGGCCGCGAGCCCCGACATCCAGGTCGAATTCCAGTGGATCGACTCCAGCCGCCGCGACCGGTGGCCCGTCGACCTGGGTCGGCAACTGAAGGGCGACTTCAACGTGTTCCTGATCGGCGACCTCGATTCCGGGGCGCTGCGGCCGGAGGATCTGAGCACGATCCGCGACCGGGTGCAGAAGGGCGCCGGCCTGGGCCTGC
>QWPN01000123.1 GCA_003671185.1 Planctomycetota bacterium
CCCCTCGGCGATCGACCACTCGGGGCCACCCTCGGGGTCAGCGGCCCAAGCCCGCCAGGCGTTCACGTCGTCGCCAAGGTCGCGTCCGCTGATCTGCTTGAGGGCTGCCACGGCGCGATACTGGACCGCGGGATCGGGGTCTTCAAGAGCCCGGGCCAGCACCGGGACCGCGGCCTTGTCACCCAGTTCGCCCAGTTCCCGCAGTGCCCGCAATCGCACGTCGATCTCGCGGTCGGCATGGTAGCGAGCCCCCAGCAACTCCACCGCCTCGGGGCCGCCCCGTTCCCGCCAGGCGCTGCAGGCCGTCACCCGCACCCGCTCATCGGGGTCCTCGAGACCGCCCCGGCAGATCGACAGCGCAGCCGGCGTGTCGAAGCCGGCTGCTGCCTTCACGATCGCGCAGCGCACACGCGGATCGTGCTCATCAAGCACCTTGCGGGCGAGGTCTCGCGTGAACTCCGTCCGCTGCGTGGACGAACCGGCCTTGGCGGCCTTGGCTTGTTCCGCCAGATCGTTCATGCGCTGATCGGCAGTGGTACCGTATTTCTCCCGCTCCGCCGACGGCTTGCCACCGTGCAACCACGGCGGCAGCGTGGCGCATCCACAGCATGCGGCGAGGAGCGGAGCCAACACGGCGGCGCGGCCGCTGCGAATCCGCGACCAGCCTGCTCGGGCGCTGATGGAATGGATCATGCCGTGGAAACTACCGGCCGCCAGCGGCCGCGGCGAGGGCAATCGGGCACGAAAATCTCCCACCCACCGCCCCGCAACTCCGCTCGTTTGCCCTTCCCCCCACCCCCGGAACCTGCTCGCATGACGAGGGTCAGCGTCCCCCTCCGGTATGCAGCGCATGTCCGCCAAGCACGCCACGCCGAACCGGAAGCAGCCGATGTGTCGCGCTCCCCGCGCCTTCCTGGTAGCCCTGCTGGCGGCCCTCGTCGGCCTGCCGCTGGCGGCCATCATCTGCCGCGCGGCCGGCGACCGCGTGGCGACCACGACGGACGTCCCGGCGCACGTCCGTGTGGACGTGCGCGGCGACGGTGTCAGCCGCACCGTGGAGGGCAGCGTGGTCGTCGAGGCGGTCGACGGCGGCCTGCTCCTGGAACTGGCCGATGAACGCTACGAACTCCTGCAGCCGGGCATGATCGCGGCGCGGACCGACGAGCCGACGCCGACCGCGGCCGAATCGGCCGCCGAACTGGGCCGGCGGTTGCTCGCTGAATTGCCCGCCGGCTTCGCCCTACACACCACGCGCCACTACGTGGTCTGTTTCGACACGAGTCGCGACTACGCGAAGTGGTGCGCAGCCCTGTTCGAACGGCTGCACGAGGCGTTCGGCAATTTCTGGAGCAAGGCCGGATTGGAGGTGCACGACCCGGCGCGGCCGCTGGTGGTGGTGATCTTCGCCGATCGGGCCGCCTACGAGGCGCACGCGGCCCGCGACCTGGGGCCGGCGGCAAACCGTGTCGTGGGTTACTACAACCTGATGAGCAACCGCGTCACCACGTGCGATCTCACCGGCCTGGCCGCGCAACGGCGGCCGGGCACGTCCGCGGGCACCGGCGTGGAGATCCTGGCCAATCCGGCCGCGTCCGACCTCGTCTCCACGCTCGTGCACGAGGCCACCCACCAGATGGCCTTCAACTGCGGCATGCACCGCCGCCTGGCACCGGTGCCGCTGTGGGTGAGCGAGGGCATCGCCACGTACTTCGAAACGCCGGATCTGCAGAACAATCGCGGCTGGCGCGGCATCGGCATGGTGAACAGGCCGCGGATGGAGCGATTCCTGCAGGTTCACCGGGCGGGAGACCTGCAGGCCATCGTCGCGTCGGACGAGCCGTTCCGCAGCGCCGAGGGAGCCGTCGACGCCTACGCGGCGGCCTGGGTGCTCGTGCGGCACCTGCTGGAGACCCGCCGCACCGCGTTCATCGACTATCTGCGCGTGGTGGCCGCGAAGCGGCCGTTGGCCGAGGACTCGCCGCGGCAGCGACTGGCGGAATTCGAGGCCGCTTTCGGTGCCGCACCGGACAAACTCGAGGATGCTGTGGTCAAGGCCCTGGCCCGCCTGGCCACGAAGCGTCCCTGAACTCCGCGTCCACCGCGGGGCCTGGATTTGCCGCCTCCGCCGGCGTGGCTCTACAGTGCAGATCACGGCAACGTCCCAGCCTGGAGGACCACGGCATGAAATCCCTGACACCCGAGCGGCGGATCGGCCGCCGTCCTTTTCTCGGCGCCGCGCTCGGCGCGGCCGGCACGCTGGCAGCGCTGCGGCATGCCGGCGGTGCGTTCGTGGCCGGCAGCGACCGGATTCGCATCGGACTGGTCGGCTGCGGTGGGCGCGGCACGGGCGCGGCCTTGCAGGCTACGGCCGCCGACCGGGGCACCGTGGTCACGGCCCTGGGCGACCTGTTCGCCGACCAGCTGCCATCCGCCGCGGCGCTGCTCGCTGCGGACGGCCGCATCGACTGTCCGGCCGAACGGCGCTTCTCCGGCCCCGACGCCTGGCTGCAGGTGATCCACTCCGACGTCGACGCCCTGATCCTGGCCGCGCCGCCGTGGTTGCGTCCCGACCACGTGGCGGCCGCGGTACGGGCGGGGCGTCACGTGTACTGCGAGAAACCCGCCGCCGTCGATGTGGCTGGAGTGGCCACCGTGCTGGCCGCCTGCTCCGCGGCACGGGAACTGGGCCTGTCGTTCGTTTCCGGCCTCTGCCCGCGCCGCCACGCAGCCATGGTGGAGACCGTGGCCCGCATCCGCGACGGCGGCATCGGCCGTCCGCTGCGGGCGGCCGTGCATGCCCGGCTCGGGCTGCCCTGGCGCCGTCCCCTGCAGCAGGGCTGGACGGCGGTCGAAGGTGACATCCGCAACTGGATCTCCTGCGACCGTTTCTCGGGGGGCCACTTCGTCGAGCACCACATCGACGCCATCGACCGGGCCATCTGGGCGCTGGGAGACGACTGGCCCGCGGCCGCTGCACCGCTGCCGACTGCCTCGGGTTTCACGGGCACGGCCGTCCGTTTCATCTACCACGACGGGCGGTTCATCGACGCCTCCATCGACAGGCGCGAGGGCGGCCCCCAGTGGATCGAGGAACGGTTGACGGGCACGGCCGGACTGGCCGACCTGCGCCGGCATACCGTGGGCGGCTGGGGGCACTGCGGCAGCGTCCCGAATCCCCACCAGTCCTGCGCCTCGGCGTTCATCGCTTCCCTGCGAACCGGCCGGCCCGCGGACGATGGCGACGCCCTCTGCCGCAGCACGCTGGCAGCCCTGATGGGTCGGGCGGCGTCCGTCTCCGGCAAGCGGGTCGAATGGCGTGACCTGGAGGCCGCGGCCGGCATCGAAGGCCGTTACGACCGCTACAATTCCGCGGAGCGTGACCCGCTGGCGACGATTCCGCCGATCCCAGCGGCGGGGTGTGCGCGGCCGGCCTGATCCCGGTCCGGGAATCTGGCCAGGCGTTGCGAGGAGGAGTGTGGATCATGGCTACCAACCGCACGACAGTCGCCACGTTGACCATCGCGCTCATCGTGTTCGTGATACTCACGTTCGTGTTGGCCGTGACGACGTACCTGTTCTTCCAACGCTGGATGGAGGAATACGAAGCCGGCGTGGCCCTCAAGGCCGCCGATGTCACCAAGAACGAGCAACTCGGTGGCGTGCAGCAGGACAACGCCAAGCTCCGGGAAGTGATCGGCGCCGGCGAGGAAGAACTGCTGGATGCGATCGAGACCAGCAAGAACGAGCTGTTCACGCAGGAGTTCGCCGGCTTCTCCGGCGATCAGAAGACCTACCGCACGCTCGTGGCCTGGCTGGCGGACGAACTGAAGGCCAGGGATCAAAAGGTCAAGGACGCCGAGGCGAAGTTCCAGCAGGCGATGAAGCTGGCCGAGGACAAGGTCAAGGAAGCCGATGCGGCGAAGCAGGTCGCGGTGGCGTCGCTGCAGGATGCCAAGGACACGTTCGAGACCGAGGTCACGAAGTTCAACACCGACCGCAGCGAACACGAAACAAAGCAGTCGAAACTGGTCGAGGAGAAAAGCAAGGCCGAGGCCGGAGCGGAACGATACCGGCTGGTCGTCCAGGAGATCGCCAAGTTCGGCGGCGTGCTGTCGGCGGCCTCGAAGCCGTTGTTCGATTCGGCTGTCCGGGAAGGCAACCCGACCCAGCAGCTGGAGGTCGTGTACCGGGAACTCCAGTCCCGCGAAAAGGTCATCAAGACCCAGAACGAGACGCTGTCGTCGCTCCGCGTGGCCTCGACCGGGCAGCAGCAGGCGGTGCTGGCCGCCACGCCCCGCGACGAGCGGATCGATGGTTTCGACGGCCGCGTCAGCACCATCAACGAAGCCGATCACACCGCCATGGTGTCCTTCCGCTCGACGGCGGGCATGCGGCCTGGGCTCGTGCTCGCGGTCTACGACCCATCCGACCCGAAGCCTCGCGTGGGCAGCCGCAAGGGCCTGCTGGAAGTGATCGGGGTCGAGGGGCCGACGATGGCCCGGGCACGGATCCGCGAGGACTCCACGCGCAACCCCATTCTGTCGGGAGACGGCGTCGCCTCCAGCCTGTGGTCGGTCGGCACGGCACCCGAGGTGGCGATCGTGGGCTTCGTGCGCCTCGACGGCGACACGCGACCCGACCGCGACAGGCTCGTCGCCCTGGTCGAACGCTCGGGGGGGCAAGTCGTCGACTCCGTCACCGAGTCGACCGCGATGGTCGTGGATGCCGGCGTGCCGCCGCCGTCGGCCGGCGACACCACTTCCACGTGGCGCAAGGAGGATGGCGAGCGGCGCAACCGCGCCCTCGAGAAGGCCAAGCAGGCCGGCGTGAGGGTGACGGGAATCGATGCCCTGCTCGACATGCTGGGGCAGAACCGGGAGGCGTTCGAAACGCGGGGCGGAGCCCGAGCGCCGGAGACCCGCCGGCCGCCCGCTCCCTGAGGCCGCGACGCCCCGAAGGGTGGCAGGCCGCGGCCGACGTGGCATACTGTGGCCGTGCGCGCGGATGCGACCGCGGGCCCGACCATCCCCAGGAGATCGCCACGTGGAAGCCCCCCGGACACACCGCCGCGCCGCGCACCGCCGTTTTGCCCGACTCCTGCCCGCCGTCGCGCTGGCGCTGCCGCTGGCATGGGCCGCCATCGCCCGGGCCGAGGCCCCCGCCGACAAGGAGGCCTTCGCGGCGATCTTCGACGGCACGTCGCTCGATGGCTGGGAGGGCAAGCCCGAGTTCTGGTCGGTGGCCGAAGGCGCGATCGTGGGGCAGACGACGGCCGAGAAGCCCACCAAGGGCAACACGTTCCTGATCTGGAAGAAGGGAAATGTCGGTGACTTCGAGCTCAGACTGCTGTACCGGATCACGGGCGGCAACAGTGGCATCCAGTACCGCAGCAAGGATCACGGCGACTTCGTCGTGGGCGGCTATCAGGCCGACTTCGAAGCCGGCCCGACCTACTCCGGCATCGTCTACGAGGAGCGCGGCCGCGGCATCCTCTGCAACCGCGGCGAACGCATCACGATCGCCACCGACGGCAAGAAGGCCCCCGGCGATCCGATCGGCAACACCGGTGAACTACAGAAGGCGATCAAGCCCGGCGAGTGGAACGACTACACCGTGGTGGCCCGCGGCCCCCGTTTGCAGCACTTCATCAACGGGCAATTGATGTCGGAACTCGTCGACGAACAGCAGGGCAAGCGGGCCGCCGAGGGCGTGCTGGCACTGCAACTCCACGCCGGGCCGCCGATGAAGGTGGAGTTCAAGGACATCCGCATCAAGACACTCGCGGCCGACGCCGCTGGAAAGTGACACCGCGGCCCAGCCGCCAGGGAGAACTGCCGATGCCGAAACTGACGGTCGAGGGTGCGGGCACGTACGAGGTGCCCGCCGGAAAGCGCCTCGTGAACGCGCTGGTGGACGAGTGCGGCACCGACCAGTTGCATGCCTGCGGCGGCGTGGCCCGCTGCACGACCTGCCGCGTGGAGTTCGTCGCCGGAGAGCCGGCCCCGATGACGAAGGCCGAGAAGGACGTGCTGGCCGCCAAGGGGCTGTCCGGCACGCCCGGCCTGCGTCTCTCCTGCCAGATCGCCTGCGACGCCGACATGACCGTGCGCGTGATCAGCCGGCTGGCTGGATCGGGCCGCAAGGACTGCGGCCACCGCCCCGCCGAAGCGATCGAGCCGCCGGCTGAGTGGACCTGACGCGGCGGCCTCGGGCACGCGCCCACATGCGCCTTGCGCCCGGTCTCGATCAGGCCTCGGGCCAGGGTGTGCTCCGTAGCAGGCATTGCAGGAACGCAGCCGACCGTCGGGCCGTGTCCAGCCAGCAGTGAGACTGCCGCGGCAGTTCCACGTGCAGGCCGCCGCTGTAACCCGCCCGGGAGAAGGCCGCGAACAGGCCCGCGAAGTCGACGTCACCCGTCCCCAGCGGCAGGTGCTCGTGCCGGCAGGCGAGCATGTCGTCGACGTGCACGTTGACGAGCCGCCCCGGCCAGCCGCGCAGCACGTCGGCGGCGGGCCGCTCCCCCATGCACTCGGTGTGTCCGGTGTCGAGCGTGAGGGCCAGGGCCGGATGGCCGGCCATCCGGTCGCGGAGCGCGGCACAGCGAGCCACGCTGTCGACGAACATTCCTGGCTCGGGCTCGAAACCCAGCGGCACGCCGGCCGCGGCAGCCTGCTCGAGCACCGGGGCCAGGGCCGAGCAGAGCCGGTCCCACGCCGCTTCTTCCTCGGCTGCGTCGTGCACGATGCCCGACCAGGTGGAGACGCAGTCGGCGCCGAGGGCCACGGCCACGTCGAGCGCCCGCCGCGTGAAGTCGCAGCGTCGGTCGCGGCCGGCCCGGTCGGGGCTGACGAAGGTGGGCTCGTGCTTGACCCGCGGATCGAGCAGGTGCCGGGCCCCCGTCTCCACCACGCAGCGCATGCCGGCCGCCGCGAGCGCGTCGCGCCAGCGGGCGATCCGCTCCGCCAGATCGGCGGCGCTCGGGTCGATCGTGTGGTGGTCGAGCGTGATCGCCAGCGACCCGTAGCCCAGCTCGGCGAGCAGGGGAACGGCAGCGAGCGGATCGACGTCGCCGATGGAATTCGTGCCGTAGCCGAGCCGCATGCCGGTGGACGTGGTCACGATTCACCGCCGATCAGGTGGGGGGCACGAGCTGCCTGCCACCGAGGAATACGGCCAACAGGGAGAGCAGCGCGATCGCCCAGCCCGCCCCGCAGGCGGGCAGCACGAGGACGGCATCGAGGGTGATGATCGACATGATCGCGTTCCCCACGGCCGCGCGCACGCGGGAAGGAACCGGATCGAAGACGCCCTGCACCGCGCGCCACAGGATCGAGGCTCCCAGCACGCTCCACAGCAACAGCCAGTTGTCCGCCGGAAAGGCCGCGGCCGGGGGGAACTCGCCGCTGCGCAGCGGGAGCCAGACGTGGGCCGCCGCCACGGCCAGCCCCAGGCCCATCGCGGCCGTGCCGGCCCCCAGCAGTGCCGCCCGGCTACGGCCCGCCTCGTCACGCGCGTAGAGCGTGATGCCGGCGACGTACACCGCCATGCCGAGCGGGATCGCCCATTGGTGGGCGCCGGACGGGCCGCCAGCCGCCGTCATCCCCAACAGCCAGTTGAGACCCCGGCACCCGCCCATCACCACCGGCCCGGCCAGCGTGGGTTTTGCATGCCGGTCGTAGATCCACACAGCGGCGGTGAGCGCGGCACCCACGGCCGCGGGCCACGGCGAGCCGGCGGCGACCGCGGCGCCGCAGGCGGCCGCCGAACCCGCGGTGAGCAGGCCGCGGCCGACCAGGGCGGCCCTGCCCACGGCGATCGCGCCACTCGGCAGCGGCCGCTCAGGCCTCTCGCGCCGGTCGATCTCCACGTCGCAGACGTCGTTAAGGACCATGCCCGCCGCGTAGAACGTGACCGACGCCGCCACGGCCAGCCAGCAGGCGGCGGGCGGCCAGCCGACGTTGCCGGCGGCGCACCAACAGACGAGGAATCCCGCCAGTGAATCGGCCGCCGCCGTGGCCAGATTGGGGAGCCGCACGAGCCGCAGCCAGTCGAGCATGATCAGGCGAGCTCCACGCCCGCCTCCGCAGCCACCCCCAGCAGGTGCGCCCGCGCGGCCCGGGCCGCGTCGTCGGGACGGTCGCGGTAGGGATAGAGCTCGACCGTGATCCAGGTGTCGGGCGTGTGCGCGGCGATGGCCCGCAACACGGCGGCGAAATCGATCGCCCCCTCGCCGGGCACGAGGTGATGGTGCACGCGGGTGGCGGCGATGTCTTCCACGTGGTAGTGCCGCGTGTGTGGCTTCATCCGAGGCACCCACTCGGCCGGGTCGTCGCCCACGCAGTAGGCGTGCCCCACGTCGAAGTTCAGCCCCAGGGCCGGATGCCGCACGCGGTCGGCAAACTCCAGATATTGCTCGAACCGCTCGATGAGCAGCCCCGGCTCCGGCTCCACGAGCAGCCCCACGCCACACTCGGCGGCCACGTCGAGGCAGGGCATGATCTCGTCGTAGAAGATGTCGGTGGCCTGCCCGCGGCTCTGCCCGGGAGCCAGTTCGCCACCCGGCTCGGTGGAGATCGCCGGCGCGCCCAAGGCGGCGGCCAGACGCAGGGCTCGCTTCGTGTGCTCGCGCCGAATGGCGCGGTAGTGCGGGTCGGGATCAGTCCAGCCCGGATGCCAGTAGGGCTGGCGCGGATCGGCGATGGCGTTCATCATGAAGGCGTTGATGTTCGAAATCACCAGGCCGCTGCCGCGGATCGCCGCACGGATCGCCTCCTTGTGCACCTCCAGGAGCCCTGCCGGCCAGGCGTGCGGCACGTCGGCGAGCAGTTCGATCCCGCCGTAGCCGGCGGAGGCGATACGGCCGATCGCCTGCTCCACGGGCACGTCGAGGTACGCGTTGGAGCTGAAGGCGAGCCGCAGGGGCATGACTGATCCTCACGAGGACGTTGTCGGGGACGTGGCAAGAAGTCTATTCCCGACCCGACGGCGACGCCATGGCCGCGACAGCGGCGGGCCAGAGCCGCACCCTCCGCTCCAGCCACGGCGGCCGCAGCGGCAGATGCTCCAGCTCCGTGTAATACATGGCCGCGGGATTCACCTCACGGCGGTCCATCAGTTCGATGTGCCGGGCCAACGCAGGACACTGCAGGAGCCGGGGAAACACGCCGCACCAGAGCAGCGCCGCGGCGGCGCCGAGCGCGGCCAGCCGGCCGCTTCCAGGGGGCCAGTTCACGAGTCCACCGCCTTGCGGAACAGCCAACCGAACGTCAGGCTCGCCATTGCCAGCGTGAGCACGAGGTTGAGGAATTGGCCTGCCACGTAGAGTACGAGCGGTCTGCCGCTGACGAGCGCCGGCGCGAGTTCGCGGAAGTTCGTCTGCAGCCCCATGCAGACGAAGCCCGCACAGAACAGCCATGCCCGCAGGCGGGACGTGAACCCGGTAATCGCGCCGTCGACCCACAGGGCCTGGGCCGGCCCGCTGCTGAACAGCCACGAGCAGAGCAGCGACGCGAGCAGAAAGCCGAGAATGAACTTGGGGAAGCGCCGCCACACCTCGGCCCCCAGTGAACCCCGGGCAGCGGCCCCGTCGCGGTCGACCCATCCCGTCCAATAGACGGCCACCGCGAAGGCGATCAGGCCGATCATCGAGTTTTGGATCATCTTCACGGTGGCGGCCACCTGGCCCGCCTCCTTGCCCAGCGCCTCGCCGGCGGCCACGACCGCCCCGGTGGCGTCGATCGTGCCCCCCAGCCAGGCGCCGCCCACGATCGGATCCATGCCCACCCAGGCGATGAACGGCGGCATGGCGACCATCATGATCACCGTGAAGAACAGCGACAGTCCGATGGCCAGCGACAACTCCTCCTTTTTCGCCCGGCAGGCGGCCGCCGTGGCGATCGCGGCCGACACGCCGCACACCGACATGTCGGCCGACACCACCATGCACAGTGAGCGTGACGGGATGCGCAGCAGGTGCACGCCGGCCCAGTAGGTGGTGACGAGCACGACCGGCGTCACCAGCCACGACGTCATCAACCCCGGCAGCCCCAGTTCCAACAGCCGGCTCACGAGCACCTCGGCCCCGAAGATCACCAGGCCCGTCTTGATGAGAAACTCGCCGTTGAGCGCGGGCATGAGCCAGCGGGGCGCGCCCACCGTGTTGCCGATCGTGAGCCCGATGGCCAGGGCCCAGAGCGGGTATTCGAGGTTGTAGTGGTGGACGAGCTTCTGGGCGGCGAGGAACCAGGCCGCCCCCGTGAGCGCGGCGAGCATGGCGGCCCCCGGCAGGAAGCGCAGCACCTCCCCGCCGCCCAGCGCCGCGCCGGCGGCGCCGACGGCCACCACCCAGGCCATGCCCAGCAGGATCGGCGCGGCGATCGAATTGTCCTTCTTGTCGCGCAGGGCCTGGAGCGGAGAGTCGGACCAGGGCTGCGGCCGGTCGATCGTGGCGGCCAGCGGCGTCGGCCAGCCCTTGGGATACCGTTCCCGGCTCTCGCCATCCGTCGCGGGGCGGGCCTGCCAGGTGACGGCCAGTGCCAGTGCCAGGATCGCCAGCCCGATGAGCGAGGCGCTCGTGTCCTCGTGAAGCGAAAATCCGGATGCCGCGCGGTTGGACATGGACACCCCGTTCAGCTCGACGCGCTGCGGTACTTGGCCAACGCCGCCTGGAACACGAACCGCGACACCACGAGCGACACGATGGCCGCCACCACGGCCGCGGCCACCAGGCCCCAGGCCCTGCCCTCCAACGGCTGGGCGATGACCCGTGCCGGCACGTTGACCACGAGCAGGATCGGGATCACGAACGTACACACCGTGCGGATCGGACCACCCCATGGCCCGGCGTAGATTTCGGCGGGATAGCGGGAAAAGTTGGTGAGGTAGAACCAGAAGTCGTACAGGCTCTGGTTGCGGCCCATGAGGATCGTGGCCGCGGCCAGCATGATCACCAGCCCGTAGAGAATGGCCACTCCGCAGAGCACGAGCAGCGGATACAGCAGCCAGGCCAGCAGGGACGGCGGCTGGTCGAGCCGGGGCACGGCCCAGGCCAGCAGGCCCAGCCCCACGAAGCCGTTGGCGAACGACGAGAAATCGACGCGGTGCATGGAGAGCATGAACTGGGCGTCGAGCGGCTGCACGAGCACGGCATCGAGCCCGCCGCTGCGCACCATCTCCGTGAGCTCCTCGGCGCTGGGCATGAAAAGCGCCTGCACGATCGAGTTGATGAGCAGCCCAGTAGCCACGAAGGCGAAGAACGGCTCCCGCGACCAGCCCGTCCCCCGACCGATCTCCGGCGTGAACTGGAAGATCAGCAGGTAGAAGGCCAGGTTCATCGACATCCAGCCCAGGCTGGTCACGCACTCCAGGATGAAGTTGGCCCGGAACGTCATATCGCGGACCAGGCAGGCCCGGGCGCAGGTCAGGAAGATGGCGAGGTAGCGGGTCACGTCATCCTCCGAAGGCACTGTAGCGCCGCGTGCCGCGTCGCCAGGCGATGCGGCAGGCCACCACCATCACCAACACCCACCCCGCCTCGATCGCCAGGGCCCGCGCCAACTCCATGCCGCGGATCTTGCCCAGCCACACCGCGGCGGGAAAGTAGGCGGTGTACTCGAACGGCAGCCAGTGGACCACGTCGGCCACGCTCGTGCCCGGCAGGCCGCTGGGGATGCCGGCGAGCATGTCGATGGGAAACATGTGCCCGGAGAGCAGGTATTGCACGAGCATGTACCCGAACACGATGCTCGACACCTCCATGAACCAGAAGCCGAGCATGCCCAGCGTGGCTTCCATGAAGAAGCCGAGCAAAAACGAGAGCAGCAGCGACACCACGCAGGCCGCGATCGTGGCCGCGTCCGGAGGCGGGGGAAAGTAGCCGCGGCACACCCAGAACACGCCGGCGAAGGGGAGCGCGGCGACGACGTAGTAGACGAGCTTGTGCGCGATGCGGGCCGCCAGCAGGAACGACACGTAGTCCACGGGTTGCACGAGGTATTTCTTCACCGACCCGTCGCGCACGCTCCGCGCGATGCCGCCGGCCAGCCCCGGCATGCTGGAGAAGGCCCGCGTCAGCATGGTGAGCAGGTAGTAGGCGACGATGTCGTTCCGCGAGTAGCCGGCGATGTCGGTGCGGCTGCTGGCGGCGAACACGGCCGTCCAGAGGAACACCTGCGTGACGATGGGCAGGAAGCGCATCAGCGTGCCGAGGGCGAAGTCGCCCCGGTAGACGAGCCGTTCCTCCAGGCAGATCGAGAGCATCGTCCACCAGGTGCGCAGGCCGGCCCACATCGGACTGCCCGGGGCTGGGGCGGTCATGACGCCGACTCCTGCAGACCGGCGGCCCGGCCGCCGGAGCGGAACAACTCCGCCACGATCTCCTCCAACGGCACGTCCTCCACCGACACGTCCCGCACCCCTTCGCTGCGCAACAGGGTGGGCAACGCGTCGGCGATCCGGCCGCGGTCGATGCGCAGCACGACCCGTGGCCCGCGCACCTCACAGGGGAAGCCGAACCGTTCGACGCGATCCCGGTCGGGCGCCTCGTCGAAATCGAGCGTGACGATCTTGTGCGTGGTGAACCGGTCGACGATCCGCTGCAGCGAGCCGTCGTAGAGGATCGAGCCTCGCGTGATCACCACCACTCGCTCACAGAGCGCGGCCACGTCCTTCATGTAGTGGGTGGTGAGCACGACCGTGGTGCGACGCTCCTTCTGCACGTGCCGCAGGAACTGGTGGATCGTGTGCTGGGCCACCACGTCGAGGCCGATCGTCGGCTCGTCGAGGAACAGCACCTCCGGCTCGTGCAGCAGCGCGGCCACCAACTCCAGCTTCATGCGCTCGCCCAGCGACAGGTCGCGGACCGGTCGCAGCATCAGGTCGCGCACGCCCAGCATGTCGACGAGTTCGTCCCTGGTCCGTTCGAAGCGGGCGGGCTCGATGCGGTAGATCTCCTGGTGCAACCGAAAGCTCTCGGCGGCAGGCAGGTCCCACCACAACTGGTTGCGCTGACCCATCACCAGCGCGAAGCGGCGGCGGAAGGCATCGGCGCGTTCCCAGGGCACGTGACCGAGCACGGTGGCCGCGCCCCGGGTGGGTGTGATGATTCCGGATAGCAGCTTGAGGAGCGTCGTCTTGCCGGCACCGTTGGGGCCCAGCAGGGCCACGAACTCGCCCTGGCCGACGGCCAAATCGACGCCCCGCAGCGCCTCGACCACGCGACTGCGACGCCGGAACAGGCCGCGGACGCTGGCCAGCAACCCTTCGGGCTTGTCGTACACCCGGTATTCCTTGGCCAGCCCGGCCACTCGGATGACGGCGTCCGTGGAAGCGGCGACGGCCGGCCGATCGGTGTTGTGCATGGCGGGAGTATAGGGGAAAACCAGGCCTTTCCCGGGAGACGGCAGGCATGTTTCGCATCGGCCTCGGCCACGACACGCACCGGCTCGGCCCCGGCACCGGCCTTGTGATCGGCGGGATCACGATTCCACACGACCGCGCCGCGATCGGCCACAGCGACGCCGATGTGCTCCTGCACGCCATCACCGACGCCCTGCTCGGCGCCGCGGCCCTGGGCGACATCGGCGAGATGTTCCCGGACACCGACCCCGCCAACAGGGGCCGCGACTCGGCCGACATGCTGCGGCGGGCGCTGGAGCGGGTGTCGGCCGCCGGCTGGCGGATCGTGAATCTGGATTGCGTGATTTCCGCCCAGCGGCCCAGAATCCTTTCGCACCGACCCGCCATCCGCCGACGGATCGCCGAGATTCTCGGCGTCGGCGAGGACGCGGTCTGGCTCAAGGCGAAGACCGGCGAGGGCGTGGGCCCGGTCGGCGAGGAACTGGCGGTGGCGGCGGAGTGCGTGGTGCTCGTCGAGCGGCGGGCCTGACTAGCGACACAGCGACGGAGCGAAGTCACACGATGGCGACGGCGGAAGCGCAGCGTATGGAGCACGGCACCGGGCCCCTGCCCACGATCGAAATCTACAGCACGTTGACGCGCACCAAGTCGCCGCTGGCCACGGTGAAGCCGGGGCACGTGGGCATGTACCTGTGCGGCCCCACGGTCTACAAGCCGAGCCACATCGGCCACATGGTGGGCCCGGTGATCTTCGACACCGTGAAACGGCACCTGGTGTACTCCGGCTGGCGGGTGACGTGGGTCGTCAACATCACCGACGTGGACGACAAGATCATCGCCGAGAGCACGGCCCGCGGCACCACGATGGCGAAGCTGGCCGAGGAGATGACGGCCGACTACCTGGCCAACCTGCACGCCCTGGGCGTGCAGGGCATCGACATCATGCCCAAGGCCACCGAGCACATCGGCACGATCATCGCCTTCATCGAGGGGCTGATCGCCAAGGGCTGCGCCTACTCGAGCGACGGCGACGTGTACTTCGACGTCACGAAGGACGCCGACTACGGCAAGCTCACGAACCGCTCCGTGGCGGCCATGCAGGGCGAGGGCGGATCGACCGCCGAACGGAAGCGGTCGTCCGCCGACTTCGCGCTCTGGAAGCAGGCCAAGCCGGGGGAGCCTGCCTGGGACAGCCCCTGGGGGCCGGGCCGCCCCGGCTGGCACATCGAGTGCTCCGCCATGAGCAAGGCGATCCTCGGGCCGCACTTCGACATCCACGGCGGCGGCCTCGACCTGGTGTTCCCGCACCATGAGAACGAGATCGCCCAGAGCGAGTCGCTCCACGACCTGCCGATGGCCACGTTCTGGATGCACAACGGCCTGATGCAGGCGGCCGGCGCCGCCGGCAAGGTGGGCGGCCGGCCACGCGGTGCGGACGCGCCGGCAGACGACGCGGCCGCGCAGGCCGCCACCAAGATCTCCAAGTCGACCGGGGCCGAGCCTTTCAAGAACCTGCTCGCGCGGCACAGGCCCGAGGCGATCCGCATGCTCCTGCTCTCCACCCACTACCGCAGCCCCATCCACTTCGGCGAGGAGCCGCTGGGGGAGAGTGCCCGGGCGCTGGAGGCCTTCGAGCGGCTCTTCGCCCGCTACCAGCGGATCGCCGGCACGGCGTTCCATGCCCTGCCCTGCCGCACCCGACGCGAAGGCGACGTCGCGGTGGCCGCCGCGGGGGACGAGGTCAGGCCGCTGCGCGATAAATTCCTGGCCGCGATGGACGACGACTTCAACACCGCGATCGCCATCGCCACGCTGTTCGACTTCGTGCGCACGGCCAACAAGTTCATCGACCAGCATTCGCTGGAGGCGAAGAAGCCCGCCGCGGAACTGGCCACGCTCGACGCGATGATGCTCGTGATGCGGGAACTGACGGGCGTGCTGGGCCTGTTCCTGGAGCCGCCGCGGCCGGCGGGCGCCGCCGACGACGCCCTGACAGGGAAGCTCATGGAGCTGATCATCGAGATCCGGGCCAACGCCCGGAAGGCGAAGGATTTCACCACCGCCGATCTCGTCCGCACCAAGCTCACGGAAGCGGGCATCGTGCTGGAGGATCGCCCCGACGGAACAGGCTGGTCCCGCAAGTAGCCGTCCGTCCGCCGATGGCCGCGTGAACCGCGGCGTCACTCGTCCTGCAGCAGCTTGAAACCGAACGTCAGCGGTGCCTCGGGGAGCAGCGGATGCGTCAGCACCGCCACGCCGCGTGCGGCCGCATGGGCCAGGACATCCGCCACAAGGGGATCGTCAGGACGGCGAACGAACAGCACCAGGCGTTCCTTGTCTCCGTCCATCCGGTTCACCGCGTCGCGCCAGTCCCCAGCCGCACTTCCCTTGGCTGCGGCGTTGAGGGCCAGATTCCCCATCAGCGATGCCCGCAGTGCCACGCGATAGCCGGCGACGACCAGTTCCCGCGCCGTGATGGCCTCGATGTAACCGGTGGTCACGCCGCCATGCCGCCGCAATTCCTCGCGCAGCACCGCCTCGGCGACCTGCCGAGCCTCCGCGACGGGCACCGTGGCGACGCTTCCTTCGATCGCCTCCATGTACGTGG
The DNA here is from genome assembly GCA_003671185.1 of Planctomycetota bacterium. Lineage (GTDB taxonomy): Bacteria > Planctomycetota > Planctomycetia > Pirellulales > UBA1268 > QWPN01. The sequence continues at coordinate 15,965 of QWPN01000123.1, forward strand.
TCCGCTTGGCCGCAACGCGTCCGCGTGCCGGCACCGCGAAAGACTCCCACGCCGGCCGGGCATCACCGTCGACGTCGAAACAGGCGAAAGCTGTCCACATCCCCTCGCCATACCACTCCGGGCTCCAGTAGTACACGGCCTGGATGGCGGGATGGTGCTGACAGAATGCAAGGAAGTCCGTCAGCCAGAGCCGCTGACCGTCGGGCGTCAGTGGATAGCCCGGCGTCTCCTTCTTCCAGCGGGAAAACTGGCCTGCGAACTCCCGGGTGCATGGGTAGGCCGTCTCGGGAACGGCGATGGGACGCTGGATGGCTGCATGCAGGTGCGCGGCCACCTCACCGAACTGCTCCATCTGCAGTGAACCACCGATGTTGGCCGACGGGAAATACGAGAGGCCCGCGACATCGACCTGCACGCCGTGGTCGAGCATGAAGCGAAAGAAGTCCGAGCAGAATCGGGCGTCCCACCAGTGGGCGATGTGAAGCATGAAGGTCGCTTCGGGATCGGCTTCGAGCACGCCGGCCTGGCTGGCCGCGATGAGCCTGGCCGCCTCGGGCCAGCAGCGCCGGGCCAGGCTCTCCGGGGTCTTCTTCGTGCCCTTGCCCGGATACACGCCGCAGATGCCGTAGTCGATCTCGTTGCCGATCTCGTAGAGGTGGCTGCGCAGTCCGGCGCGGCGGAAATGGGCGACGACCTCGCTCGAGTAGCGTCGCACTGCGGGCGCCCGGGCATCGATATCGAGATCCCGCCAGTCGGCCGGAGCCGGTTGCTTCATCAGATCGGCCCAGTCATCGCTGAGGAAGATGACGAGATACGGATCCAGGCCGGCCGCGACCGCCCGTCGCACCACCTCGGTCGCCTCGTCCCGGCCATTCGGCCCGTCGTTTCGCGTCCACAAGCGCACGCGAAACGCCTCGACGCCAGCAGCCGCGATGCCCTGAAAGAGATCCCGGGCCTCCCCTCGCCACCGCCACTGGCGGCCCTCCCGCTCCATGCCGAGGACGTAGTTGCCGTCCACGCCCACCCGCATGCCGTCGGCGGCCAGCGCCGCAGACGCCAGACAGAGTCCGACCGCCACGAGACCGACTCGTAGTCGGCTCACGGCAACTGGATCGCGACCGGCTCACTCGGGGTGCCGTCGGCCGCCGCCATCTCGCGGATCTCCTGCGAGATCTTCATGGAGCAGTACTTGGGGCCGCACATGCTGCAGAAGTGGGCGCTCTTGAAGGTTTCCTGCGGCAGCGTCTGGTCGTGGTACCTGCGGGCCGTCTCCGGATCGAGGGAGAGGCGGAACTGCTCGTTCCAGTCGAAGTTGAACCGGGCCCGCGACAGGGCGTCATCCCGCACCCGGGCGTTCTTCCGATGCCTGGCCAGATCAGCCGCGTGGGCCGCGATCTTGTAGGCGATCACCCCCTGCCGCACGTCGTCGGCATCGGGCAGGCCGAGGTGCTCCTTGGGCGTCACGTAGCAGAGCATCGCCGCCCCACTCCAGCCGGCCAGGGCCGCTCCGATGGCGCTGGTGATGTGGTCGTATCCCGGCGCGATGTCGGTGACCAGCGGACCGAGCACGTAGAAGGGCGCCTCGTCGCACTCCTCCATCTGCCGTTTCACGTTCATGTCGATCTGGTCCATGGGCACGTGACCGGGGCCCTCCACCATCACCTGGCAGCCCTTCTTCCAGGCCCGGCGCGTCAATTCGCCAAGCACGTGGAGTTCGGCGAACTGCGCCTCGTCGCTGGCGTCGGCGATCGACCCGGGCCGCAACCCGTCACCCAGGCTCCAGGTCACGTCGTACTGGCGGAAGATGTCGCACAGGTCCTCGAAGTGCGTATACAGCGGATTCTGCAGACGGTGGGACATCATCCAGCGCGCGATCAGCGACCCACCCCGGCTGACGATGCCGGTGACGCGGTTCATGGTCAGCGGCAGGTGTTCCTGGAGCAGGCCGGCGTGGACGGTCATGTAGTCCACCCCTTGACTGGCCTGCTTCTCGCACATGTCGAGGAAGTGCTGCGGCTTCATTTCCTCGATGTCTCCACCGAGCTCTTCGAGCATCTGGTAGATGGGCACGGTACCGATCGGCACCGGGGAGGCGGCGATGATGGCTTGGCGGATGCGGTCGATGTCCCGGCCCGTCGACAGGTCCATCACGGTGTCGGCGCCGTGGTGGACCGCCATGTGGAGCTTCTCGAGTTCCGTCTGCTCGTCGCTCGTGACCGCGGAGTTGCCGATGTTGGCGTTGATCTTGGTGAGGGCGGCGACGCCGATGCCCATCGGCTCCAGCTTCATCCCCAGGTGCACACGGTTGGCGGGGATCACCATCCGGCCACGGGCCACCTCCGTCCGGATCAACTCCTCGGGAAGGTCTTCGCGTTGGGCGACGAACTTCATCTCCGCGGTGGTCTCGTTGGCGCGGGCACGTTCCAGCTGGGTCATGGGATACCTCCGTCGGGGCCGCCGCGAGTCTCCGCTGCGGGTGGGACAGCGTAGCAAATCGTGCGGCGGATGTGGCGAGAGCCGGTCGCCGTCACAGGGTTTTCAAATATTCGAGGACGGCCGACTTTTCGTCCTCCGCGAGCGCGTCGGGAAAGTCGTGACCGGCGGCGCTTTTGCCAGGCTTGCGCGTATCGAAGTAGGTGCGGCGCGCGGCGGGCAGGAGCTTGCCGGAGGGGAGGTCCTCCAGTTCCTCGACCTCGAGCCCCACCCGCGCTTCATCGTAGCCAGCCGGCGTGCGCCGCCACACCGTGGGCCGCCGCGCCGGATGCATGAGGTGCCAGAGCGTGGGCACGGAGCCGTTGTGCAGGTACGGGGCGCTGGCCCAGATGCCGTCGAGCGGCGGCGCCACGTACCCCGTCGCGGCGGCCCGCGCCTCCAGGCCGGCCGCGTCGTCGCCGAAGTGGCCGAACCAGCTGGCGGTGAGATCGCCCCGCTCCTTGGCCGACAGGGAATCGAGCCGCACGCGGTCGGTGCCCAGTTCGACGATGGGCACGAGCTTGTCGGGATACGACCCGTCCGCCCCGGAAGTGCCGTGGCAGCCCGCGCAGTGATCGGCGAACAGGGCCGCGCCGCGGTCGGCCAGCGGACCATCCACCGGTCCCGGCCAGGGCGGTGCCCGCCGCGAGGCGATCCAGGCCTCGATGTCGCGGAACTCCTCCTCCCAGTCGCAGAACTGCCGTGGACCGTTTTCCTTGACGAGCAGGAACTGCATCAGCATGCGGTGTCCCTTGGGGGCGAAGCCATCGACATACAGGCTGCGACGCCGGCGGTAGTGCCACCACGGCGGAGCGTCCATGTCGTGGTGCACGAGATCGAACCGCGGCGGCCGCTGCACGACGTTCAACTCAGCGTCACGGTGCCGCATCAGGGCCACGCCGAACATCACGGCGTTGGTCGTTCCCACGGTCGTGCCCAGGGGCAGCAGCAGCGACCCCAGATCCATGTGTCCGAATGCCTTCCGCTGCCGCACCTTGACCAGCCGCACCTCTTCGGTGAGCGTCTCCAGGGCGTAGTTCGAGTTGGGTAGGCCGGGAACGGCGACGCCGCGCACCTGCCCCTGATGGCAGGCCAGGCAGCTCATGGTCCATGCCCCCTGCCGGTCGACCACGTACTGCAGCGAGCGCGAGGGGGACTCGGGGTGGGGCGTCAACCCGTAGCGTTCGAAGGCCATCCGCCTCCGTTCCTCGACGGGGGCCGCTGCGGCACGCGATCGCAGCGGCTCCTCCCATGTGGTCCACAACTCGTCGAACACGTCCTGGTCAAAGTCGGCCGGCAGGTAGGCCCGCTCGAGAAGGTGGTTCCAGCCGCGGGCGGCGCGCGGTGAATCCTCGCCCCGCACGGCGGGAGCGGGCGTCGCCGCCTCGGCGGCCACACCCCGCAGGAGCGCGCCGATGAGGATCGCGACCGTGCAGCGGCCAAGCCGAAGCGCCCTGCAGTGGTCGACTCCCTGTGCGTTCGTGGGCATACTTGGTCGCGTCCGCGCGTGATCCCGGAACCCCGGCAGTATAGGCCGGTCGCGTCGGCCGTCGTCTTCGTCCCGCCCGCCATGCCCACCGCCAACCCGATCCTGATCCCCGAACTCCGCGTGATGCTCGCCGAGAACGACGTGGCGGGGCTGCGCGAGGTGGCGGAGGAACTGCACCCGGCCACGGTGGCGGAGTTCTCGGAGGGGCTCGACGACGGAGAAGTGTGGGGGCTGCTCGATTCGGTGCCGGTGGAGCGGCAGGCGGAGATCTTTCCCTACTACCCCATGCCGCGGCAGGTCGAGCTCGTCAAGGCGGCCGACCGCCCGCATCTCGGCTCTCTCCTCGAATGGATGGCGCCCGACAACCGGGACGACCTGCTGCGCGAACTCGATCCGGAACTCGTCGAGGAAATCCTGCCCCTGGTCGCCAAGGCGGAGCGGCACGACATCCGCATGCTGCTCTCCTGCCCCGAGGGGTCGGCGGGGTCGATGATGACCACGGAGTACGCGTCGCTTCCCGCCGACATCACGGCGGGCGAGGCGATCGCGCGGCTGCGTTCCCAGGCGCCGAACAGCGAGTCGATCTACTACATCTACGTGCTCGACCAGGAACGCACGCTCGTGGGTTTCGTCTCGCTCCGTGACCTGATCCTGGCGAAGCCGACCGCCCTGGTCTGCGACCTCATGCAGCGCGACGTGATCGGCGTGCGGGTTGAAGAGCCCCGCGAGCAGGTCGTGCAGAAGCTGGCCCGCTTCGACTTCCTGGCCATCCCCGTGGTGGACGACCGGCAGCGGCTGGTGGGCATCGTCACGCACGACGACGTGCTCGACGCCGTCCGCCAGGAGGCCACGGACGACGCCCAGCGCATCGCCGCCATCGCTCCGCTCGGCGAGGGCTACCTGGAAGCGGCGCTGGTGTCGATGACCTGGAAGCGGGGAGTGTGGCTGGCGATCCTCTTCGCCACTGCCGCCGTGACGGCGATGGTGCTGGCCAAGTGGCGGTCGCCGCACGCCTGGCTGGTGGCCTTCATCCCCCTGGTGATCGCCAGCGGTGGCAACTCGGGCAACCAGTCCGCCACGCTGGTGATCACGGCCCTCTCCAGCGGCGACTGCCGGCTGTCCGACTGGCGGCGCATCCTGAAGCGCGAGTTCGTGGTGGGGCTGCTGCTGGGCGCCATGCTTTCCCTCCCCGGCTACCTGCTGGGGCTGGCCTACGCCCCCAGTGCGGTGCACGCGCTGGTGATTCCGGCCACGATCCTCAGCGTGGTGATGGTGGGCACCCTGGTGGGCTCGGTGCTGCCCCTGGCCTTCCGCTCCATCGGCCTCGACCCGGCGCTGATGAGCAACCCCTTCGTGTCGGCGATCGTGGACGTGGTGGGGATCGTGATCTACATGGGGATCGCACTGGTCGTGCTCGGCTGAGGCCGTGCCCCTGGCGGCGACACCTGCTGCGATCCACCCTTCCCCGTCCCGGCCCCCGTCCCCCTCCGAGGATCACGCCATGCTTCGCAAGTTCATTCACGACGTCGTGGAGTGGACGACCCGCGTGGTGACCCACCCCCGCGAGGAACTCACCCATTGGCAGGCCACGGCCAGGTTCTGGTACGACCTGGCACGGGTCGGTGCCCGGCAACTCCGCGAGGACCGGGCCCTGCAGATGGCGGCGGCACTCGCGTTCCATACGCTCTTCGCCCTCATGCCCCTGGCGATCGTGAGCACGGCCCTCTTCAAGGGCATCCAGGGCACCGACAACCTGCGGTCGCTCGTCCACCAGATGGTGCAGACGGCGGGCCTCGATGCCGTTCGCGTCATGCCGGCCGACACGGCCGGTGCGGCCGGCGCCGAGGGCATCTCGCTCGGCGCCTGGCTCGAAGACATGGTCGCCAAGTTCGGCACCATCGACCTGGAAACCCTCGGCCTGCTCGGCTTCGCCGTGATGATGTACGCCGCTGTGGCGATGATGGTCACTGTGGAGGACTGCTTCAACACGATCCACCGCGCGCCGCAGGGCCGCTCCTGGCTGCGGCGAGTCCCCGTGTACTGGATGGTGCTCACGGTGGGCCCGATCGGCATCGCCCTGCTGTTTCTCGTCGACAGCCATGTGGGCGGCTGGCTGGCCTCCGTCGACGCCAGCCGCGGCATTCTCCGCGTGCTCGGCGTGGTCTGGAGCATCGGCCTGATCACGCTGATGCTGCTGGGCACGTTCGTGCTCCTGCCCAACACGTTCGTCTCCTGGCGGTCGGCCGTGGGTGGGGCCTTCGTTTCGGCCGTGCTCCTCCACGTGGGCAAGGTGGGGCTGGCGGCCTACATCAACAACGCCTTTTCGTTCAGCCACCTCTACGGCCCGCTGGGCTTCGTGCCGGTGCTCATGATCTGGACCTATGCGATGTGGATCTGCATCCTGTTCGGGGTCGAGGTGGCGGCCATCGTCCAGCGGCTGGGGGGACGGCGTGACGAACTCGAGGACCTGGAGCGGATGCGGCTGCGGACGGGGATGATCGACGCCACGTCGGTGCTGTTCCTGATGGAGGTCGTCGCCGAGGGCTTCGCCTCCGGGCAGGCCGTGTCGCTGGGCCACGTGGTCGAGGAGACCGGGCTTCCCCAGCCCCTTGCCGCCGACATGCTCCAGAAGCTCGTCGCACAGGGCTTCGTGCACCGCGTGGCGGGCGTCGAACCGGCCTACACGCTCGCCCGTCCGCCGGAAGACATCAGCGCCGACAGCCTGATCGAGTTCGGCTCCGGCATGCTGCACGAACGCAACGGCCGGCGTGTGTCCCGCGGCATCGAGGCGCTGCGGCATGCCCAGCGGCGACTCGCGGCCGACACCACGCTGGCGGGCCTGACCCGCCAGTCGATCGGCTGATCCGACACGGTCGCGAGCCACCGGTTCGCCAGCGGCGTGGATCGCCTGCCACGCGTGCGGCGCGGCGGTCAGCCGATGGTGCGATCGACGGCCGCGGCGACGCGGCGGCAGACCTCCATCATCCGGCCGAAGGCGGCGAAGTCGAGCGTCTGCCCGCCGTCGCTGGAGGCGGTCTTGGGGTCGGGATGCACCTCCACGATCAGGCCGTCGGCACCGGCCGCCACGCTGGCGGCCGCCATGCTCTCCACCAGATTCGCATGGCCGGTGCCGTGCGAGGGATCGACCACCACGGGCAGATGCGTGCGGGCGTGCAGCCAGGGCACGGTGGCCAGCGGCAGCGTGAATCGCGTGTGCGTCTCGAACGTGCGGATGCCGCGCTCGCAGAGCATCACCCGCCGATTGCCCGCGTCGAGGATGTACTCGGCAGCCAGCAGCAACTCCTCGACCGTGGCCGCCGGGCCGCGCTTGAGCAGCACCGGCACCTGCGTGCGGCCCACGGCCTCGAGGAGCCGGTAGTTCTGCATGTTGCGGGCCCCCACTTGGAGCACGTCGGCATAGCGGGCCACCAGCGTCACGTCCTCCGGCGCCACCACCTCCGTGACCACCGCCAGCCCGGTCTCGGCACGGGCGGCGGCCAGCAGTTCCAGGCCCTTCTCCTTCATGCCCTGAAAACTGTAGGGGCTGGTCCGCGGCTTGAAGGCGCCGCCGCGCAGCGCCGTCGCACCGGCCGCCTTGACGGCGCGGGCCGTGCCCACGATCTGCTCCAGGCTCTCCACCGAGCAGGGACCGGCGATGACGCCGATGGCTGGGCCACCCACCTGCAGCGAACCCGCGCGGATCACGGTGGGCTCGGACTGCACCTCGCGGCTGGCCACCTTGTAGGGCGCCAGGATCGGCAGCACGGAGGCCACGCCCGGCAATGTCTCCAGGCCGCTGGAGACGGCGCCTCGCTCATCACCGACGACCGCCACGACGGTGCGCTCGGTGCCCACGATCACGTGCGGCCGCAGCCCCAGTTCCTCCACCCTGGCGACCACACGATCGAGATCCGATCTGCCGGCATCCGCGTGCATGACGATGATCATCGTGACTGCTCCTGTTTCATTTCGTGCCGGGCTTGGCCCCGGCGCCCGCCTGTTGCTCGAATCCCGGCGGCAGCGTCTCGCCGCGTTTCGCCACCGCGGCCCGGGTGGTGATCTTGATCGACTCCCGTCCCTCCTCGCTGCGCACCACGTACACCAGTTTGCCATCGGGATTCGCCTTGGCGAGAATCACGCGCAGGATGGCCTCGGCCGGCTTGTCTCGCTCGTCGAGGGCGAACGACTGGTTCTTGGTGATGCCCTCGAGCTGCAGGTCGCCACCGAGGATTTCCATGGGGACTCCGATCTCCTCGGAGATCATCTGGATCGACTTCTCCAGGGTGTCCTTGGCGAACGTGAGGGTCATGGTGGTCTTCAGTGTGGCCGCCGCCCCCTCCCGCGCCGCCGTCGCGGTCGGCGCTGCCGCGGGAGCCGAAACGCCGCCCGCTTGTGCCAGCGCCAGTTCCGCCGCCAGCGCCAGGTTGTGTCCCGCGTGCCGGGGCAGACGGGCATTGAGCACGACGCCGCCCCGCTCCGCACCGGCGCGCATCTGGCCCGTCAGCGCACGGATCATCGCCGGCAGCCGCATCACGAGCACGCGGCCGTACGGGTCGGGATCGAGCGCGGTGCAGTAGCGCTCCACCGCCGCTGCCAATCCGTCGACGCGGCCGGCCAACGCCGGGGCCAGTTTCAGCGGCGGGGCGTCGCGCGTCGGCACCGCGTCGAGTTCGACGTAGAAGTCGGCCCCGAAGTGCAGCGACAGTGCCGCGGCCTGCAGCGAGTCGCCCAGCAGCGCGTCCAGCGGCACGGCCATTTTCTCCAAGGGCCCCACCAGCAACGGCCGGCCGGCGTTGAGCAGATAGTGCGGCGACCCGAACAGCGTGACGTGCCGCGAGCCATCGAGCATGGGCAGCAGCGACTCGAGCGCGGGCAGCACGCCCGCCACGGCGGTCGGCTCGAGCAGTCCGTCGACCACGGCCCGCGGCCCGAACACCAGTTCGCGGCCGCGCCCGCTGGCAGGAACCCAGAACGAGAGTTGAGCGGCGTCGTGGACGGTTTCGGCCCCGATCCGGCGCGGCGTGGTGTCACCCCAGGCGGCGCTGCGTTGCTCGGCGTCGGCCGGCGCCCGCGCCGGCCCGGTGAACCGCACCGCGTAGCCACCTACGACGTCGGCGGCGGCGTCGGCCTGCCAGCCGGCCTGCAGCACCTCGATGCCACCGAGTTCGCAACCACACAGCGCCGCGACCGACCCCAGCACCGCCTCCGTGGACGGCCCCAACGACTTGAGGAACAGCCGGCCCTCCTCGTCCGCAACCATGTCGGCCAGCCGCGCGATGAGAATGAGTTGTGATCCTGCCGGCAGGTGCCGCAGCGTTGGCGGGACCCCGGCCGTGGGCGACTCCCAGGGGAGTTTGGCGTCGTCGACGACGATCTGCCGCACCTCGGGCGCGGGCTCGGCCGGCGTCGGCGCGACGGGTTTTTCCGTGCCGGCCGGCGCCGCGCGAGGCTCCTCCCGGGCAACCTGCGGCGTCGGCTTGGGACTGGGCTGCGGCTTCGCCGCCGGCACGTCAGCGGCCTGCGGCGCCGCCAGCCGGGGCCTGTCGCGCGTGCCGCTGCCTCCGATCAGCAAGAACGCGGCAGCAGCCACAAGCGCCGCCAGGGCACACCCGCCAGCGACCAGGGCAGGCCAGGCGGCTTTACGCTCGCGGCGTACCGCCGGCCCGTCATGAACGTGCGGAACGACCTGCGGACCGCCGGGACGGGCGCCGGCGACACCGCGGATCGCGGGGATGGCAGGCACGGGAAATCCTGCGGATACCGGCGCGGCGGTGCTGGGCGCCGGCGAAGCGGCCCCGCCGGGAGCCAGCCGCGGCCCCG
>QWPN01000106.1 GCA_003671185.1 Planctomycetota bacterium
GGCATCCTCACCAGCGGTGGCGACTGTCCGGGGCTGAACGCCGTGATCCGCGCCGCCACCAAGGCCGGCACGCGTCTCGGCTACGACGTGGTCGGCTTTCTCAAGGGCTACGAGGGCCTCGTTGACCCCGTCTCCTACATGCCGCTCGACGCTTACAACACGGCGGGCATCCTCCTCCGCGGCGGCACGATACTCGGTTCCACGAATAAGGGCCGGTTCTCGACGCTCGTCGGCCATGGACAGCGCGTGGAGATCGACCCGCAGTTGCTCGACCAGGCCGCTGCCACCGTGCGGCAACTGGCCATCGCCGGGCTCATCTGCGTGGGGGGCGACGGCTCGCTGGCCATCGCCCAGCAACTCTTTCGGCATGGCGTGCCGGTGGTCGGCGTGCCCAAGACGATCGACAACGACCTGGGCGCCACCACGTTCACCTTCGGCTTCGACTCCGCCGTAGCCACGGCGACCGACGCCCTCGACCGGCTGCACACGACCGCCGCCAGCCACGAGCGGGTGATGGTCCTCGAGGTGATGGGCCGGCACGCCGGTTGGATCGCCCTGCACGCGGGGATGGCCGGGGGCGGCGACGTGATCCTGCTGCCGGAGATTCCCTGGACGTTCGAAAACGTGTGCCGCAAGGTGCTGGAACGGGAGCACGAGGGCAAACGCTTCACGCTCATCGTCGTGGCCGAGGGGGCCGCACTGCCCGGTGGGGAGCTCGTTCACGATGGCGACGGCGGCGAGCGGCGGCAGGTGAAGCTGGGGGGCATCGGCGAGATCGTGGCCCGCGAAGTGGGCACGCGTCTGCAGCGTGACGTCCGCACCGTCGTTCTCGGTCACCTGCAGCGCGGCGGCATGCCCACCTCGTTCGACCGCATGCTGGCCACGCAGTATGGCGCCCACGCCGTGCGCCTCGTGCACGAGGGCCGCTTCGGCGAGATGGTCTGCTACCGTCCTCCGCACATCACGAGCGTGCCGATCGCGGAGGCCGTCAGCCAGCTCGCCACCGTCGATCCGCAGGGGTCGGCCGTGCAGGCCGCCCGGGCCCTGGGCATCGGATTCGGCACCGACGCCACCAGCGACCGGCCGTTCGGGGCGTGAACCGCGAGCCAGGCCCCTGGCATTGCCCGTGGCAGGTGCGGATGGTCTGCTTGGTTCGTCCGGCAGGGATGATCGGCAAGACAGGCACTCAAGGAGTCGACATGGCTGGTGCGAGCACGGGTGGAGCGGGTGGCAAGGTGGCCAGTGTCATGCAGGAGGATCGCGTGTTCCCGCCGCCGGCCGAGTTTTCGGTGCGGGCCCGGATCGGGTCGCTCGAGGACTACCGGCGGCTCTATGACGCGGCCGCGCGCGACCCTGAAGGTTTCTGGGACGAACGGGCCCGGCAGCTGCCCTGGATCAAGCCCTACGACCGTGTCCTCGACTGGCAGCCCCCCGCGGCCACCTGGTTCGGCGGCGGCCGCATCAACGCCTCGGCCGTGTGCCTCGACCAGCATCTGGCCGCGGGCCGCGGCGACAAGACGGCGCTGGTGTGGGTCGGGGAGCCCGGCGGCGACCGCTGCACGCTCACCTACCGGGAACTGCACGCCGAGGTGTGCCGGTGCGCCGCGGGCCTGCAGAAGCTGGGAATCCAGCCGGGCCAGGTGGTGTCGATCTACATGCCGATGACGCCCGAACTCGTGATCGCGATGCTGGCCTGCGCCCGGATCGGCGCGGTGCACTCCGTGATCTTCGGCGGTTTCTCCAGCGAGGCGATCGCCGACCGCAACCAGGACGCCGACGCGGTGGCTGTGATCACGGCCGATGGCGGCTGGCGGCGCGGCGCCCAGCTGCCCCTCAAGAAGAACGTCGACGAGGCGCTGGCCTCGAAGAGCCACAAGCCGAGCACCGTGAAACACGTGATCGTGCTGCGGCGCACCGGCCAGCCCGTGGAGATGGTGCCCGGCCGCGACGTGTGGTGGCACGACCTCGTGGCGGGGATGCCCGCCGACACGCCCCCCGTGGCCCTCGATTCGGAGGCGCCGCTGTTCATCCTCTACACGAGCGGCTCGACGGGAAAGCCCAAGGGGATCGAGCATACCACGGCCGGCTACCTGCTCTGGGCCAAGACGACGGCCGAATGGGTGTTCGACCTGCGCGACGACGATCTCTTCTGGTGCACGGCCGACTGCGGCTGGATCACGGGGCACAGTTACGTGACGTACGGCCCGCTGGCGGCCGGTGCCAGCATCCTGATCTACGAGGGCGCGCCCAACGCTCCGCACGAGGGCCGGTTTTGGGAGATCATCGAGCAGGAAAAGCCCACCATCTTCTACACCGCGCCCACGGCGATCCGCTCGTTCATGAAGTGGGGCATGCAGCACATCGAGGGCCGCGATCTCTCCAGCCTGCGGCTGCTGGGGAGCGTCGGCGAAGGAATCAATCCCGAGGCCTGGATGTGGTACCACGAGGTGATCGGCGGCAAGCGCTGCCCGATCGTCGACACCTGGTGGCAGACCGAGACCGGCGGGATCATGATGAGCCCGCTGCCCGGCTGCACGCCCACCAAGCCTGGCAGCTGCACGCTGCCGCTGCCCGGCGTCGTGCCGCAGATCGTCGACGCGGCCGGCGGGCCAGTCGAGCAGGGTGAAGGGGGCTGGTTGGTGATGCAGAAGCCCTGGCCGGGGATGCTGCGCGGCATCTGGGGCGACGAGGAACGCTTCCGCGAGACCTACTGGTCGCGGGTGCCCGGCAAGTACCTGGCCGGCGACAACGCCCGCCAGGACGCCGACGGCTATTACTGGATCATGGGCCGGATCGACGACGTGCTCAACGTGGCGGGCCATCGGCTCTCCACCATCGAGATCGAAAGCGCTCTCGTCAGCCATCCGGCGGTGGCGGAGGCGGCGGCCGTGGGCCGGCCGCACGACGTGAAGGGGGAGGCGGTGGCCGTGTTCATCACGCTACGCTCTGGCGAGCCCGGCGACGCGCTCAAGGATGCGCTCCGTAAACATGTTCGCCAGCAGATCGGCGCCCTGGCCGTGCCCGACGACATCCACTTCTCGGCGACACTCCCCAAGACCCGCAGCGGCAAGATCATGCGCCGGCTGCTGCGCGACGTCGCGGCCGGCCGGGAGACGGTGGGCGACACGACCACGCTCGAGGACTACACGGTCCTGGCCAAGCTCCGCGGCAACGACGAGTGACGGCGGCATGCCCGAGGCCCCCGAACTGCTCGCGCCCGCCGGTGACTGGGACTGCGTCCGCGCGGCGATCGAGAACGGGGCCGACGCCGTCTACTTCGGCCTCGATGTGGGGTTCAACGCGCGGGCCCGGGCCACGAATTTTCCGCTCGCAGATCTGCCCGGGCTGATGCAGACGCTGCACCGGCGCGGTCTCAAGGGCTACGCCACGCTCAACACGCTCGTGTTCAGTGACGAGTTGGCCGCCTTCGCCGCGGCGGTGGCGGCCCTGGCTGAGGCGGGTGTCGATGCGGTGCTCGTGCAGGACGTGGGGGCCGCCCGGTTGGCGCGAGAAGTGTGCCCCGAACTCTCTCTCCATGCCTCCACGCAGATGACGCTCACCAGCGCCGAATGCATCGCCCTCGCGGAGGAACTGGGCATGCAGCGGGTGGTGGTGGCCCGCGAACTCTCCATCGCCGAGATCGCGGCGATCCGCGGGGAGACGACGCTGCCGCTGGAGGTGTTCGTGCATGGTGCCCTGTGCGTCGCCTACTCGGGACAGTGCCTGACGAGCGAGTCGCTGGGGGGCCGCAGCGCCAACCGCGGGCAGTGTGCCCAGGCCTGCCGGCTGCCCTACGAGCTCGTCTGCGACGGCCGTGACGTCGACCTGGGCGCCCAGAAATACCTGCTCTCGCCGCAGGACCTGGCGGCCCACGCCCTGGTGCCGGAGTTGATCGCCGCCGGCGTGCAGTCGTTCAAGATCGAGGGCCGGCTGAAGACGGCCGAGTACGTGGCCAATATCACGCGGCATTACCGCCGGGCCATCGATACGGCCCTGGCCGGACAGCCGGTGGCCTTCACGCCGCGCCAGGTGGAGGAGATGGAACTGTCATTCTCGCGCGGCTTCTCACCGGGCTGGCTGCGGGGCTGCGACCACAAGATGCTGGTGCCGGCGACATCGAGCGCCAAGCGCGGCGTGCGGCTGGGGACCGTCGTGGAAGTGCGCCGGGGCCGCGTCGTGGTGCAACTCGCCGCGGGACTGGCCGGGGGCGTGAAGCGCGGCGACGGCGTGGCCTTCGACTGCGGGGCCACGAGCGACGAGGCCCGCGGCGGCCGCGTCTACGAGGTCTTCCAGGGAGGCGATTCGCTTACCGAGCCCGCCACGGCAGGCCGTGTGGAACTGGCCTTCGGTCGCGACGCGCTCGACCTGGCCGCAATCGCGGCAGGCCAGGCGGTCTGGAAGACCGACGACCCGCAGCTCAGTTCTCGGCTGCGGAAGTCGTTCGCCGCGGCGGAGCCGCAGCGGCGGCAGCCGGTCGACCTGCACGTCGCCGTGGCCCCTGGCAGGCCGGTTCACGTCACGGCCTGCAGCGCCGCCGGCGCCACCTGCGAGGCCCTTTCGGATGAGCCCGCCCGCGAAGCGATGAAGCACCCGCTCACGGCCGACACGCTCCGCGACCACCTGGGGCGACTGGGGGGCACGCCGTTCGAACTGCGGACGCTGACGGCCGACATCGACGGAAGCCCGATGCTCCCCTTCAGCGTGCTGGGCAGGTTGCGGCACGACCTCGTGGCCCGGCTCGAGGCGGCGGCAACGGCCGTTCCCGCGCGCCGCATCGACCATGAGGCCGGGCGGCCAAAGATCTCCACCCGGCGGGACGGAGCCGGCGCTGCGGTCGGCGCCCCGCGCCCGTTGCCGGGGCTGCAGATCCTCGTCCGCTCGCTCGAGCAGCTCCGCGCGGCGCTCGAGATCGGCGAGCGCCGGCTGTACGCAGAGTTCGCCGACATCCGGCAGTATCGCGAGGCGGTGGAGACGTGCCGGGCCGCCGGAGCCTCGATCCATCTGGCCACGCCGCGCATCCAGAAACCCGGTGAAATGGGCATCTTCGGCCTGCTCGCCAGGCAGGAGCCCGATGGCATCCTCGTGCGCAACCACGCGGGGCTGCGCTTCTTCCGCGACCGCGGCTTGCCGGTGGTGGGCGACTTCTCGCTCAACGTCACGAACGAGCGGTCGGCGGAATTCTTCGTGGCGGCTGGCTGCGGCCGCATCACCGCGTCGTACGACATGAATCGTGAGCAGCTCCTGGCCCTCGTGGCAGCCGTGCCGCCGCCATGGCTGGAGGTGGTGATCCACCAGCGGATGCCGATGTTCCACATGGAGCACTGCGTGTTCTGCGCCGTGCTGTCACCCGGCACCGACAAGACGAACTGCGGCCGGCCCTGCGACGACCACGTCGTGAAGCTCCGTGACCGCATCGGCGTGGAGCATCCGCTCACGGCCGACGTGGGCTGTCGCAACACGCTCTACAACGCCGTGCCACAGAGCGCCGCCGAGGCGGTGCCGGCGCTCCTGGCGCAGGGCCTGTCCCAGTTCCGGATCGAGCTTCTCGATGAGGAGCGAGAGGAGATCGGCCGTGTGGTGGGCTGGTACCGCGAACTGCTGGCGGGCCGCGCCAGCGGTCGTGACGTGTGGACGGCGCTCAACGCCGCCAACCGCGTGGGGGTGACCCGCGGCACGCTCGAGGAGCGGCGCAATCCGCTGGCGTTGCTGTAAAGGACGCGGCCCGGGGCGGTGAGGCCGACCCGGGCCGCATGATCACGACGTGTGGTTGCCGGCGCGAATCACTTCGCCAGCCGGGTGAGCGATTCCACCATCGATGTCACGGTGGGGCCGAGCACATCCCTGACGCCCGGGATCGCCATCACGGTGTCGATCAAGGTGGAGAGCATGCCCAGGTTCTTGCCGATGAAGTCGGCGAACGCGGGCTTCTCCTCGGCGGGCAGTTTGCCGGCCTCCTCCTCGAGCGACGTGAGCATGGGGGTGAGGTTCTTCAGTGCCGGCAGGGCCGATTTTGCGGTCTCCTCGTCGGTCACGCCCTTGAGCGCGCCGGTCAGCCCGGCGAACAACTCTGTGGCGTTCTTGCCCACCCGGATCGCCTCCAGGAACCTGGGATCGATCGCCAGGGTCTTGATGACCGTGTCGACGACGTCGTTTCCTTGGCGCTCGATGATTTCCTCGGTCTGCTCGGTGATGGGGCCGATGGTGCGCTCCGTTTCAATCACGGCCACAGTGCCGTCACCCTGATCGGCCTTCTTGTTCTGGTCCCACAGGTACCAGCCCGCGGCGATCGCCGCCAGCGCCAGCAGGGGCAGCAGCCAGCCCGGCAGTCCGGCGGCAGCCGGCTCCTCGCGGCCCCTGTGTGCCTCGACCTGTCGGCCCGCGTCGGTGACTGTCGAGAGCACGTCGCCGAGCGAAAATCCCTTCGGCAGCGAGTCGCGGATGTTGGCCGACTGCTCCGAGAACAGCCGGGACACGCCGGCGGCGTCGGGCTTGCCGGTGAACTGTTTCGCCACCACGCCGAGCACGATCGGCGCCAGGTAGGTGAGCAGCGTCTTCATCAGACCCGGCTGCAGGCCGACGAACGAAGCGATCGCGTTCACCAGGCTCGACAGCGACCTGTCGCCGCCCAGCAGGGAGCCCAGCAGGTCGCCGCCGAGGCCACCCAGGCTCGATGCCCGGCCGCCGCCGAGCAGGCCGGCGAGGTTGCCCAGTGCCGACAGGTCGAGACCACCCATGGCCTTGGTGAGTTGGTCGGCGCCGGTCTTCGAGGACGCCAGTTTCGCGAACACCTCGAGCAACGCGGG
This sequence comes from Planctomycetota bacterium, assembly GCA_003671185.1. Lineage (GTDB taxonomy): Bacteria > Planctomycetota > Planctomycetia > Pirellulales > UBA1268 > QWPN01. The sequence goes on from QWPN01000106.1 coordinate 6,804, forward strand.
CACCGCCGTGGCCGTGGCCGACTTCGTCTGCGTCTCGTTGACGCCGACCAGGCCGCCGAGTTTGCCGAGGACGTCGGTGGACAACTGGCTGGAAATCAGATCGACGATGTTCATGGTCCGCCTCCAGAAGGAAAGGGAGAGTCGTGAAACCGAGTGTTTATGATCACGCCCTCCCTGGCGACCGGTCCGGCACCCGGGCAGTCTGCCCGGAAAAGGCGGTCTGCCGGCACCCCGACATGTTGTAGGACACGGAAACAGGGGTCGCAAGAAGTACGGCCCATGTCGGGCTGAACTTCGTCGCACCGGCAGCCCTCGCCGTGCCTGGGGATGCCGCCGCCGGTCGCTCCCCGGCCGCTCACCAGTAGACGTAGTGCAGAAACCGCTCCTGGTCGGCCTTCGGCAGGTCATCGACCCTGGGGATCACCCAGCGATTGTCATCGCTGTCGATCAGCATCCGGCCGCCACTGCCGAAGTCGAGCACCTGGCCCTGGGTCCAGCGGGTGCTGAACGAGCGCCGGCCGACATCCGTGTCGACGTCGAAGTCGAGGAATCCCTGCCCCAGCCGCACGCCGTGAATGCCGCGAATCGTCCGCACGAGCGACCGGCGACAAAGCGCCGTCCGCAACACGGCGCGGTCTGTCGGCTCCCAGTCGGCGAGCGCACGAATCATGCCGATCTCGACATCGTCGCCGGCGTCGTTCCAACGGCGCACAGAGAGCCAACACTCTGGGTGCGACGCCGGTAGCGCGGGCACGACGAAGATACCGGCCTCGAGTGCGTTGCCCACCTGCATGTCGATGCGGCCGAGCGGGCCGGTCACGAAACGCTGCCTGCCCGGTGTGAGCCATGCGATGCCCGCCGCGGCCGGTTCGGCGGCGGGGACTGGCGCTGCTGCGGCCTCGCCGCCGGTGTCGAGCAACCGGTCGACGCTGGGGTGCTTCGAGACCTGCGTCTGCAGGCGGACCAGCCGGGCGTAGATGCCGTCGGCGGCCAGCAGTTCGGCGTGTGTTCCCTGCTCCGCGAGGCGGCCACGGTCGAAGGCCAGGATACGATCGGCGTTGCGCAGCGTGGAGAGCCGGTGCGCGATGGCGATCGTGGTGCGGCCGCGGACGAGCACGGCCAACGCGTCCTGGATCGCCCGTTCCGCCTCGGCGTCGATGTTGCTCGTGGCCTCGTCGAGCACGAGGATGCGCGGGTCGTAGAGCAGCGTGCGCGCGATGGAGAGCCGCTGCTTCTCGCCGCCGGAGAGGCCCGCTCCCTGCTCCCCGAGGAGCGTCTCGTAGGCCAGCGACTGGCGGCAGATGAAGTCGTGGGCTCCGGCCGCCTTGGCGGCCGCCAAGCCCTCCTCGATCGTGGCTCCGGGACGGCCGTAGCACAGGTTTCGCCAGATCGTGCCCCGGAACAGGAACGACTCCTGGAACACGATGCCGAGTTTCTCGCGCAGGTCGCGCGAGGCGATCGTGCGGATGTCGTGCCCGTCGACGGTGATGCTGCCTTCCTGCACGTCGTGGAACCGACCCAGCAGATTGACGAGCGTGCTCTTTCCGGAGCCGGAGCGGCCCACGATCCCCACCATCTCGCCGGGCCGCACCTCGAACGACACGTCGTGCAACACCGGCTGGTTGGCGTCGTAGCCGAAGGTCACGTTCGCGAAGCGGATGGCGCCCCGCACGTCGGTCCAGCGGGCCGGAGTGGCCGGCTCACCCACTTGGACCGGCGCGTCGAGCAACTCCAGCACCCGCTTGCTGCCGGAGAGAAAACTCGTCAGCCAGGTCGTGAAATTGGAGAGCGCCCCCAGGGGGGCATAGAACATGGCCAGGTAGGCGAGGAAGGCGATCAACTGCCCGAGCGTCATCTCGCCACCGATCACGTCCCGGCCGCCCACGTACCACACGATCAGGCCGCCCAGCCCGAACACGACCTGCATCGCCGCCGCATAGGCGGCGTTCGTGTGCTCGACCCACTCCCGCCAGCGCCGCAGGTGGTCGCTGGCACCGTGGAACCGCTCCCGCTCCCCGGGTTCCTGTGCGAACGCCTTGACGACGCGGATGCCCGACAGCATCCCGGAGAGCGTGGTCATCTGCTTGCTGGAGGCGTCCCAGAGCCGGTAGTAGCGCGGGTAGACGTGCCGCCAGAACACCCACGAGCCGAGGATCACCAGCGGCACCGGGATCAGCGTGTAGAGGGCGAGCACGGGGTTGATCCAGAACAGCATCGCGCCCACGCCGACGAGTTGCACGACCTGCAGCAGGAAGCCTCCCGTGATCTGCTGCATGAGCCCGTGCAACACCTCGCTATCGTGGGCCACGCGGCTGATCATCGAACCCACCTGGTGGCGGTCGTAATAGGCCACGGACAGGCCCTGCAGCTTCGTCACCATCTCGGCCCGCAGTGTGGCGGTCAGGCCGCCGCCGATCGCCGCCGCCAGCCGGCCCTTGAACATGCCCACCGCGGAGAGCACGACGCGGGACAGCGCCAGCGCCAGCACAACCACGAGCAGGGCCGTGGTGAAGTCGGGCCGTGCCGTGTCGGCAGCCCGGGCCGAGAGGATGTCGTCGACCATGTACTGCTGCAGCTTGGGCGGCACGAGTTCGGCGACCACGCCCAGCAGGGTGAGCAGGCAGAGCAGCCCGGCGCTGCGGGCGTGGGGAACGAGCAGCCTGGCGACCCGCTGCAGGATCCGCCCCTTCTGCAGGCAGCGCGGGCAGGCGTCGGAGGTGTCGGCCAGCCGCAGTCCGCAGCCTCCGCAGCGGGGCGGGTCGAGCGGCCCGTCGCAGGGCAACGCGTCGCAGGGCAGGCCGGCGGCCAGGGTTTCACGGACCCGCGACAGTCCGCGCGAGACGTGGTGGAAACGGTGGGCCAGGGCGTTGGAGTAGCGGAGCAGGTCGATCCAGCCGTCGGCCAGCCGCAGTTGCAGGCAGCCACCACCGACGCCCGCCGCGGTGCGCACGTCCCTGACGTCGGGCCAGGCCACGCTCCGGCTGACGGAGTCGTCGCGGGCCACCGTGAGGTGGTCGGGCGTGACGACCAGCCATTCGGGGGCCGGCTCGCCGTCGAGCGAGACGTCGGTGACGACCGCCAACAGAATGGGCCGGTGGTTGAGCCCGGCCGCGTCGAGGCCGCGCCGCACGGCCGCCGGCGGCTCGCCGCCGGCGCTCGGCGCTGACTGGCCTGGTGGCGATCCGCGGCGCGTGGTCGTATGCTCTGGGAGGCTCACCACGGAAGTATCGATCGACGCTGCCTTTTTTGCACGCAGGAGGATGTTCGTGATCTACGCACGGCGGATGGCTTCGGTTCGCGGTTTCGCCTTGGCGGTGGCGGGCGCCTGCGTTTGGGGGGCGGCTGGCGGCGTTGCCCGGGCCGACGAGGCGGGGTTCGAGAGCCTGTTCGACGGCGCCAGCCTGGCCGGCTGGAAGGCCAACGAGAACGCCGGCAGCTGGAAGGTGGCGGACGGGGCGATCGTCTGCCACGGGCCGCGCAGCCATCTGTTCTACGTGGGTGGGGACGCGGCCAAGCCTGCCGAGTTCCGCGACTTTCACCTCAAGGCCGAGGTGATGACGAAGCCCGGGGCCAACTCCGGCGTGTTCATTCACACGGCCTTCCAACCGTCGGGCTGGCCGGCACAAGGCTACGAGGTGCAGGTCAACAACACCCAGGGCGACCCGGTCCGCACCGGCAGCCTCTACAACGTGGTCAAGGTGTTCGAGCCGCCGGCCAAGGACGGCACGTGGTTCACGCTGGAGACGGTCGTCAAGGGGAAGAGCGTGACCGTACGGGTGGACGGCCGCGTGCTCTACGAGTTCGTCGAGCCTGACGGCGTGACCGGCACGCGGAAACTGTCGGCGGGTACTTTCGCGCTGCAGGCCCATGATCCCGGCAGCGAGGTCCACTACCGGAACATCCGCGCGAAGCGGCTGCCGTAGCCGGGCCGTCACCACGGTCGCCGGTCTCCGCGCGCCGGCAGTGTTTCCGCAGCCTGCCCCGCTCCGCGCGCCGACACCTGTCGCCGCCGGCTGGCCGGCATGGTGGGGCGGCTTCTGGTGTTTCCTTGCCGGCGGCTGTGCTTGATAATCGCCGCTTCGCGCCCGGCCCCGCCGCGGAGCCGGGCGGCCTTCACGTGCGGAGATGAAGCCATGATCACGACCAGTCTGCCGGCAGGAATCCGCGAGGACATCACCCAGTGCATCGGCCGCACGCCACTGGTGCGTCTGCGGCGGGTGACGGAGGGCTGCCTGGCCACCGTGGCCGGCAAGATCGAGAACATGAACCCGCTGTGGAGCGTCAAGGATCGCATCGCCTGCGCGATGATCGACGCCGCGGAGCGGGAGGGGCGGATCGGCCCCGACACGATCGTCATCGAGCCCACCAGTGGCAACACCGGCATCGGCTTGGCCTACGTGTGCGCGGCCCGCGGCTACAAGCTCCGTGTCACGATGCCCGAGAGCATGAGCTTGGAGCGGCGGCGCATGCTCAAGGCGCTGGGGGCGGAACTGGTGCTCACGCCGGCCGCCGAGGGCATGCCTGGGGCGGTGCGGAACGCCGAGGAGATCAGCCGCTCCAGCAGCCAGTTCTTCATGCCGCAGCAGTTCAAGAATCCCGCCAACCCCGAGGTGCACCGGCGCACCACCGCCGAGGAGATCTGGCAGGACACCGAGGGCCGGGTGGACGCCGTGGTGTGCGGCGTGGGCACGGGCGGCACGATCACCGGCGTGGGGGAGACGCTCAAGAGCCGCAATCCCCACGTGCGGGTCGTGGCCGTGGAGCCGGCCAACAGCCCGGTCATCTCGCAGAAGCTCGCCGGCCAGCCCATCAAGCCGGGCCGGCATACCATCCAGGGCATCGGTGCGGGCTTCATCCCGGAAATCCTCAACCTCGACATCATCGACGAGGTGGTCAAGGTCGACGACGAGGACGCGATGGAGACGGCCAGGCAGCTCGCCAAACGCGAGGGGCTGATGTGCGGCATCAGCTGCGGTGCCGCCGCCTGGGGTGCGCTCCAGGTGGCCCGTCGTGCCGAGTTCGCCGGCAAACTGGTGGTGGTGGTGCTCCCCGACCTCGGCGAACGCTACCTGTCGACGAAGTTGTTTCCCGAGTGACCGTGAGGTCGGCTCCGCGGCCGAAGGTCAGGGACGACTTTGTCCACGGACAGCTACCGCGACTGCTCGAAGAGCCAGTCGAGGACTGCCGGATCACGGTAGGCGGGCGTCCACGAGTCGTGCCCCACGCCGGGCAGTTCCGAGTATTTCGGACTGCCCCCGGCGGCCCGCAGGGCCTCGATCATGGCCCGTGACCGGCCCACGGGCACGGCGGTGTCGGCATCTCCGTGGAAGCACCACACCGGCAGTTTCGCGATCCTGCCCACCGTGTTCTCGTCACCGCCACCGCAGATCGGCAGGAGCGCGGCGAACCGTTCCGGCATCCGGGCACCCAGATCCCAGGTGCCGTAACCGCCCATCGAGAGCCCGGTCAGGTAGATGCGCGAGGTATCGACCCGCTCCTTGGCAATCACGTCGTCGAGGGCGGCCACCGCCGCGGCCAGATCGGTCGTGGGCCCGGGCGCCTGCGGCGTGCTCTGCTGGTCGGCCCAGGGCACGTCGACCCACTGGTGCCCCTTGCGGCACTGCGGCACGAGCACGAAGCAGGGATATCGCTCGCGCATCTCGGGAGCAGCCAGCCACTTGGGCAGGAACTTGAGGTGCATGGCGTTGTCGTCGCCGCGCTCGCCGGCGCCGTGCAGGAAGAGCACGAGCGGCCAGTGGCGACCCGCGTCATCGGCATGGAGCGGCTTCAGCAATCGGTAGCGGAAGGTGGCCGTCCCCTCCCCTTCCGGCACCGCGATCGACCGTTCCTCGTAGACCTGGGCCGGATTGACCGCCTTGCGTTCCGATTGCACGTTGCCCTCCCCGGCGGCGAATGTCGTGTTGACGCCGTTGCCGCAGGCAGCCGCCATCAGTCCTGCCGTCGCCGTTGCCAGCCATGTGCCGCGGATGTGCATCTCATCCCCCTTCCGGGCCTTCGTCGATCACAAGTTTCACGCGCCTGGGCATGGTCATCCTGGCGAACATGCCCAGCGCCCCGCGCGGCAGGCCGAGAAACTCCAGGTGCTCAAACCAGCCGGGAACCTCCGCCGCCAGCCGGCCCACCCGGCTGCCCCGGAGGTCGAGACGGCGCAGTCCCTTGAGCGGCTTGAGCTGCAGCAGGCCCTCGTCGCCAAGCGGCCCGCCCGTCAGTTCCAGGGTGGCCAGATCCTTGAGCGAGTCGGCGCGGAAGCCCAGCAGGATCGCGAACACGTCGTCGGCGCCCGGGCCGTGCAGCCGCACCGCCACGAGCTTGTCGGCCACGTGGCCAAAGTCCTCGCCGAAGGACTTGCGCAGCCAGTCGGTCTCCTCCATGTCGGCGCTGCCGCCGCGGTCGATCGCCTCGCTGACGACCTCCTGCTGCTGGGCGTAGGCCTCGATCTTGGAGGCCAGCCACTCGAGCTTGCTGGCCTTGAACTTCACGAAGTCGTTGGCTTCGTCGAAGGCCTTCTGCAGGCGGACGAAGGCGGCGGCGTCACCGCCCCGATCGGGGTGGGCCTCCCGGGCCCGGACCAGGAAGGCCTGCTTGACGTCCTCGAGCGTCACGGGCGGCATGAGGCCGAGGATCGTGAGGCACTCGGGGTGCTGTGAATCGGCGGCGCGGGTCGAAAGCGGATCGTGCGACATTGGGGGCCTGGGCGAGGACGGGCAAGGCCGGCAGACAGCGTAAACGCCCGTCCGTGGGGGACGCAATCGACGCTGGAGTGCCGGGGTCCGTTCGCCTTGATCGTGCCGGCCATATTCCCTATCCACCCTTGTCGAGGAGCCGTCGCGGCCCAGGGCATCGCGCCCGGTCGGTGTCGGCACACCCGCCAAGGAGGGCATGGCATGGTGCGCGCGTGGATCGGCTGGAGGTATGCGCGGGAGATCGCCGCCGCGGTGGCGATCGTGTCCGCGTGCCTGGGATGGCGGCTGGCGACAGGAACCCGCGCGGCCGATGCCAAGCCGCCGGAACGGAAGGCGGCCTCCGCGCCCGCCGCCCCCGGGGCCAAGCCGCTGGCGCTCGTCAACGGCACGGAAATCACGGCCGACCGTCTGGGGGCCGAGTGCCTGACCCGGCATGGCGCGGCCGTGCTCGAGTCGCTCGTCAACCGGCGCATCATCGAGCAGGCCTGTCAGCGCCGCGGCGTGAAGGTCACTCGGCAGGACGTGGACGCCGAAATCGATGCCCTGGCGAAGCGATTCAGCGTGCCGCGCGACAAGTGGCTGGAATTGATCCAGCAGGAGCGGGACATCACGCCCGAGCAATACGCCGACGACATCGTGTGGTCGATGCTGGCGCTGCGCCGCCTGGCCCAGGGGGCCGTGGAGCCCTCTGCCGAGGAGGTGCAGGCGGCCTTCGAGAAGGAGTTCGGCCCCGCCGTCAAGGCGCGGATCATCGTCTCGCGCACCCGGCAGGATGCCGAGAAGGCCCGCACGGCCGCCCTGGCCGCGCCCGACGACTTCGGCGGCCTGGCGCGCAAGCTCTCCGCCGACGTGGGCAGCGCCAGTGCCAACGGCTGGGTGCAGCCGATTCGCCTGCACTCCGGCGAGCCGGCGTTCGACCGGGCCGCTTTCGCCCTGCAGCCGGGGGAGATCTCCCCGGTGATCCAGGTGGCCGACCAGTTCATCATCATCAGGTGCGAAGGGCACCTGCCGGCGGCGGACGTCAAACCGGAGGACGTGCGGCCGCGGCTGGCCGAGCAACTGCGCGACCAGAAGAGCCGCCAGGCGTCGAACGACGTGTTTCGGAAACTCCAGGACGCGTCGACGATCGAGAACGTGCTCAACGATCCGGCCCGCGCCGCCGCCGCTCAGGGAGTGGCGGCCCGGGTCAACGGGGAGGCGATTCCCATCGACGAGGTGCGGGCGGTGAGCCTCGAACGCTACGGCCGCGACGTGCTGGAGATTCTCATCACGCGGACACTCGTCGAGCAGGCGTTGAAGCGGCAGCAGCAGACGGTGTCAGAGGCCGATCTCGACGCGGAGATCGCCCGGGCGGCGGGCAGGATGGGATTCCAGCGACCGGATGGCAAGCCGGACACGGCAGCCTGGCTGGAGCGCGTGACCCGCGAGGAGAAGATCCCGCTGCGGCACTACATGGAAGACATCGTGTGGCCGACCGTGGCCCTGAAGAGGCTGGTGGGCACGGTGCCGGTGAGCCAGGATGATCTCGACAAGGCGTTCAAGGCCACCTTCGGCCCTCGGGCCAAGTGCCGCATCATCGTGCTCGACAGCCAGCGCCGGGCCCAGGAGGTCTGGCAGTTGGCACGGCAGAATCTCACCGTGGAGCACATCGGCAACCTGGCGGAGAACTACTCCGTCGATCCCACGACACGGGCCCTGCGCGGCGAGGTGCCTCCCATCCAGCGCTGGGGCGGACAGCCGGCTCTCGAGCGCGAGGCGTTCGCGCTCAAGCCTGGTGAATTGTCGGGCGTGGTGCAGGTGGCCGACCGGTTCATGGTGGTGTTCTGCGAGGGCTTCACGGAGCCCGCCAAGGTGTCGTTCGAGGAGGTGCGTGGCGAACTCTACGACGACATCCACGAGAAGAAGCAGCGCATCGAGATGGCCCGGCACTTCACGCATCTGCGTGAGTCGGCCACGATCGACAACTTCCTGGCGGGCACGAGCCAGGCCCCCACGGCGCCGGGCCGGCAGGGGCCGGGTGAAAAGGGGACGCAGGCCTCCACGCTCTCCAAGGCCGAGGCGGCCGAGCTGGCCCAGCCCCGGGCGGGTAGTCGTCGTGCCGTGTCGGCCGCGCCGAAGGCGGGCTCGGGTGTCGTGCCCGCCTCGCTCGACGCCCCGCTTCAGACGCCACGCCGGTAGCCACGCCCCGGGCTGTCCGGCAGCGTATTCGGCCCCACGGCAGGTCCGTCGCCGGCCCGGTCTACGGGCGCCCGACGGGGCCTTGGTGCGGGAACCACTGCCGCATGTCATGATGCAGGCCTTCCCCGGAGGCGTGGTCATGAACGGACGGTGGCGGATCAGGTGCGGTGTGGCCGGCATGCTCCTTCTGGTGGCCTGCCTCGGTGTCCCGCGGGCTGCCGCTGACGAGGCCGGTTTCCGGCCGCTCTTCGATGGCAAGACGCTCGACGGCTGGCAGGGCGCCCGCGGCGGCTACGACATCGTCGACGGTGAACTCCGCGCCAAGCCGGGCACCGGCGGCAACCTGCTCACCGTCGAGGAGTTCGGCGACTTCACCCTGCGCTTCGAGTTCCGACTCACGCCGGGGGCCAACAACGGCCTGGGCATCCGCGCCCCCGCCCAGGGCGACGCCGCCTTCCAGGGCATGGAACTGCAGATCCTCGACGATGGCCATCCCAAGTACGCCAACCTGCAGCCCTGGCAGGTGCACGGCTCGATCTACGGGGTGGTGGCCGCCGAGCGCGACTGCCTCAAGCCGGCCGGTGAATGGAATGTCGAGGAGGTGACGGCGAAGGGATCGCGGGTCACCGTCGTTGTCAACGGCAAGACGATCGTCGATGCCGACATCGCTCCCTTCCGGGACGGCAGCCAGCCCACGCCCGACGGCAAGGCCCACCCGGGCCTGGCCCGATCCAGGGGGCACGTGGGATTCCTGGGGCACGGCGACGAGGTGCACTTCCGCAACATCCGCCTCAAGCCGCTGGACGCGAACTGAGTCCCTGCCACGGGCTGTCCGTCAGGGCGCCGGCATTTCCCACACCGACCGCAGGGCGACGCCGTCGTCATCGACCGTCATCAGCATGGCCCCGGTGCCCATCATGTCCTCCATGTCGGCGCCGCTGGGCAGGATGGCCTGCAGGTCGGCGAGCAACTCGCGATAGTCGTCGCCCACGTCGTCCGGCGTGAGGGCCGCCGCCAGGTCGCGAAGCATGCCCAGCGTGCCGCCCGACTGTGAGCAGTCGCTGACCCCGAACATGCGGGCCGGACCCAAGGGCAAAAGCTCGCCCGCCCGGCGGATCGCCGCACTCTCCCGGAAAGAGGAATCACCCGTGGGCGGCGTGCGGATCGTGGCCAGCGTCCGTTCCAGGGAATCGGTCCCGACACCGACCACGAGGTGCCCGCGGCCCACGAAGGCCGCCGCACCGTTGGGCAGTCGCACCCCGCGGAACCCCTGCTCCTCACCAATCTCGGCGTTGACCGTGGCTGCCAACCGCTGCAGGATCTTGAGGAACGGAGCCTCGTCGGCGATCTGCCAGACGACGGCGGTGCGGTCGGCCGCGGGCGGCTGACCAGCCGCCGCGCCAGCCCGGGCGGCACGCCGCGACTCTTCCAGCGCCTCGGCCACCCGCGGCGGATAGGAGATCAACCAGTGCCGGCTGCCGAGGCCGCCGAGCACGCCAGGCAGATCGACGCCGATCCAGCCTTGGGCCTGCATCTCCACGGCCGTGAACATGTTGCCCGCCTCCTCGCCCCCCTGGGCCACGGCGAACTCCTTCACCGTTTGGTACGCCTTGCCGAGGTCGAGCGAGATCTGGGTCAGATCGACGGCCTCGCTGCTCACAAAGCCGGGCACCTCGGATGCATCGCAGTCCTGCTCGAGGATGCGCAGCAGGCCGCGGCGCGGCGCGGGGAGCGCTACGGCGAGCGTGCTCTGGTAGCAGCCCTTGTCGAAGGACTGGCGCCAGGCCAGGGGGCCGACCGCGTCGACGCCGACATCCTGCAATCCCTTCAGCATGGCCGCGTTGTCGCTCGCGTAGGCCTTGATGAACACCCGCGGGTCGACGACCACGTCGAGCAGCGGCATCCCGCCGGGCATGACGCTCCTGATGCCGGGAGCGTCGAGCCGCGCCGCCAGCGGTGAATCTCCTCCCTGGGAGTGGGCGGCGAGGAATCGTGTGGCCAGCGCCCGCGCCTCTTCGGTGCCGCTCTCCGCGTCGAAGTCGCGATCCTCGGCACGGGGGCGCCGCTCCCGCGGACCGTTGCCTGGCGCCGTCCAGCCGGCAAGCAGGCGGCCGCCGATTCGCGTCACGAAGGCGTGCGCCTGGCCGGCCTGGACCTGCTTGGCGACCTCGACGCGGCGCCGGATCTCCTCCCGGTGGCGCTCCAGGTCGCCGTCGGGGCCAGCCTCGAGGTCGCTGGCGTCGATATCGAGCTGCATCACCGGCGTCACCGTCCACAGCACTTCGTGTCCAGCCAGTTCCATGTCGATTCGTCTGGAGGCCTGGTCGCCGAGCGTGGTGACGTCTTCGTCGAGTTTCTGCTTGATGGCGGCCAGCATGCGGCCCGCCGTCTCCGGCCCCGGCTCCAGCCAGCCGAGCATCATCAGGAACGGCCGCATCTCCTCCTGCCGCGGCTGCACGACGAGCGCCACACCGGCGTCGCCCGCGAACGCTGACCGCATGTCGCCCGCCTCGAGTCCGTAGCGGGCCATCGTCTCGTCGAGCCCCTTGAACTGCTCGCCGGAGCCGTCCTTCCGCAGCCGGTCGACCAGCAGCCCCCAGGCCTTCTCGACCCGCCGCTCACCGAGCAGCACGGCGCCGAACTTGGTGCGCGAGCGGAGCATCTCCAGGAATTCGCCCCCCTGCGGCATGCGGATCATGACCGCCGTCTCCTCGGGCAGGCATTCCCAACTGGGCCGCAACTCGGCCGCGGCGGCGCGGCTGGCACAGGCACAGAGGCAGACGGCGACGAGGCCGGCCTGGCGAAGGAACGATGTCATGCGGTCCTCGTCGGTGTGTCCGCGGCCGGCCTCAGCGGGCGCGGTGCGGGGATCACGGAGCCCGTGGAACGGCCTTGGCGCCGTCGGCCGGTTGCGTCGGCCGGCTCGGGGGCGGCAGGTAGGTGACGCCGTTCTGGGGCTGCGATTCGTCGTACAGGTAGGTGTCGCGGTGAACCAGGAAGTCGATCAGCTCGTTGGCGGGAATGCCGAAGGCCAGGCCGTCGAACACGGCCGCACCGGCGCAGGCCACGGCCACCACTTCGCCGCGGGCGTTGAAGATCGGACCCCCGCTGTTGCCCGGATTGATGGCGGCGTCGGTCTGGATGAGCCGCACCTGGTCGATCGTCCTGGTGGTGCTGCTCACGATGCCCTGGGTCACGCTCCGCTCCATACCCAGCGGATTGCCGATCGCGAACACCATGTCGCCGACACGGAGGTCGTCGCGGTCGTTGATCACCACCGGCTCCGGCAGCCGGCCCTTCGCTTCCTCGGCGTCCAGTTGCAGGATCGCCAGATCGCGCAGCGGTTGCAGGGCGACGATGCGTACCTTGCGGAGTTCCACCTTCTCGAAGCCCTTGGCGGCACGGCGGAATAGCGTCACCTGCAGGCGGGTGTTCTTTTCCACGACGTGGTAGTTCGTGACCAGGTGGCCGTCGCGGCTGATGATGAAGCCGGTGCCCAGCCCGCCGGGGTTGCGCACCAGCACGACGGCGTCGCCGAAGCGCTTGACGAGTTCCGGCACCTCGCGGGCCTCGAGCCTGCCAGTGCGGAAAATGTCGCGGTCGCTCTCCCGCTCCGCGCCCGGGGCGGCGGCGTCGGCCTCGCGCCGCACGTCGAGCACCCGCTTGGCGGGGATCTGCAGCACCTCGAAGCCGAGGTCGACCACCACGCCCTCCTCGTTCTGCCGCAGGAGCGGCGCGGTCACCCGGCCGCCGCCCACCAGCGTCACGGTGACGATATCGGCGGCGACGGCGGGCCAGGTCGCGGCGGCCAGCAGGCAGGCGGCAAGGCGGCGGGGCATCACGGCTGCTCGTCATCCTTTCCCAGGTACACGACGAGCCGGTCCTGGCTGACCATCACCAGGTCGCGTTTCCGATCGCCGTCGGCGTCGAGAGCGGCGATCCGGCGCGGCTCCGCCACCAGGTCCTTCGACTCTCCGCCGTCGTAGGGATACTTCCGATCCTCGAACACGGTCCAGGTCACCGACCGCTGCAGGCCTTCGGTGGCCCGCAGCAGCGCCGTCAGTTGATGCTTGCGGTCGTCGCACAGCACCACGTCATCGGTGCCATCGCCGTCGATGTCGGTGACCAGCACGCGGTGAATGGTCGATTCGCTGACACCGCTGCGGCGGCCGATGCGGCCGTCGATGCTCTCCTGCAGCTTCAGCTCCCAGGGCTGTCCGGCCGCGAGCCGCACGATCCGCTCCTGGTCGACGAGCACCAGTCCCAGCACGGGATCACCGCGCAGGGTGCCGCCGGCCGGCGGCTTCACGCTCTCCACCACCCGCATCACGCCGGCGTCGTCGGCCGCGAGCCGGTGTAGGAAACCGCCCCCCTGCTCCAGCGCCCAGGCGCCAGCGCCGGCGAGCGGCAGGTAGGAGCCGATCTTCTGCCCTTCGGTAAGCATGACCTGGTCGACCGGATGCAGGTCGTCTCCCAACCACTGCAGGACGCCGTCGGTGAGCCGGGCCCGGCGTAGCGTGCCATCGACGTCGAGGGCGAGGTACTCCGAGGGGTCCATCTTCGCCAACAGTGCGGGCGATGTGACGACCGGCTTGCCGTCCTTCAGCGTCACCAGCCTGCCCGCCGTGGCGTAGGCATCCTGCACGAGCAGCGTGTCGCCACCCAGCCACACGACCTGCTCCACCTTGGCGCCGAGGTCGGAGTAGCGGGTCTTGCGCGGTTCCGGCGCGTCGGCGGGCCAGACGAACAGATCGACGTCGCTGCCGACTCGCTGGGCCCACCACACCGTGGAGCCGATCGTGTCGAGTGCCAGGATGCGGCGATCCTTGCCCTCCTGCTCCCAGGGCTGGGGATACGTGAGGCGGCCGTTCTCCCAACGACAGCGATGCAGATCGGCGGCGTCCTTGGCCCACACCAAAAGCAGGCCCTTGGCGGCGGGCGCCGCCAGCGCCCGCATGCCGCCGATCGCCGGAAACGTCTCTTCCGCCAGCCAGCCGGCCTCGCCCAGCCGGTGCACCCGCAGTCGCGGCTGCGCAGCGTCGATGGCGACGATAGCCGGCACGGCCGCGTCGGGACCGCCGATCAGCATGCCGCACCAGCCACGTCGGGAGGCGGACGCCATCGGCAACGCGTCCTGGCGGCCCACCGACGACGGTTCAGCCCGGGCCAACTGGTAGCGGCGCAGCACGCCTTTGTCGCTGCCGCCAAGGAGCAACAGATCGGCTTTCCCGGCGGCCGGCGCGGCCGTCTGCAGACCCTCCACGGGCTGTTCGTGGATCGTTTGGGCGGGCAGCAGGCTGCCGTCCGGAGCACAGGCATACAGCCGCACCACCTGACGAGCCGCGCCCGTCCACTCCACGAGATCCGAGTCGCCGTCGCCGTCGAGGTCAGCGAGGTGCCAGTCGATGCGGCCGCGACTCTCACGGGGGGCCAGCCAGACAGCGCGGCCGCCGTCCTGCAGCGGCAGCCGTTGGATGCCCTGCTCATAACTGATGAGCAGTTCGTGCCCGCCGCCCGGCAGGTCGCGCACGAGCAGGCAGCCGCTGCGGCCCACCGGCGTGCCGGCCAGCAGGTTCCACTCGCCCGTCTTCTTCCAGGCACCTCGTTCATCGAGCTGCCTGCCGGCCGCCTGCGTGTAGACGGAAATCCGATTCGATGGCGTGGTGAGCACGAGCAACTCGGGCCGCTTGTCGCCGTTCACGTCGTGGGCCACGACATCGACCGGCATCTCGTCGATGGCCACCTCGCCGTGGGCCCATTCCACCGCCAGCGGCAGTTCGTTGGGCCGGTCGGGGTCGGAAGTGTCGTGGCGGACGCGCTCGGCTGGTTGCAGCCAGCGATAGAGATCGAGCCTGGCCTGCCGCGGGTTGACCAGGATCACGTCATCGCGGCCGTCGCCCCCCAGGTCGGCCACGGCCAGCCGTTCCGCCCGGCCGTCGAGCGGGATGACCCGGATCCCTGCCCAGCCCTCGAATCCCACCGCAGCCGTCACCCGCAGGGCGAGGAGGGCCAAGGCGAGCGTAACTGCGGCGGGACGGGGTCGGCAGGAGGCTGCAGTCATGCGGGTGAGAATACCCGCCCACCGCCTCTCCCGCCATGAGACGCCCCGCGCCGCCGTCACTCCAATTCGGGCAGCATCGACTCGGCGGCGGCGGCCTCGCGCAGCTTTTCCAGGGCCTTGGCCTCGATCTGCCGCACCCGCTCCTTGGTCACACCCAAGGCCGACCCCACCTCCTTGAGCGTCTGCGGCTCGTGCTCGTGGTCGAGCCCGTAGCGGCGGATGATGATCGTCTGTTCCCGCTGGTCGAGCCGGTCGAGGAACTTGCCCACCTGCTGGATGCGGTCGCTGGCGGCCAGCCGCTGCTGGTATTCGTCCTCACGGCGATCGGTGGCCGTCTGCAGCATCTCCATGTCGGCGGCCCGGAAGCGGTCCCGACGCCGGTGCTCGTCGGGGATCGTGCGGGCGTAGTTCTTCATGATGGCCCACGAGGCGTAGGTGCTGAACTTGTTGCCGCGGGCGTAGTCAAACTTCTCCACCGCCCGGATCAGCGACATGTTGCCGTCGCTGACGAGATCGAAAAAACTGTCCCCGGGCGACACCCGACGCTTGGCGATCGACACCACCAGGCGCAGGTTCGACCGCACGATGCGATTCTTGATCTCCACGATCTCGGCATAGATGCGCTCGATCTGGTCCATGAGGCGGGCGCCGGGCTTCTCCACGTCGAGTTGCTTCCGCAGCGACTCCGCCCGATGCTTGAGGTAATTGAACTTGCGGAACAGCCACACCTCTTGTTCCCGCGTCAGGAGCGGCACCTCGTAGAGACTGGCCAGGTAGGCCGGCAGTCCGCTGGGCCGCCGCACCCGCTTCAGGGCGTCGGGAGTGCCCGGGAACGGCTGGTTGACCACCTTCTCGGCGCTGCGCCGCGCGAACAACGCATTGGGGATGTAATCGAGTGGCAACTGCAGCACGTGCTCGGCCCGTTGCGAGAGGATGATCCGGTAGATGCTGGCCTTCGATCGGTGGTAGCGACGGGCGATCGACTCCACGGGTTCGCCCCGCAGATGATGCTGGTAGATGCGGGCCCGGCTCTCCGGCCGCAGGCGACCATCGGCGGGCGGGAACACCGCGGCATCGGGATTTTCCTGATCGTGCCGCTTGAGCGTGTAGCGGACCGTTTCCACGCTGCGGCCCAGCCGCTTGGCGATGCGCCTGTGGACGTCGGCAGGGCAGGCTCCGGCGACGGCCAGCCGGCGGGCCCAGGCGACGATCTTGTCGTGTTCGTCGGCCGAGAGTTGGCTGAAACGGCTGCCGCGTTCCACACGCAGCGGATTGGAACGAATGAATCGCTCGACGGCACCGGACAGGAAGCCGACCCGTCGCCGGCCGCCGACGGTGTAGCGCTGGGCGACCAGGCCGTGATCCCGCCAGCGGGAAATCGTCTTGGTGGACACGTTGAAGCGGCGTGCCAGGTCCTCGATCGAGAGCACTTCCTCGCCGGGGGGCACTTCGGTGCTGAAGGCGACGGTTTGGCCGTCGGCCATCGCACCCTGGACCGAGCCCGACTGGTCCGCGGCGGACAGTTGATGCCCGTCGCCGTCATCCTCCACGAACAAGCGCGCGAAATCACCCGCAACATTGGAACGCATGGTTCACCTCCGGGCCGGCGATCCGTTGCCGGCAGTTGTTGATGAGGGACTATCAGGCGGGCGCCCCTGACACACCCGACCGACACGTACCCTCGAGGCCCGTTACAGCAGTCAACCGTTCCACGCCCTCGATGGGGCCATCCATGCCCCAAAAATCCTTGTCGCGGACGCCCCAGTTATACGGTTCAGGGACCCTGCCGGTTCACCACCCAGGGACGATTTTTGACGCTTCCCCACCGGAGTCGGCAAGTTCGCAGGTGTCCTGTCGATTTTCGCCCGTCGCAACACCATGGCCGTCAAGGGTTTGCGTCGAGACCGATGCGTCGATCCTGTCTCGCGGCGAGGCTGCGGTGACTGCGCAAAGACTTTGAAACAGGGCGTTTTTCGGGCCGGACACTTGGTGGCAATCGGGTTTCAAGCACCCGACGGGGGCATTCGGGGGGGAGACGGTCGGCCCTCGGCCTGCGATCGATCATTCGCCCCCCGGGAAGACGAATGAAAGGGACCGGGCAACACGGGGAATGGTCTCCCCGGAGGCGGAGAAACACAGTGATTCGAATCGATTGGCAATTTCGTGCGACCGTCCTGTGGGCGATCCTCACCGCGCTGTCGGCCGGCCTGCTGCCGGCTGACGGGGACGAAACCGCTGTGCGGGAGGCCACGCCCGTGGCCGCAGACGTCGACGCCCTGGCCGCCGGCGACGATCCGGTGGCCGAGGTGCCCAGGGCTGATGTCGGCAGCGGACCAGCGGAGGACGCCGCCCCCCCCGCTGTTCTGGAGGACACTGCCGCTGCCGGTGAGGAACGGACCGTCGCCCTGGATGCGGAGTCCGATCAGCCGCCCGAGTCTCCCCCTGCCCACGAACAGGCCAGAGCACCGGCGCCCGAGGTCGCAGCACGAGTTCCAGCGGCCACCCGCGTGCGGCTCAAGCTCGATGTCAGCGGGGAGCTTTTTGCGCCGGCCGGTCCGGACGCCCCGCAGGCCCGCGAGGCGATCGCCGTCGACGCCAGGTTCGACTTCATCGAGTCCGCCGACAAGCAGGAGCGGAAAGGCGTTTTCCTGCGGCACTACGCCGACGCCAGCGCCGAGCTCATGATTGCCGGCGAGCGATCCCGCGTCATGCTCGCGAACGACGCCCGCACCGTGCTGGTGGCCCTTCAGGGCACCACGGCGACGCCTTATCTGGCCGCCGCCTTCCTGGCCCGCGAAGAACGGGATCTCCTCGAGACGCCGTTCGATCCGTTGCTGCTCGACGCCCTGCGACCCGTGGCCGCGGTGGCGACGGGAGACTCGTGGGATGTGTCCGCCGACATCGTGGCGGGCCTGCTGGCCATCGACACGATCGAGTCGGGCGGCATTCGCGCCACCCTGACCGGGATCGAGGACGGTCGCGCGGCAGTCACGTTCGCCGGCATCGTGGACGGCGCTGCCGACGGCATGCCGACCCATGTCGTGGTGGAGGGCTCGTGCGTCGTGGCGGTGCTGGAGAACCCCGCGGCGAGCCCCTGCCGACTGGACGGGCCCGTCCAGTCGCTCACGGCAACCTGGCGGGAACGGCGCGAGGCCGGGCACGTGGCACCCGGCTTCGATGTAGAGGCCAGGCTTTCGTGTGCGCGGTCCGTGGCGGAATCGGTTCCTCCCCAGGCCGGTGCCGACGCCGGCACGAGTCCAGGCACGCGTCGTGCCGGCGACGGCCGCCCCGGGCTGATCTGGCATCGCGATCGCTCCGGCCGCTACGACCTCGTGCACGACGATCGCTGGCGGGTGATCGAGGATGGAGACGATGGGCTCGTCATGCGGCTCGTCGACCACGGCGCCCTGGTGGGCCAATGCTCCATCACAGCCCTGCCCCCCGCTGATGTCCGTCCGCCGCAACTCGCCGAGGTGCAGCGCGACGTGCAGCGGTCGTTGGCCGGGCAGTTCGACCACGTGGTGCACGCCTCGGAGGCGACCCGCAGCGATGGGGTGAGGATCGTCAGGGTGGAGGCGGCCGGAACCGCCGAGGGTAGGCCCTTTCGCTGGATGCACCACGTGCTCGCCGACGGGGCCGGTCGCCGGGTGGCGGTGACCTGCATGGTGGAGCAGCCCATGGCCTCCAGGTTCGCCACCGCCGACCGTGACCTGGTGGACGGGCTCCTGGTGGCCCCCGGGGAAGGCGGCGGCGGGGCGGCGGAAGGGCCGAAAAGCCCGCCGGACGACCGCGCGGCACGCGTCCCGGCGAAATCCCGCATGCCTTGACGGTGCCGGTTTTCAGGGCCACACTCTTTCACGTGCGGTCCTCGGTAGCGGCGGGCAATCGCCGTCGCGGGGATCGCCATGACAACGGGGAGAACGGCCGGACCGAGGTGCGAAGACGCCCACTTCCTCCCGGCCGCCGCGGACCCCATCAGCGGCCGGAGGCGTGAGCCATCGAGAAGCAGCATCGCATCAACGAGCAGATTCGGATCACGCCGATCCGCGTGATCTCAGCCGAGGGCGGCCAACTCGGAATCATTTCCACCGAGGAGGCTCTCAACCTCGCCCGGGGAGCCGGGCTTGATCTCGTCGAGGTGGCTCCAAATGAGAAGCCGCCCGTCTGCCGGATCATGGATTTCGGCAAGTTCAAATACCAGCAGAAGAAAAAGCATCACAAGACGCACGTTCATCACGCCAAGATCAAGGAGATCCGCCTCCGTCCGAAGACGGGCGAACACGACATCGAGTTCAAGGTCAACCAGGCCAAGAACTTCCTGCAGCACAAGGACAAGGTGATCGTGTCCGTCGTGTTCCGGGGCCGCGAACTGGCCCACATCGACGAGGGCCAGCGGGTGATGAAGATGATCCTCGAGCAGCTCGATCCGGTGTCGAAGGTCGAGGCGCCGCCCCAGCAGATGGGACGGCGGCTGGTCTGCACCCTGGCCCCGAAGTGATCGGCATCCCCACCCCACTCCTCTCACCCTCCATCACCTCCGACTCAGGGAGTTTCCCATGCCAAAGCAGAAGACCCACAAGGGCGTCAAGAAGCGGTTCCGCACCACGGCCACGGGCAAGGTCAAGCATCGCCGCGCCGGCACCAGCCACCTGCAGGTGCGGCTCACGAGCAAGCGCAAGCGAGACCTGCGCGGCACAGGAGTGCTGGCCAAGGTCGAGACACCGCGCATCCTCGAGGCACTCGGCCCCTACAGCTACTGAACACGGCGGGTGCCCGTCCCGTGCCCGCCGGTCCCCCGGACGTCCGGGGGCGGGGTGGCGAAAGCCGAGGGATTCAGGGTGCCCCTTGCAATTGACGCGATTGAAGGGCAATTTCTAGGGTTCTTGCCACTTCGTTTGTCGGCTCACCAGGGTTCGTGAAAGCCTCCTACCATGCGCACAAAAAGCGTCGTTCCGCGTCTGCGGGCCAAAAAGCGTCTCTTCAAACGGGTCAAGGGGTCGGTCGGTGGCCGTCGCCGTCTGCTCCGCACCGCCAAGGAGTCGATCATCCGGGCCGGCGTGTATGCGCGGCGGGATCGGCGACGCAAGAAGCGTGATTTCCGGCGCCTGTGGATCGTGCGGCTCAACGCCGCGGCCCGGGAACGGGGTCTGCGGTACAGCCAGTTGATCGCCGGGCTGGAGAAGATCGGCTGCGAACTCGATCGTCGCACGCTGGCTGAGATGGCGGTCGTCGACCCGACCGGTTTCGACGCGGTCGCGGCCGCGGTCCGGCAGGCTCTGGGCGTGCCGGAGCCGGCCGCCGTCGCCTGACGAATGTGACCACCAGCGCCGCGCTTGAATCGTTCCTGGCAGAACTCGAGCGGCTGCGTGGCGACGCGGCGTCGAGCCTGGCCGCCGCCTCTGATGCCGGCGCGGTGGAGCAGGCGCGCATCGAATTCGTGGGGGCACGCAGTGGCCGGCTGAAGGCCGTGCAGAAGTTGCTGGGCGGGATCGCGCCGGCGGACAAGCCGGAGGCGGGCCGGCGATTCAACGAGATCAAGGCCGCAATTGCGGAGCTGTTCGCGGCGGCACAGGATCGGACGGCCGCCGCGGCCGCCGACACCGCCGGGGGCCCCCTCGACGTCACGCTGCCCGGCGCCGCCGTGCCGCTGGGGCATCTGCATCCGATCACGCAGACGATCCGCCGCGTGCAGGAAATCATGGGTCGGCTCGGCTTCGAGAGCGTGGACGGTCCCGAGGTCGAGGATCCCTGGCACAACTTCGAGGCGCTGGCGATCGCCCCGGAGCACCCGGCCCGGGATCCGCTCGACAACTTCTACTTGGCGGTCGCCCGCACCGCCGAGCCGCTTCTGCTGCGCAGCCAGACGAGCACCGTGCAGATTCGCGTCATGGAGTCGCGCCGGCCCCCGCTGCGGATCGTGTCGCTGGGACGCGTCTACCGCCCCGACACCGCCGACGCCACGCACTACCCGATGTTCCACCAGGTGGAGGGCCTGCTCGTCGAGCCGGGAACGACCATGGCCCACCTGAAGAGTGTGCTGCGGCTGTTCGCCTCCAGCTTCCTGGGAGGTGATGTCCGCGTGCGCTTCCGCCCCTCGTTCTTCCCGTTCACCGAGCCGAGCGTGGAGGTGGACATGGAATGGGGTGGTCGCTGGGTGGAGATGGGCGGGGCCGGCATGGTCGACCCGGCGGTGCTCAAGGCCGTGGGTTACGATCCCGCCACGGTATCCGGCTTCGCCTTCGGTCTGGGCGTGGAGCGGATTGCCGCCCGCCGCCACGGGGTGGACGACATCCGCGACTTCTATCGCAACGACGTGCGCTTCCTCAGGCAGTTCTGAACCGATGATCGTCTCCATCACCTGGCTCGCCGACTATGTGCAGCTTCCCGCCTCCGTCGACGAATTGGTCGACCGGCTGCTGATGTCTGGCCTGAACCACGAGTCGACCCGGGCCGCGGGTGCCGACACGGCCGTGGAATTGGAGGTCACGAGCAACCGGCCCGACTGCCTGGGGCACATCGGTGTGGCCCGTGAAGTGGCCGTGCTCTACGGCAGGCCGCTGCACGTGCCCGATCCGCGGCCTGCGGAGCGCGGCCCCGACGTGGGAACTGGTCTGGCCGTGGAGATCCTGGCCGCCGACTGCTGCCCTTGCTACACGGCGCGGGTGATTCGCGGACTGCGCGTGGGCCCGAGCCCGCAGTGGCTCGTCGACCGGCTGCACACCGTGGGGCTGGCCAGCGTCAACAATGTGGTCGACATCACCAACTACGTGATGCTGGAGTGCGGCCAGCCGCTGCATGCCTTCGACCTGGCGAAGATCCGGGGCGGAACGCTCTCGGTGCGCCGTGCCCGTGATGGAGAAACCTTCACGGCGATCAACCACAAGACCTACACGCTCGACGAGCGGATGTGCGTGATCGCCGATGCCGCCGGCCCGCTGGCCCTGGCCGGCGTGATGGGAGGCGCCGAGAGCGAGATTGGCGGCGCCACGACCGACATCCTCATCGAGTCGGCACAGTTCGCCCCGCTGCCGGTGCGGGCGGCGGCACGCGGACTCGTGCTGGCCAGTGCCTCGTCCTACCGCTTCGAACGCGGCCCCGATCCGGCCATGGTGGATTGGGCCAGCCGCCGCACGGCGGCACTGATCCTGGAGTTGGCGGGGGGCACGCTGGACCGGGGCAGCCTCACGGCCGGCCGGCTGGCCTGTCCGGCGGCGGAGATTTCGCTGGCCGCGACGCGGGTCGCCGCGGTGCTGGGAGTGGACGTGCCCGCCGAACGGCAGCAGCGCATCCTCACGGGGCTGGGGTTCATCGAGCAACCCGGCCCTGCCGGATCGCTGTGGCGTGCGCCTTCGTGGCGACGCGACGTGTGGCGGGAGATCGACCTCGTGGAGGAGATCGCCCGCATCGAGGGCTACGATCACGTGCCCGAGGACGCGCCGATCGAAGCCCGGGCGGTCGAACTGTCGGATCGCGAACTGACGATGCGCCGGGCCGGTGAGGCGCTCGTGGCCGCGGGCTTCTGCGAGGCCATGACCCGCAGTGTCGTGAACTCCGACCTGGCCGCCGTCCCCAGCCCGTGGGGCGACGCCGCTCCCCTCGTGATCGCGCCGCCGCTGGTGCGTGGTGCCGACCGCCTGCGGCGCAGCCTCCTGCCCAGCCTGCTCGAGGCCCGGGCCACGAACGCCGCGGCCGGCACGAGCGACGCTGAACTGTTCGAGATCGCGCGGGCCTACATCCCCCGCGGCGCAGGCCCGGCCATCGGCACGGGGCCGGTCGAGGAACCGCTTCTGTTGGCCTTCGTCAGCGGCGGTGATTTTTTCCGTGCCAAGGGGCTCGCCGGCGCCGTGCTCGCCCGCTTGGGGATCGGCGCCGCGGAGGCTGCCGGCGAGATGCGGGTCTCCTATCGGCCGTGGGCAGGATCTCCGTTTGTCGCAGGGCGTGCCGCGGAGATCGTGCTCGAGCGTCCCGGCTGCGACGCCGCACGCGTGGGCGTAGTGGGTGAGGTGGCGCGGACGATGCTCGGCGAGCGGGGCCTGGAGGGTGACGTGGCTGCGGCCGAACTGCGGCTCGACCGGCTGGAGTTTGCGGCCCAGCTGGAGCGTCCCCTGCGCCGCCCCAGCGACTTCCCTGCCCTGCAACGCGACCTGAACCTGGTGGTCGATGCCGCGGTGCCGTGGAGCGACATCGAGGCGGCGATCCGCGCATCAGCCGCCGGCCTCGTGGAAGAGTGCCGCGTGGTGCAGGTCTGGCAGGATGCCGACCGGCTGGGGGCCGGCAAGAAGAGCGTGGTCGCGGCGCTGAGGCTGCGCAGCGACGCCGGCACGCTCACCAGCGACGCTGCCAGCCGGGCCGTCGATGCGATGGTGGCGGAGTGCGGCCGCCGAGTGGGCGCGGTGCTCCGGTCTTGAACGGCGCGGGGCGTGGCCGCGGCGTTGTGTCAGCGGTCGCTGTACACGCGGGTGATCTCTTCCTTGGTGATCGGCGCGAGATGATCCGCGCTCTCCAGCCGAACCTGGATGCGGTGGTCGCCGGCCCGGCTGCCCCGGACGCGGATGCGGAACAGCGCCTCCTCCGCAGGGGCGAGCTTGGCGAGCGGCTCGAACGCCACGGTGAGGTTTTCCACCCGGTGGCCGGCGGGTCCCTGGGCCTGCAGCGGCTCCAGGTCGCCGAGCAGGGAGGCCGTGAGCCGCACGCCCGTGGCGGGCTTGGTGCCCTGGTTGCGGACGCGGATCACGTACTCGGTTACCCCGTTGACCTCGATGGGGTCCTCGCTGTCGACGACGTCGAAGACGAGCGCCGCCAGTCCCTCCACCTCGCAGACGTGCGCCACCTGATCGGCCAGCCCGTCGGCACTCCGCGCGGCGGCCACGATCTTCTGCGGGCCGAGATCGACCGGCATCACCACCACCTCGACGGTGCCCGTCTCACCGGCCGGCAGTTCCTCCAGGTTCCAGAGCACGCGGTGCGTGCGGTCGTCGTGCCAGCCCGCGTTGTTGGCGCGCACGAACTTCATGCCGGCGGGCAGTTGGGCGGCCAGTTCGATTGCCCGGGCTGGCGCCGTGCCGGCGTTGACCATCGAAATCGAGCAGGTCGCCGGCCGCTGCAGGAAACGCCGCAGCGGCATGTCGACGGCCAGTGCCAGTGTCGGGGCGGTGACCTCGAGCGGCACCTGCCGCTCCACCTCGATGCCACCGTCGCCTCGCGCCGCCAGTCGGGCGGCCTGGACACCCGGGCCACGGGTGCCGAGCACGAGATCGATCGTGCGTGACTCGCCGGGCCGCAGTTGCCCCACGTCGAACTCGAGTTCGCGGCCCGACCGGTGGGAGACGTTCTCGGGGAGGAAGCCCTCCAGCACGACGCCCGTGGCGACGCCCGAGCCGGGGTTCGTGATCGTGATCGTGAGCTGCATGTCGCGGCCGATGAGCACGGGCGTCGGCATGGTGCACTCCAACTGCAGGTCGGGTTTCGTGGAACGCGAGCGCACGGAGGCGTCGGCGCGGAAGCTGACGCTGGCCACGCTGCCGATCTCACCTTCGACCTGAGGCAGCACCTCCATGGTGACGTGGGCCTGGCCGCCCGGGGGCAGCGTGCCCAGCGCCCAGACGAGTTCGTTGGCCGCGGTGCCGGAGGCCGCCGTGACCGGGCTGGCGGGTGGCGTCGTGGTGACGAGCGTCGTGCCGCTGGGAACGGCGTCGCGCAGCGTCAGTTCGTGTGCGGTAGCGCTGCCGACGTTGCGCACCAGGATCTCGTAGCGGGCCGGCTTGCCCACCTGAATCTCGCGCGGGCCGCGTTTCTCCACGGAGAGTTGTGGCGTCTGCACCCCTTCGAGTTGGAGCGGTCCGGGACGTCCCTGGCCGGTGGTTTCGGCCGGGGCGGCTGTGGGTGCGCCGGCTGGGGGTCCCGTATGGGGCATGATCGGGGGGGCGGCGGCGAACGCCGAGGCCTGCGGCGGTGCCGACGGTGCGAAGGCGGGCTGTGTGGCTGGCGCGGCCATGGGCGGCGCGACGGGCGGTGCGACGGGTGCAGCGACGGGTGCAGCGACGGGTGCAGCGACGGGTGCAGCGACGGGTGCAGCGACGGGTGCAGCGACGGGTGCAGCGACGGGTGCAGCGACGGGCGGTGCCGTTGTGGCTGACTGCGAACGGGGCGGCGGAGCGATGTCGGTCGCCCCTGGCGGGACCGGCGTCGCAGATGCCAACGGCGGATCGCTGTCGTCAGCCGACGTGGCCAGCGGAGGCTGCTCGACGGCGTCTGGGGCCGACTCCAGCGTGGCAGTGTCATCCGGAGCCGGCGGCGGTTCCGCATCGATCTCTTTCGCGGCGGGAGGGGAGAGTCTTTCCGGCGGCGCAGACAAATCCGTGGCGGCGACCGTCGCGATGTCCGGTGCGACGGCGTGGGCCGACGCACCATCGGTATCGGTGAGCGGTTCTGCCGCAGACGGGGCAGGGAGTTCACCGGCATCCGCCGCTGTCGAGCCGTGGGAGAAGCGGGACAAGGGCCGCTGGTCACGGGTGGGCACGATCGCCGCCGGTACATCGAGCGAGGCCGGTCGGGCGGGATAGCGATCATCGTGTGCGGGCGGGACTTCCGGCGCTCGCGGCTGCCAGCGGTCATGCGTCGGCGCGGCCTGCCGCGGTTCCTCGTCGACGAGAGGCAGGCGCGCCGGCGGTGCCTGCGGATCGACGGCCGCCGGATCCGTGGCCGCCATATCGGCTGCCGGCTGGTGGCGTCCGATTCCCAGTGCCCACACGCTGCCGAACCCCAGCACCGCACAGACGATGGCCCCGATCACGACCGGGAGGTTCGACTGCGGCGGCGGAACCACGAGTTCCTGGCGCGAAGGACGTTCGGCTTCAGGCAGATCAGGCATGACGAGACCCTCGTGCGCCGCCCCCGGGATCGGGGCTGGCAGCGGGGAAGTAGCAGACCGCTGGCCTGTGGAGAAGGTCAGTCGGCGGGAGCCGTAGACGGCGCGGGTGGGGCGGACTGGTGAATCCCAAGTAGGCCCCGGAGGTGGAAGTGGAACTTGCCGAGCTTGCCACCGTAGTTGCCCGCCGAAATCGCCGGCACGTCGCGTCCGGCGGCGGCGTGAATTCCCGCCGCCATTGCCGCCCCCACGGCCGCCTCGTCGGCGCCGTCGATGACGATCTCCAGGCCACAGGCCGCGTCGGGGTGCAGGCTCGTGGCCACCCGGCCGGACAGCCCCGGGCAGAAGGCCTCGTTCGTCGACCCGCGCAAGGCCGCGTACCGCGATCCCACCTTGCTGCCCGAGCGGACGACGCCGCCGGGGAAGGGAGTGATGACGGCCGGCAGCGCCGCGATCGCCTCCACCGCGCGGCGTGCGGACTCCAAAGCCGCTTCCAGCGTGCGTGCCTGGACGATGAAGTTGCCGCCCCCCACTCCCGGCGCCACGCCCGCCGATTCCTCCACGAGGAATTCGCCGTCCATCACTGGCACCCGCCAGAATCGCCTGTCATCGAACATCTTGGTCTTCTCGAACCCGTCCCCGAAAAATCGCACGTGACCGCCGAGCGGCACCCGTTCAGTGGCCGACGGCAGTCCGTCGAACACCGCCGTGGTGGGGCAGGTGAGCAGGCACTGCGACGTGCGGTTTGCCAGCGCCTTGCCCACTGCCTCGGCCGAGAAGGCAAAGGCCATCAGCGCCACCCCCGGTCTGCCGTCCGGCGTCTCGCCCATTCCCAGCCTGCGTTCGACCCCCACCTCGGCATCGCAGCCGATCACGCTCGTGCCGTAGCCGCAGGCGGCGCGAATGGCCGCCTCCAGCCAGTGGTCGTCGTGGGCGGTGACCACGAGCCGGGCGAACCGGAGCCGGAACGCCTCCGCGAACGTGTCGACGATCTGGGTGGAGCCAATGAACAAGGGTGCGCTTCCTGGCGGCGTTGTGCGGTGATTCGCCGCCGGTGTTCGCCGGCAGGCGGATGCCGTATCTTACGGGCCGCGGGTGGTGCGTGGCGCCGGTCCCGCCAGCCCGCCCCACCTGCCGTAAAGGATGACACCGATGCGTCGCCCATGTGCCGGCCTGTTCACGTTCCGGGTGCAGTCGCTTGGCGGCTCCATCCGCGCAGTCCTCGCCCTGGCGATCGGCCTCGCGGTCACCGGTTTCCCGGCGCCTGCAGCCGAGAAGGGCAACCTGGCAGGCAGCGGCGTGCAGATCGTGCCCCGTGACGCCGCCTTCCTCTCCGCCTCGCTGCGGCTGCGCGAGCAGTACGACCGGATCGTGGGCAGCAACGCCTTCGCCGCCCTCAAGAAACTGCCGGCCGTGGCCCGTGCCCTCGACTCCTTCGAAGAGCAACGCACGATGCCCGGCAGCCCGTTCTCCATGTTTGAGACGTTCATGGAATTGCCCGAGAACGAGCAGGCGGCCGACCTGATCCGCGACATGGTCGCCTCCGACACGTTCGTGTACGGCGAGCCTTCGTGTGTCTCCTTTCTTACCTTGCTGCAGAAGCTCCAGCAGGCGCAGCAGGCCGCCGGTCTCGTCTGGGACAACGACATGATGCTCGAACTCGAGGATGTGTTACCCGGGCCTGACGACGACCTGCCCGAGGACTCGGCTGCGACCGGTCGTCCGCTGCGGCCCGTCGCGTTTCGTGCCGACGCGGCGGAACAGATGGCCCCGGGGCAGCGACAGACCCGCATGGTCGTGGAAGCACTCGTGGCCAACCTCGATCTGCTGGTCGTGCCCGACGTGGTGTGGGGGTTCAAGACCACGAAGCGGGACATCGGCCGCTCGCAGCTCAAGCGCATCGAGGTGCTCACCAAGCTGCTTGTGCAGGCCAGCCCCGACCTGGAGGATGCCCTGGCCCGCCGCAAGGTGGCCGGCGGGGAGTTCGTCACCTTCACGCTCGATGGCGCCACGCTGCCCTGGGACGACATGGCCGCGCAGGTGGCGGAAATGGCCGGCGACGTGCAGGGTGCCGAGAAGGTCATCGACCGCCTGCGGTCGCTGGACGTGGTGCTGGCGGTGGGCATGGTCGACGATTGGGTGATCGTCACGATCGGCGACTCGGTCGACCATCTGGAAAAGCTGGCGTTCCAAAATCCCGACAAGGGCCTGCTGGCAACCCGGCCATTCGCCCCGCTGCGGGCCGATGCCGACAAGCCGATCACAGCCATCTCATACGTCAGCGAGCCGCTCGCCGAGGCCCTCGCCACCACGCCGGACGATCTCGACGATGCGGTCGATTCGCTCTCCGGGCTGGCCGCGGACGCCGGTCTGCCGCCGGGTGCGGAGAAGGACATCCGCGGCTGGCTGGCAGGCATCCGCGACGAGTTCGGCAAGCGCATGCCCGACCCCGGGGCGTGGATGTCGTATTCGTTCTTCGGTGACCAGGGCTACGAGGGCTACGCCTGGGACTGGACGAGGAACCTGCCGTTCGACGGAGCCAGGCAACTCGATCTCCTGCGGCACACGGGTGGGACGCCCGTGGCGGTCGCCATGCAGCGATTCAAGTCGGATCCGCGGCTGCTCGATGCCACGGTCGGCATCGCGGCGGGGGCATGGACGCTGTTCACGACCTACGGCCGCCCGCAGTTGGACGCGGAGACGCAGGACCGCTTCGACGCCTTCGAGGAGCACATGGCCCCGCTGGGGGGAAAGCTCGCCGACGTGATCCGCGCCAAGCTGGTGCCAGCCCTGGCCGACGGTCAGGTGGGCCTCGTCCTCGACGCAAAGACCAGAACGAAGCGGCCGCACAAGGAGTTGCCCGCGTCCACCGAACTGCTGCCGCTGGTGGAGCCGGCCATCGTGCTGCCGCTCGCCGACCGCAAGCAATTCATCTCCGGGCTCAACGACCTATTTGCGCTGGCGGATGAAGTCGTAGCCGCCCTGCGCCGCATGGACCCCGACGCGGTGCCGGCCGGCTACGAAGTGCCCGAGCCGACGAAGACGAAGGTGGATGGAGGCACGGTGTGGTCGTTCCCGTTGTCCGCCTCAGGACTCGACGACCAGTTGCAGCCTGCCATCGGCGTGGGCGATGAGGCGGTCGTGTTCTCGCTCGGGCCCCAGCAGGCCGGCAGGATGATCGCGGCGGTGCCGCTCGAGATCGGCAGACGGCTGACCCGGTTCGATGCACCGCTCGCCGGTGCCGCGGCCGTGGACGTGCCAGGGTTCTTCGACGCCCTGGCGCCCTGGGTCAGGTACGTGGCCCGCTACGCCAGCGTTCAGGATCGCGACGGCGCAGTCGATCCCGAAGCGGAACTCTCGGCCGACGACGAGAACGAGCAGACGCGTGAGGCGCTCGAGCACGTGCGGGTCGTGCTCGAGGTGCTCAAGACATTGAAGGTGGCCGTGGCCGAGACGGCGTTTCGCGACGAAGCTTTGGTCACGCACTGGCGGAACGTAATCCGTGATCTGCCTCAGCCGTGACCGCACGGTGCCGGGAGCCAGGCGGCCCCGGTCTCATGCGTTGCGGTGATGGATCGGCCGCACGAGGCCGCGGACCAGGATGTCGCCGCCGGGGTGTGACACCTCTTCGACGTCGATGGCGGGGGTGTCTGCCAGAGCGGGCAGGCCGGCCGGGCCCCCTATCAGACGCGGGGCCACGAAGGCCCACACCTCGTCCACCTGGCCGCGCGAAAAACAGTGTGCCAGCACGGCGCTGCCGCCCTCCACAAGCAGGTTGGTGAGCCGGCGGCGGCCGAGTTCGTCGAGCAGACTCTCGAGCCTGACGCCGCGGTCGTGGGCCGCTGATCGCCACACCTCGCAGCCTGCCGCCTCGAGGGCGGCGCAGCGCTCGCGCGGTGCTTCCGGCCCCACGGCCACGAGCACCGGCACAGTGCCGGCCGTGCGCACGAGTTGGCAGGCCAAGGGCAGCAGCGCCTCGTCGTCGAACACGAGTCGCAACGCCTGCCGCGGGCCGGCCGGCCGGGCGGTGAGCAGCGGGTCGTCGGCGAGAACCGTGCCCAGCCCCACGGCGATGGCGTCGATTCGGCCGCGGAGTTCGTGCACGAGCATCCGTGATTCCGCCGAAGAGATCCAGCGGTCGTCGCCGGGGTGCGTTGCCAGCCGTCCGTCGAGGCTCATGGCCCATTTGGCGATCACCCAGGGCCTGCCCGTGGCGACCAGCTTGCGGAACGGCGCGATGAGCCGCCCGGCCTCGGCCGCGCGGAGTCCCACGTCAACCGCGATGCCCGCGCGCCGCAGGGCCTCGAGGCCACGGCCGGCCACCTGCGGAAACGGGTCGTCGGTCGCCACCACCACGCGGGTGATACCCGCGGCCACGATGGCCTCGGTGCAGGGAGGGGTCTTGCCCTGGTGGCAGCAGGGTTCGAGCGTCACGTAGAGCGTGCCGCCACGGGCGCCGGCGCCGGCGGCCGCAAGGGCCACGACCTCGGCGTGTGGTCCGCCGAACGCGGAGTGCCAGCCTTCGGCGACGATCCTGCCGCCCTTCTGCGGCAGGGCGATCACGGCGCCCACCATGGGATTGGGCTCGACGTGGCCCTGGCCACGCCGGGCCAGTTCCAGGGCTCGACCCATCGCCAGCGAATCGAAGGCGGTGAACGTCATGGGGCGGGACGCTAGCCCGGAGTCCAGATGACCTTCTTCTCGCCGGATGGACCGGCCTGCTCGCCACCCGGAGTCCAGATCCGGCCCGCCTCGGCGGACCCCGCGGCGGGTGCGGCGGCCGCGGCGGGAGTCATGCCGGGCGCGGCGGCACGGCCCGCCAGGGCCGACAGGTCGACCCCCGCCTCCATCAGCACCTCGGTGAGGGCCTGCAGCACCCGCTGGTCACGGCCGTGGTCGCGGCGCAGATGCTCGAGCAGCCGCACGCTTTCGGCCTCGTCGCCGCGCTGCATCCGCACCCGCAGTTCCGTCACGTCGAGCATGCCGTCGTTGGCCTTGAGCGTGGCCGCCAGGCCACGAAGTTCCGTCAGGATCTCCAGCTTGCGGACACTCGACAGGGCGCGGTCCTCGAGCAGACCGAGCGACTCCCAGCGGTCCTCGGGGCTGGCTTCGGACCGGGCCAACAGCGCCTCGGCGGCCTTTTCCGCCGCCCGTTCGAAGCCTGCGTCGAGCGCCGTGACGAACACGCCCCGCAGCTGATCCAGATCGAGTCGTTGCATGTCGAGCCGATGCCACCGCAGTGGGGGCACTTCGTCGAGCGGATGCGCCGCAGTGATCGGTGCCGCGGGGGCCAGACCCAGCCGGCCGCGCATCTCCGTCCAGGCGTCGGCGGCATCGCGGCGGCGCGACGTGGCCTCCCCCTCGGTGACGAGCGCCTCGACCCGCCGGGCGGCATCATTGTCGGCGAGGGCCTGACGCGGCGTCTTGCCCAGCAACTCGGGGAGCGGCGTGTCGGGCCAGACGTGCAGGAAGCGGCCCCATAGTGCGTCGCGCTGCTGCTGCATCAGCGTGTCGAAGGCGGAGGCTTCGCCGGGTTGGGCCGCCGGTGGCCGGGTGGAGGGGGCCTGCATCCGGAACTGGCTGCCGAGCAGCCAGTTGGTGGGCGTGGTGGCGGGCATGCCGGCCGCATCGGCTTCCGCTCCGAATTCGCAGCCCAGCACAGAGGCCGCGATCGGTGCCGCGGTGTCGACGTCGGGACCGAAGCCTTGCAGCACCGCCTCGGGCTCGCGGTCGGTCTGCCGTGCGAAGACGAGCAGCGAGGCCAGCAGCCGAGCCGCGCGGCCGTCGCCGGGCGCCGTCTCGTAGACCCGCCACACCGACCGCGGCGGCGCCGCGTTCCGTGCCACCCATGCCGACCGGTCGAAAGCGGCCGGCTCACAGCGGGGGTCGTGGCGGAGTGTGTCTTCGAGCAGGTCGAGGGCTGCCGAGCCCTCCTCCCCGGCCGGTACCCGCAGCACCGCGCCGCGGCTGGCGAAGCGGATCACCGGAGAACGGTCGGGATTGGCCTCGGTCTCCAGGGCCACCGCGCGGCCGGTGGCTTCGACCGCGTCGTCGGGCGCGGCGTCCGGCAGCCGGGCCAAGGCCAGCCAGGCCTCGGACGCCTCGAAGGGCAGGGCCAACATCTCACAGAGCACGGCGATGTTCGTCCACAGCGGCCTGCTGCCCGCGGCGACCGCCTTCAGGCTGCGGAATCCGCCAAGCGCACGGGACAGCCGCCAGTGCCGGGCGTGGTCCAGAGCCAGTTGAAAATCGGGCAGCCACGGGGCGTCGCCATCGGCATCCTCGAGCGGCATCTTCGTGCGCAGTGCCGCAGGCACTCCCGACGAGGCCACGATCGCGGCGAGCAGACGCCGTTCCTCCTCGTTGCCCGGGGCCACCTCGGTGATCCAGTCCACCACTCCCTGGGCGAAGCCGATGTGGCCGAGTTGCGCGGCTGCCTGCACGAGCGTGGCGGCCACCCGCACGAGTTCCGGGATCGTTTCGGCGCTGGCGGCCTCGCGGGCCTTGTCGAACAGGGCGGCTGCTTCCTGCATGTTTCCCGCCACGGCATCGGTCACCGCAGCTTGCCCCAGCGCCAAGGGATTGCCGGGGAAGGCGTCGAGGAACGCCCTGCTGCTGGCGGCGGCATCGGCGAACTGCTTCGTGCCGAGTTCGAGTTTCGTGCGTGTCGCCATCAGGCAGGCCCGCCCGGGGTGCTTCTCGGCCAGCCGCCGCACCTGGTCGAGGGCCGCCGAAACCTGATCCCCCTCGATGAGTCGATCGAGTTGCTCGAGATCGCCCACCAGGTCGGCGCAGCAGAACTTGATCTTCTTGCCGGTGCCGCCGGGACAGGGAGCGTAGGTGTCGATGGCCATGCGCGGAAGGAGTCCGGAGTGCGGGAGAAGTGCGGTGCCGCCGCTCCCCGAATGTACCAGAGGCATGGTGCCGTGAAAGGCGACCGCCCGGTTGCCCGCGGCTGCCGCCGGCCACATACTTGCCTCCCACGCGGGTGGAGAGGCGGCCGCCGCGGGACGGGCTCCGGCGCGCGAAGCCCGCGGTATCCCGACCAGCCCCGGCGAGCGGTTCGTGCTCCAGCCCCGCATCCTGATCGTCGATTCCCACGGCGCCAACGCCCTGCCGTATGCGCGGCTCAGCGCGCGGCTGCAGCCCATGGAAGTCCGCGTGGAAACGTCGCTCGAGCGGGCGCTGGCGACGCTGTCGCGGGACTCCTGGGATCTGGGCGTCGTCACCGCCCGCTCCGGCCCCACGGCCGACGTGCTCTATTCGGCGCTGCGCAAAGCCGATCCGCAACTGCCGATGGTGGTCATCGACCCGCGGCCCGGCGTCGACACGGCCCGGTCCTGCCTGCAGGCAGGGGCCGGCGACTACCTCGACATCGCCCGCGTGGAGACCGACCTCGAGGATGCCCTGGTGCGGCTGCTCACGGTGTCGCGGCACAAGGCGGCCGAGGAGGTGCTGCGGCGGGCCGTGGAGCGGCCCTACACCTATGCGGAGTTCCTCGGCGAGAGCCCCGCCATGCGGCAGGTCTACTCGGTCATCGACCGGGTGGCCGCCAGTTCCGTCGACGTGCTCGTGACGGGAGAGACGGGCACGGGTAAGGAACTCGTGGCCCGGGCGATCCACGCCCGCAGCCGACGCAACACCGGCCCCTTCGTGCCGGTGGACTGCGGTGCCATTCCCGACGCGCTTATGGAGAGCGAACTCTTTGGCCATGAGCGTGGTGCCTTCACCGGCGCCGACGCCAGGCGCATGGGGCTCGTGGAGTTCGCGGACGGCGGCACCCTGTTTCTCGACGAGGTGGGCGAACTGCCCCTCCCGCTGCAGGCCAAGCTGCTGCGGGTGCTGCAGGAGCGCCGCGTGCGCCGCGTGGGGGCCCGGCAGGAGAATGCCGTCGACGTACGCGTGGTGGCGGCCACGTCGCGAAACCTCGACCAGATGGTGGAACGGGGTGAATTCCGCCGCGACCTCTTCTACCGCATCAACGTGGTGCGCATCGAACTGCCGCCGCTCCGCACCAGGGGAGACGACATCGGCCTGCTGGCTGAGTTCTTCGCCAACAAAGCCGCCCAGGAGATGGGCCGACCGGTGGGCGGCCTGTCCACCGACGTCTACCAGGTGTTGCGGAGTTATCACTGGCCGGGCAACGTGCGCGAGTTGCAGAATGCCGTGCGTCGGGCGATCACCATGACGCGGGAGCCCACGGCCGGAGTGGACGACCTGCCCGACGAGGTGGTGGCGGCCGCCGGCCGCGCCTCCGGGCCCGAAGCGGGTGCGGCGGGTTTCTTCGCGCAGCGCACCGAGCACGTGTCCCGGTTCGAAAAGCAATACCTGACCGACCTGCTGGCCCGGCACCTGGGCGACGTGTCGGCCGCCGCCCGCGAGGCCCGCCTGCCGCGTGGCACGCTGTACCGCCTCATGAAGGGGCACGGCCTGGACGGGGCCTCGTTTCGCAAGTAGCGCGAAGGGATCTCGTTCCCGGCACGAGGCCCGCTACTTCGCCTTCTTCCGTTCCCAGGTCTTGCCGACCTTGTAGCGGTTGGCCCGGTCGATGACTTCCTCGTTCTTCGTCGTCGTCAGCACCTTGTCGAGGGCCTTCATGAACTCGTCCTTGTTCCCGTCGCGGAGCTTCTGGTGGTGCGCGAGTTCCACCACGCTCAGGCAGGCCGATTCGGCGAGTGACGGCTGGTCGACGTAGGGCAGTACGTACCGCAAGGCGTCCACGGTGCGGATGGCACTGGCCCGCTCCAGCAGCCGGCCGCGCTCCTCGTCGCGGGTGCAGAGCTTCATGGTCTGCTCGACGAGGGCCAGCTTCTGGGCGGGGTCAAGCGTGTTGTCGGGCAGGGGGGCGATGCGGATCAGGCCCCCGAGAAGCAGCCTGCGCTCCTCCTCGTCGGTGGCCTTGCCAATCAGATCCAGGAGTTGATCCTTGACCGTGGCGTCAGGCCAGCGGGAGAGCGCCGTGAGCCCTAGTTTTCGCTGGGCGAGGTCCGGACTGGCGATCAGGCCGTTCACGATCTTCATCACTGCCGGCCCGCCGACGCGGGCCAGCGTGGGCAGAAGGGACTCCTGGGCACTGGGATCAGCCGCCTGGAATCGGGTCAGGAACGCGGCCGCCGCCTCCTCTTTGTCACGGTTCTGCGTGCACACGAGGACCAGGGCCCGTTCGGCGTCGTTGCGCTCGGCGCCAGCCTGGGCGGCCAGCAATCCGGCCACCATGCCGGGCACCTCGGCGGGGCCGCCCAGCGTGCCCAGGGCCTTCATGGCCGCCGCGCGGATGGTTGCGTCGGGGTCGATGGCTGCGGCCACGAGCGCCGGCAGCGTTGCCGACTCGCGCCGCTCGGCGAGGATGCCCACCAGGGCCACCCGCTCCGGCGCCGGCCTGTCCTTGTCGGCGAGGGCCGTCACCAGCCGCGGCGACACATCGGTGCCGCGGATCGCCACCAGTGCTCCACGGGCGGCTTCGCCGCTGGCGTTGTCGCCGGACAGGAGGGACATCAGCAAGGGCACGTCATCGGCTCCGCCCAGCGCCGCCACGCCGCGAATGGCTGCGGTGCGGACGGAGGCGTCCGCCTGCCCCTTGGCGAGGGCCATGATCCCCGGCAGCGCCGCCCTGTCGGCGCGGTCGGCCAGGGCGGCGAGCAGTGCCGTCTGATCCTCGGGCTTCTTCAGTCCCGGCAGCACCTTCTCGGCGAGTTCCCGCGTGAACTCCTCCCCCTTCAGCCCCTTGCGAACCTTCTCCATGGCCACCGGCCGCATGTCGGCGTCGCCGGAGCGGATCAAGTCCACGACGGTGTCGAAAACCTCGCGGGACGCCGTGGGTGCCGGGTCCGCGGCCAGCGGGCGAGGCGCCGTCAGTCCGGACAGGATCCCGAGGCAGACCACGGCGAGGGCACGGCGCAGGGACATGGGGTTCTCCCGGAGGGAAGCGCTGCCGGCACGGTGGACGACCGGGGCCGCTATTCCGCCGTGGCCAGCAGTCCGCGCTTGGCCGCGACGCGCACGGCACGCTCGCGGTGCGTTTTCGGCTCGGCGCCGACGGCCGCGTTGATCGACTCGTAGATCGCCTTCGCCGCTGCGCGGTCGCCCTTGGCGAGGAAACTCTCGGCACAGGCCAGACGGGCATCGGTGATCGCGGCGGCCACGTCGCCATCAGCCTTGGCACCGGCCAACGCGGCCGCCGCCTCCGGCGTGCGCAGCGTGCCCAGCGCCTCGGCTGCGGCAGCGGCGATCTTCGCGTCGCCGCCGAGCATTCCGCCGATCGCCGGCACGCTGGCCTTGTCGCCGCGGGCCGCCAACGACGAGATCATGCCGATCTTGAGGGTGCCCTCCACCTTGCCCAGCGCCGTGCGCAGGGCCTCGGCCGCCTCCGGGGCGCCGATCCGTTCCAGGGCGAAGCGGGACATGTGCGAGTGGTCCTCGCTGGGAAGAAGCGTTGCCAGCGCCGACACCGAGGCCGACGTGCCGATCATCGCCAGCTTGCGGCACACATATTCCTTGGTGGCGCGGCTGGAGTCGTCGGCAAGCAACTGCCCGAACCGCTTCTCCAGTTCGGCCCGCAGGGCGGCGTCACCGTGGGCTGCCACGACGGCGGCGTCGATCGGCTTGAAGGCGTTGGCGTCGGAACCCCAGTTGAAGGCCTTGAGGGCCGTGAACGGGGCGTCGAGAGTCGCGAGGTCGAAGGCCATGGGTTGCACTCGGTGGTGAGGGGAAGGTGGGGAGACGGGTGGTAAACGGATTCCGCCGCCCGGATCAGAGGATCCAGGGTTCGCGGCGGGCCCGGTCGACGAGGCGATTGGCCTCCTCGTCGCCCGTGAACTGCTGGGCATCGCGGTCCCACTTCAGCGACCGCTCCAGACGGTAGGCGATGGCGATCATGTGCGGGCCGGTCATGGTGTTGACGGCCAGTTCGATGTCGCGGAACGGCTTCTCGCGGGTCTTTACGCAGTCGATGAAGTCGCCGTAGATGCCCCCCTGCCCCTTGTAAGAGGGCACCGGCTTGCCCTCCTTCGCCTGTCCATCGGCGAGGATTTGGATGGCACCCTGGTGGGCGACCGAGTGCTTCTCGGGCCGCAGGGGCTGCGGCCGGTTGTGGTGCACCTCCACACCGTTGGGATAGGTGAGCGAGACGTACGCCCCACCCTTGTCGCTGGCGGAATTGAAAGTGACCGCGTTGGGTTGCAACTCGCGCAGGTCGGCGGCGAAGATCGCGCCGCCGAAGTGATGGGCACCCCAGTCGGTGAGGCTGCCGCCAGAGTAGTCGATGTACGACCGCCAACTGCCGCCACCCGTGCCGAAGTTGCCGTCACAGCGGCCGGAGTTGTAGGGCTCCCAGGGCGCCGGCCCCAGCCACAGCTCCCAGTCGATGTCGGGGGGCGTGGGCTGTGCGGGAAGGTAGCAGGGCATCGACGGCCCGCCCACGGAGATGTCGAGCGACTTGATCGTGCCGATCTGGCCCGACCAGCAGGGGTTGACGATGCCACGATAATCCTCGAGCACCCGCTGGCTGCCGCCCGACACGACGCGGCCATAGCGACGTGCGGCCGCGATCATCAGCGGACCCTCGCGGAGCGTGAGCGTCTCGGGCTTTTGCAGGTAGACGTCCTTGCCCGAGCGGCAGGCGGCGATCGTCATGATCGCGTGCCAGTGGTCGGGGGTGGCGATGTGCACCGCGTCGATGTCGTCCCGGGCGAGCAGCTCGCGGAAGTCGACGTAGGCCGCACAGTCCTTGTTGCCGTACTTGCCGTCGACCTTGTTCTTGCCCCCGTCGCGCCACTTCGTGCGCACGTCACAGACCGCCACGTACTGCACGTCGTTGCGGTTGAGGAAGTTGTTCTGGTCGCCCGAGCCCATGTTGCCGATGCCGATGCCGCCCATCACGATGCGGTCGCTGGCGGGCGGGGTGGTGGCGTCGCCGAGGGCCTTGGAGGTGATCACGTAGGGGGCGGCCACGGCGGCCCCGGCGGTCGTGCCAGCGGTCTTGAGAAACCCGCGCCGGGTGGTGGGGCGTCGCGACATGAAATCCCTCGACAAGTGTGGGTGAAATGAAAGTCCCGCGAAGGGCGAATGTACTGGCCCGTGTGCCAAAAAACAAATTGCGGTCGGCGGCAGTTTTTGGCTCCTTCCGACAGCCTCCCCGCCCGGTGGCCCGGGCTGCAACTCCGGTCGGCGCCGGCCGTTCAAACCAATGCCCCTCCCGCCAACCCACCAGCCGGAGACCGTCCGATGGCCCCGCCCGGCATGAGTCCGTTTCCCAGACGTGCCGCTCCCCGGGATGGTCGAGCGCTGCGAGACTGGCTGCTCGGGGCGGGGATCGCCCTGGGCACGCTTGCCATCGGCGCGGCGCAGTCGCCCGCCCTCGTGCGGAGGCCTGCCCAGGACGACAGCATTCCCGTCGTCCGCTGCGTGGATGGTTCCGTGACGCGGGTGACGAATTTCATGCTCATATTCAACGACGGCACGCGCAGGAGCCGGCTCTGACATGGCGCTCTCGTCAGGTCGCCGGTGTGGCGCCGCCTCGTTCGTGCTGGTGGTTATGGCCCAGTCAATCGGTTGGGCACATCCCTGGCATCGGCACCACGTCGAGACCCCGAGCACTGAGCAGCGTGCCGCGGATCACGGTGACGACCTGCGGCAGCCCGAGGTTGGTGATCCGCGGTTCGTGCTCGTGGCGGCGGCCAAGCCTGTCCGGGCGCAGCCTCCCGACATCGCCGCGGCCTTCCGGCCCTTCGAAGAACTCAAAGCGATCGCCTGCCGGAGCGACGGCCGGTATTTCTATGTTGAATCGAACGGCATTCCGGATCATCCGTTGATGGTGGGCATCCGCTCCTGGCAACAGCAGGTGCCGCTGCCGCAGCAGTACGTGGGCGGCAACGCCTGGCAGATCCCGCTGGTCCCTGTGCCCGCGGCCGACCCGGCCACGACGAGGAACCGCTTTCTGCGCGGCGCCATCGCGCTGGCCGTCAACGGCATCCCGATCTTCAATCCGCTCAACAATCGCGGCGACGACGCCTTCCTGGCCGGTGAACTGGACGACTACGGCGGCCACTGCGGCCGCGCCGATGACTACCACTACCACCTTCCCCCGGTGCACTTGGAGAAGCAGGTGGGCAAGGGCAGACCCATCGCCTACGCCCTCGACGGCTATCCCATCTACGGTTACGAGGAGCCCGACGGGTCACGGGTGAAAAACCTCGACCGACTGGGAGGCCACGAGGATGCGGCGGGCAACTACCACTATCACGCCACGAAGGCGTATCCGTACCTCAATGGCGGGTTCCACGGCGAGGTCGTGGAACGCGACGGCCAGGTCGACCCACAACCCCGGGCCGAGCCCCTTCGGCCGGCGTTGCCGCCGCTGCAGGGGGCCACGATCGTCGAGTTCGCCTCCCCGGCAGCGAACACCCGCCGGCTGACTTTCAACCTGGGCGGACGCAAGGGTTCCGTGTCCTACACCGTCGGCGCCGATGGGAAGGTGACGTTCGAATTCCGAGATCCTACAGGCCGCACGAGCACGGAGACCTATGCGCCGCGCGGACGCGGTGAGATCGGCGGCCGACCGCCGCGCCGCGAACCGCCGCCGGGCAGCCAGTCCGGCTCAGCACGGCAGCCCGTCCCGGCAGGCGCGGCGAATCTCGCGGTCACGAGTCCGGCGTTCAAGGCGGCCGGACCGTTGCCGGTAGAGTTCACCTGCGACGGCGCCGGCCTGTCGCCGCCGTTGCAGTGGGCCGCCGGGCCGCCGGGGACGAAGTCGTATGCCGTGACGCTCTGGCACGAGGCGCCCGACCAGGTGAAGTCCTACTGGGTGGTATATGGCATCCCGCCGACCGTTCGCAGCCTGCCCAAGGGATCGCGGTCGATCGGCACGACCGGCCTCAACGACAAGCGCCGGGCCGAGTACGACCCGATGTGCTCGAAGGGGCCGGGCGTGAAGACGTATCAGATCACGGTCTACGCCCTGTCGGCGGCGCCGAAGCTCGCCGCCGCGGAGGCCACGCGCGACGCGCTGCTCGACGCGATCGCCGGCAGCACGCTGGCCGCCGGAACCCTCACGTTCAGCTACGAACGCGGGGGCCGCTGACTCGGCCGTAGCCAACAGCTCAGGGCGTGTCGCGCGGCACGATCCAGATGTTGCGGAACCGGCAGGGGCTGCCATGGTCCTGCAGGAACAAGGGCCCCTCGCCCGTCTCGCGCAGCCGCTTCTCCACGCCACGGAGGTAGTCGGTGACTCCGTGCCGGTAAGGGATGTAGGGTGACCGCGGTTCGGTGAACGTGATGCCGTCCTGCACGAGCTTGCCGTTGAGCCAGGCCGTGATCGTCCCCGGCGTGGCCACCTTGCCGTTTGCGTCGCGGCGCGGCGCCGTGAAGCGGATGTCGTAGACCTGCCACTCACCAGGCTTCCGCCCCGCAGCCGCCAGCGGCTTCCCAAAGCGGTACAGGCTGCCGGCATCCTGGTCGGTGGGTGGATCGACGCCGAAGGAGTTGAAGATCTGCATCTCGTAATGGCCGTGGATGTAGAGGCCGCTGTTCCCCTCGGCCCGAGGCGAGGTGGCGAACTCGGCGTGGATGTCGGCGTCGCGGAACGGGATCGCGGAAAGGATGTGGTTGGCGTGGCCGGGCGAGGCCCCCGCCACGAGCACGCCATCCTCGACCTTCCAGTCGATCGGCCCGCCCGACATGGAGACGAACTTCGGCGCTCCCTCGCCGCCATCGCCGAACAGGACGATCGCG
This sequence comes from Planctomycetota bacterium, assembly GCA_003671185.1. Lineage (GTDB taxonomy): Bacteria > Planctomycetota > Planctomycetia > Pirellulales > UBA1268 > QWPN01. Next base: position 47,341 of record QWPN01000106.1, read on the forward strand.
CCCTCCGGCGGGGCGGTCGGCAGCGGTTCCTGGACCGGCCGAAAGTCGTTCGCCGCGCAGGTGGCGGCCAGCAGGGCGAGCCGCGCCGCGACGAAGATCCGCGCACCCTGCGACAGGACGAACATACGCGATCCCGTGGTCTGTGCCAGAAAGCGTCTCGTTGTAGCACCGCGAGTGGACCGCGTCACGCCACCCCTGCCGGCAGGTCAGGAAGACTTCAGCGAAACCAGATAGGCGACCAGGTCGGCCAGGTCCTGCGCCGTCATCGTCTTCTCCAGGCCGGCCGGCATGAGCGAGACGGGCGACTGTCGCAGGTCCTCGACCTGGTCCATGGCCAACACGTGCACGACGCCGGTGGCATCCTTGAGGACGACCTCACGGTCTGTGCGGCTCACGAGCAACCCGGTCAGCGCCCGGCCGTCCTCGGTCGTGGCCAGGAACGTCTCGTAGTTGTGGCTGATGCCCGCGCTGGGCTCGAGGATCGCCACAAGCAGCGCCTCTGCAGAGAGCTTGGCGCCGATCTCGGAGAGGTTCGGCCCCACCTCCTTCCCCTCGCCGCGCACCACGTGACAGTTGCTGCAGGTGGCTCGGGCGGTGAACAGCCGCCGGCCCTGGGCCGCATCGCCCGGCATCCGCGCGAGTTCCCGGAGTGGCGGCAGCGGCGTGGCGTCGGCCGTGGTGGGCAGCGGCAGGACAGAGGCGGCTTCGGCGCGGATCGCGTCGGCGGGCGACGCGGCGAGTGCCGTGGCCACCGTGAATCGCACATCGATGGGCAGTGCGCCTTCCCGCGCTCGGGCCAGAAGGAACTCCCCGCCCTCCCGCGACCTCCCCAGTGCGGTGGCGGCGGCAACGCGCACACCCAGCGGCAGCCGTTCCTCGCCGAGGCAGCACGTGAGGCGAGCCAACGCTTCGCGGCCGCCCGCGCCACCCAGGGCCGTGACCAGTGCCGCCGCCCGCCCGGGGTCGGCGTCCGCGGCGGCGATCACGGCGTCGATGCGAGCGGAATCGATGTCGAGCAGGACACGGGCCGCCCGCACACCCGCCGTGTCGTCGGGCCGCGTCGTCGCCAGCGATACGAGCGCGTCGGCCGCCTCGCGGATCCGGAACCGCTCCACGACGTCGAAGAACCTGTCGCTGCCGGGGTTGGCCGCCAGCCAGCGCAGCACCGCTTCCTTGGTGCGCGGCTTGGCGTCGAGGTTGACGCTGTCGAGCCGCAAGATCGTCTCCACCACCAGCGCGTCGCGCTGCGGCGACGAGTCCTGGCCGAGGACCGGACAGGCGGCGAGGAGCAGGATCGCGGCCGCGACGCCGCGGCCGGGGCGGAGAACCCTGAGGAACATGGGCGTCCTTCAGTCGAGCGTGATCAGTTCCTGCAGGGCCGCATCCTTCTCCGATCCCTTGGCGAGGAAGTCGAAGCTGCGCATGAACCGCGGCTTGGCCGCTTCGGGGGTCGACGCGTCCTTGATGATCCGGGCCAGCAGGGCCGGCGTCTTCGAGCCGCGGCTGCGCCACACCACGTCCTTGCCCGCATCGGTCATCAGCTTGTCGCCGACGCGGGTCAGGTAGGCATCGAGGCAGGCGTCCCAGTTGCCGGCGGCGCCGATGCCGAGGGCCTCCAGGTACCAGCGGTCCCGGCCGTCGTGCTGCAGGGCCAGGGTGGTCCAGGCCTCGGCCGCGTCGGCGGACGTGATGCCACGCAGGGCGATCGCGCACTCGCGACGCACGCTGGCCGCGGAATCCTCGGACAGCCGCCGCACCAGCCGCAGCACATCGAGCTTCCGCGCCCTGGCCAGCCGCAGGGCCACGATGCGCAGATCGGGGTTCGCCTCGCCGGCAGCCAGGTCGACGATGGTGTCGGCCTGCCCGGGAACACTGCCCAGAAACCAGGCGGCGCGGGCCCGCAGACGGTCATCCCCCTTCGTGTTCCAGATCCGCATCACCTCGGCTGCCGCGTCCGGCCCCTGACCGCCGAGCGCCTCCCAGGCCATGAACCAGGTGGCCGGGTTGGGGCTCGCCAGGGCCGCCGCCGCCCCGGCCGCCGTGGAGAAATCATGGCGTGGCGGTGCGTAGCGACTACCCGGCGGGGCCACGCGGAAGATGCGGCCCTTGTCGACCTCCTGCTGGTTGTGGCCGCCCACGCCCGGGTCGTACCAATCGCCCACGAACAGCGAGCCGTCCGGCGCCACGACGACGTCGCTGGGCCGGTACCAGTTGTCGCGGGCCCCGCGCAGCACGTCGGCGATCTCGGCCGTATAGCCGGCGCCGTCGGGCCGGGTGACGTAGGCCCGGCAAACGCTGGGACCGGCGTCACAGTGGATCACCTGGCCACGATAGCGGTCGGGAAACAACGTGCCCTCGTAGACACAGATCCCGGTGGGCGATCCCTGTCCCGTCTGCAGCAGGTTGGGGACGACACCCGGATCGTTCAAGTGCCAGTGCCGCCTGGGAATCTCGGCCTCGATGTTCGTCCGCGGCTGGCCCCAGGCGGCCCCGGTGAATTCGTCCTTGTAGCCGTAGTTGCCGAACTCCATCACGTAATTGATGCGCGTGCCCTGGTTGCCATCGTCGTCGTTGTCTGACTGCCAGATCGTGCCGAAGCTGTCGACCGCCAGTTCCCAGTTGTTGCGGAAGTTCCAGCCCAGCGTCTCCACGTCGCTGCCGTCAAGCCGGCAGCGAAACACCATGCCCTCCTGGTAGGGCTTGCGGGCGGCGCTGGCTTCGTTGCCGGCCAGGTCGACGACCGGCCGCCCTTCCCTGTCCTTGAGCTGCCGCCCCTCGTTGCCGAAGTTGAAGTACAGCCGACCGTCGGGACCGAACACGAAGGAATGAATGCCGTGGTCGTGCTGCACGCCCCCGATGCCTGTGAACAGCACCTCGGTGCGGTCGCTCGCCAGATCGCCGTCGTCGTCATGGAGCACGAGCACCTTGTCGCCCGCCGAGGCGATCACGCGCCGACCGAGCACGCAGATGCCGTGCACGCTGTCGATCTCCCGGCCCTGATGGAACACCGTGTGCCGGTCGGCCCGACCATCGCCGTCCGTGTCCTCGAGGACGAGGATGCGGTCCCCGCGAGGCCGGCTGTTGCGGTGCCGGCGGTAGTTCTTCACCTCGCCGACCCAGACGCGCCCCAGATGATCGACGTCGAGACAGGTGACGTTGCTGATCTCCGGCTCGCTGGAGAAGAGCGTGGCCTGCAGGCCGTCGCCGGCGTCGAGGTTGGCGACGGCGCTGTCCGCCTCGCGCCGCGCCTCCTCCCCGGCCACCAGGCAGGGACAGGCCACTGCGGCAAACGTGACAACCGTCCGGACGAAGCGCTGCGTGCCGATCATGCCGGAATCCTCGCGGTCCGTGCCACACGACGACCACTGGCACCCGCCAGTCGTGCGCGCCACGATCCCGTCACTTTATCAACAGGGGCGCCTCAGCGGCGCGACTCCGGGAAAAACCGGCGAATTCAGCGGGCACCAGCGGCTGCCGGCCCGGCCTCCGCAGCCGGCTCAGCCAGCCCGCGCATCGGCGGCGGAACGAGTCCCGCCGCGAAAACCGCCCCGCTGCCGCGGTTTCCGTTTTGGCACGACGAGTGCATGTGGAGAGATCAGGCGGAAAGCGAGCCGGTCGGTGCGATCGGCCACGACAGACATGATCCGGCGCTGCCAGGTCACGACGAAACGAGGAGAGAACCATGAAGAAGATCGAAGCCATCATCCGTCATTTCAAGCTCGAGGAAGTCAAGGACGCGCTCAACGCGCAGGGCGTCAAGGGCATGACGGTCACCGAGGTCCGCGGCTTCGGCCGCCAGAAGGGGCACACCGAGACCTACCGCGGCGCGGAATACTCGGTCGACTTCCTGCCCAAGGTGAAGATCGAGGTCGTGGTGGGAGACGACGAAGCTGCGGCCGTGATCAGCAAGATCATGACGACCGCCCGCACCGGCCAGGTTGGTGACGGCAAGATTTTCGTGACGAACCTGGCCGAGGTCGTCCGCATCCGCACCGGCGAGACGGCCGGGGCTGCGATCTGATTGAACGGCGGCAGGGCCATCCATGGCCCCTGCCGCCTTGGCCCGTCGCGGGGCAAGCCGAGGTTGCCCCGGACGGGCGGCGGCCGGCGTCCAGCCGGCCGTTGCCGCTTCCGCGGCGAGGGTGCGCGACGCTGTGCGATGGGGTGGCTTCAACTCCCTGCGGAGTCCGTGCGCCCAACGACCGCGGGGCACGCCGAGGTTGCCCCGGATGGGTGGCGGTTGGTGTCGCTTGCCGAGCGCGGAATCCGTGAGGGGCTGCCCGTGCCCTGAGAGCCGGCGTTGCTGGCCAGCGCAGCCATGGATGGCGGAGCGCAGACAGCATCGAGATAGCGGAGCCCAGGATGGGCGCAGCGATCGTCCGGCGACGGGGCATGGGCAGCCCCGAGCCAGTGTCAGCAGGCGTGCCCTGCCGAAAACCAGCGATGGGTCGGCGTTGCTGGCGAGCGTAGCCAGGGATGGCGGAGCGCAGACAGCATCGAGAGAGCGGAGCCCAGGATGGGCGCAGCGATCGTCCGGCGACGGGGCACGGGCAGCCCTGAGCCAGCGTCAGCCCGATATCTCGTCGGGTTCGGCACCTATCTCGGCGAGCAGACTGGCGAGACCCAGAAGTCCAGCGAGACGGTCGAGTTCGCACCGATCCACGGCAGTCATCCGCCTGACGATCTGTCGCAGGTCGCGCCGACTCTTGTGGCTCCCTTTCGCCGCCCAACAACGTTTTGATGACGCCGCGCCGGGCCGGGACGCCACCAGCAGTGGCATGCCCTCGAAAACCTCGAGCGGCCCAATTCCCCAGGCACCAGTTCGCGCGGGTAGAGGTCGATCTTCAGCGCCTCCGCCATGTCGAACAACTGGAACATCGATCCGTCCGCCACGCCCCGTCGCACGCTCTCGGCGTCGAGGAGAAATCCCGCCTCTTCGGCCGCGGTGATGAAGGAATCGAGCCCCCGGGCGAGCGGCGCGGTCTCCCACTTGAGCCTGGCTGCGGACAGCGGCCCGGTGCGGGCCACGATCTCCCTGCCGATCAACTGGCGGGCCCAGGCGTACATGGCGGCGGCCCGGGCCACGCGGACATGCAGGGGCAGGGAGTCCTGCAGCACCCGGAACTGTCCTCGAGTTCGCTGCGGGTGGGGTCCATGAATCGCATCGTAACCGATGGCACACGCCCCGCCGGACCCGCCTGGTCGTGAGAAAGCCCGGTGGCCTGCAGTCAGGTCGCCAGCGGACGCGTCATCTGCACCGGCACGACCCAGGCGTCGTACTGCTCGGGGGTCACGTAGCCCAAGGCCACGGCCGCCGCCTTGAGGCTCGTTCCCTCGACGTGGGCCTTCTTGGCGATCTTCGCCGCCTTCTCGTAGCCGATGTGCGTGTTGAGGGCCGTCACCAGCATCAGTGAGTCGTCGAGATGGTGCTGAATGCGGGCCAGGTTCGGCTCGATGCCGCTCGCACAGTGGATCCGCATCGAGTCGCAGGCGTCGGCGATCAGGTCGGCGCTCTCCAGCACGTTGTGCACCATGACCGGCTTGAAGACGTTGAGCTGGAAGTGCCCCTGCGAGCCGGCGAAGGCGACGGCGGCGTCGTTGCCGAACACCTGCGCGCAGACCATCGTCATCGCCTCGCACTGCGTGGGGTTCACCTTGCCGGGCATGATCGAACTGCCCGGCTCGTTCTCCGGGATCGAGATCTCGCCGATGCCGCAGCGCGGTCCCGAGGCCAGCAGGCGGATGTCGTTGGCGATCTTGAACAGCGCGATGGCCAGGCCGCGCTCGGCCGCGCTCACCTCCACCAGTGCGTCGTGGGCGGCAAGGGCCGCGAACTTGTTGGGGGCCGAGACGAAGGGGTGGCCGGTCTCCCGGGCGATGAAGGAGGCCGCCACGTCGCCGAACCTGGGGTGGGCATTGAGGCCGGTGCCCACGGCGGTGCCGCCGATCGCCAGCTGGTAGAGGCCGGGCAGCGCCCGTTCGACGCCCGCCAGCCGGTCGTCGAGTTGGGCCCGCCAGGAGGAGATCTCCTGGCCCAGCGTGATCGGCGTCGCGTCCTGGAGGTGTGTGCGGCCGATTTTCACGAGGTCGGCGTGCTGGTTCTCCAGCTTCAGGAACACGTCGCGGAGCAGCCGCACCGCCGGCAGCAGGCGGTCGTGAATCACCTCCACCGCGGCGATGTGCATCGCCGTAGGGAAGGTGTCGTTCGAGGACTGTCCACGATTGACGTCGTCGTTGGGGTGGACGGGCTTCTTCGAGCCCATCGCCCCCCCGGCAATCTCGATGGCACGGTTCGAGATCACCTCGTTGGCGTTCATGTTCGACTGCGTGCCGCTGCCGGTCTGGAAGACGACGAGCGGAAAGTGGTCGTCGAGCTTCCCGGCGATCACCTCGTCGGCCGCCTGCACGATCAGCTTCACCGTCTGGGGCGGCAGTTGGCCGAGCTCGCCGTTGGCCAGCGCCGCACACTTCTTGAGGATGCCCAGCGACTTCTTCAGGGCCCGCCCCCACTGGAAGCGGTCGACGCCGATCTTGAAGTTGTCGCGGGAGCGCTCGGTCTGCGCGCCCCAGTAGCGGTCGCCCGGCACGCGCACTTCGCCCATGCTGTCGGACTCGGTGCGAAACTGCGGAGCGGTCATGGAACGGGCCTCGACGGATGCGGGACGGGGACTGATGGGAAGGCGATTGTGCGGCTGCCGATCAGGTTTTTCAACATCGCCAGCGCGGCGCCCCGACTCGCGCCGGTCCGCGAGTCACGCGTGCTCCGGGGAGCGCACGAGCGGCCTGCTCAGCGCCTGCCCACGCGGCAGGGAGGGCTTTTTCCGCGGACGACTATCGCCGCAGTGGCAGCAGGTGGCCGGCCGCGGAACGTTCCGCCGCGAGGGACGGCTTGGTGCCATCCGCGGTCGGCGAGGTGCCGCTGGCCGCCTCCTTGGGCTGGGCGAGCGCGAAAGCCAGCCAGCCGTCGGCGCACACCGCCTGCACGGCCCGCACGTTGGACAGGCGCGGATTGGCCACGATCCGCTCCGGCAGCAGCCGCACGGGCCGCTCTTTCGCGAACACCTTGCCGAAGATCGTGCGCAGGCCGATCTCCATGCGGCCCTGGTGGCCGGGTCCGCTCAGCTGCACGGGCCCGTCGCGCTCGAGGAGCACCTGCGCGCCGGACGTCGTCGGCTTGTAGGCGACATGCGACACGATGCCGTGCCAACTGCGGCGGCCGCTCTCCAAGGCGTCCAGCGACACGTGGACGTGCACCAGGCCATCGCGGCACTCGACCCGCAAGGGCTCCATGGCCGCGAACGTCACCTCCACTCCCTCCGGCAGATCGTCGGGCACCCGCGGCGGCATCCCCAGTCGCTCGCAGACGAGCCGGGCCAGGTCCTCGAGGGCCAGCCTGCGGCCGGCCAGCCCGAACCGTTCGAAGGCGTTGTTCACCGAAGACTCGTGCACCTGCATGCTGAGCAGCGCGTCGGCGGGGGCCCGGGGCCGCGGCGTGTGGGCCGCCAGCTGCGCGTCGCCCGCCAGTCGCAGCCGTGCCGTGGCCACGTCGCTGGTCGTCTCCAGGGCCACGGCCCGCGGCTCCAGTCCCAAACGCACCAGCGGCTCCCAGGCCCGCGTGCGGATCTCCTCACCCATCTCGGTCAGTTGCGGTTCCGCCTGACCGTCCACTTCGCGGCAGGCGCGCGAGATGATCTTCTGGTTGACCTCGCGTCTGGCGTCATCGCGATGGTCGTCGTGCTGGTTGCGGACGATGCCCCGGGCCAGCGATCCCACCAGCGGTACGCCATCGAAACTGGTCTGCACGTTGGCCAACTGGGTCTGGTTCGAAGCGCTGCCGCGGGCGGCGCCCAGGGCCAGTCCGTTCGTCGACACCTGGATCGGCTTCGCCACGGTGAACGTCGCCTGGCTGCGCGAATGCACCTCGGCGGGCCCCGCCTCCGCCACCGACCGAGACGCCACCTCGCCGTTGACCACCAGTTCCATGCGGATTTCGCTGGGATGCGGGGTGAAATGCACGGCCGTCGTCTGTTCCACGGTGCGGGTGCCGCGCACCTTCCTGCCCAGCACGAAATCCTGGAACGGACCGCTCTGCACGGTCGATCGCGGCAGCATCCGCTCCACGAATTCGCGGTGCACGGCGAGACGGAAGTTGGGCGACAGGTAGTGTTCCTCGACCGCGTGGCAGAGGGCCGCGGCGCCCGGCACGGGCGCCACGCCGATGTCGTGCACGGCGCGTTTCACCGCGGCGGCGTCGGCGGCTGAGCGCGACGACTCGAAGCGTTCCAGCCAGCCCAGCAGTCGGATGGCCTCTGCGGCACTGACTTCGGCCGCCAGCCCGGCCCCCACTTCGCCGGCCACCGCCTCCCGTGGCCGGTCCTCGATCTCCCTGCAGTAGGCGGCCGCGGCCCGCCACACCGCCACCCGCCTGGCCAGCGCCAGCGCCGCCCGGCGTGTCTGCGACGCCAGCGAGGCGTCGGCCAGGGCGTCGGCCACGGTCATGCCGGCGGGCACGGCCTCGCCCAGCGTGATCAGCGCCGCCTCCGCGCCATCGTCGCGCGGACCGCCGGTGGCCAGCGCCGCCTGCAGCGAGTCGAACGCACCGTCGGCCCAGCGCGCCGGCTCCGCCTGCTTGACCGAGGACAAGGCTTTGAGCTGGGCGACGAGCCGCGCCGGGTCGGGCCAGCGGACGGCATCGGGCGCCGGTTCAGGGTCGCCCGATTCCAGGCTCGTGATCCTGTCGTCGGTCGGCCGGCGTTCGCCGCGCAGGCCGCCGAGAGGCCCGCTTCGCAGCCGGTCGAGAATGCGGCCGGCGGGCGGCGCTGCGCCGGCCGCGCGGCCGTCCGTGCGCCGGTCGGCGATCCGATCCAAGAGCCGCACGGTGCGGCGCTGGTCGGGATCGCGGTCGCTCCCCGGTGCGGCGTCGGTCCAGTTCACACCGTCAGGGTCGTTCCATTCCTCGCCGGGCAACGGCACGGCACCGGTATCGGCCCGCGCGGCGTCGCCCGTGGGGAGCGGCCGGGGTTGCACGCGGGCGGCGAATTCCCGCAGTGCCTGCGGATCGACGTCGACAGGTTGTGGCGCGTCCTCCTCCTGCGCGGCGACGGCCGCGGCTGGCTCGGGCAGCAACGGTTCCGGGGTTGCGGGCGCATGGTCGACGGCGGCATCGCCGCCGGCGGGCAAGGCCTGTGCCTCGATCGCGCGGCTGATGGGCGCGGCTGCGTCACCGAGCGCCAGTCGCTCTGGTGGTCGTGCGTCGAGAGCCGCGGCCATGTGGTCCAGGTCGCCGACCCCTTCGGCCGCTGGAGCGGCCGCGGGCGCCGCAGCCACGATCGGAGACGGCTCCTGAGGCGAAACATCGGTCGGCGGAACGACCTCGGCCCGCAGTTCCACGGCCACGGCCAGTGCCGATCCCTCGGCCTCGACCGTGACGTCCTCGAGTCCGAAATACGGTTCCGGGATGGGGTCGAAAAAGGTTGGCGCGGAAATCAGCGACGCGCACACCAGGCCCGCCACGAACGACGTCCCCACGATCAGGACCGCGTGCCGGTTGGCGTTGCCGATTCTCGTCCCCATGGTTTGCCCGCCGCCAGTCGCTGGATCAGGAGGAGCGGCCACGAGAGCCGCCCCGTCGCGAATGGATCGACAGGCAGGACCGGAAAAATCGATCCACGCGGTCGTGGCCCGCAGGGTCGCACGCCATGGGGCGTGAATCCGGGGGCTGTGGGCAGCCTGGGCGGGCAGGGTTCCGCCGCGGTCAGGCGTCGCCGGCCAGCCGGGGCTCTTCGAGCAGGCTCGTCCAGGCATCGACGAGCACGTTGAGATTCGCGTTACGGTCGACGGCGTCGAGGGCGTCGAGCGTGTGTTCGAGCGCGGTGACGGCCGCCTGGGGATCGCCCGACCAAGCGCCGATGCCGCGTGCCAGTGCGGCGTCGACGGGCCGGTCGCCGGTCGTGCCCTGACGCAGTGCCGCGCGGAAAAAATCGGCGGCCGTCCCCAGGATCACCCGCAGCCGCGCCCGCCGCGGCGGCGCCTCCTTGCCGGCCGCGTCCACCAGCGCCGTCGTCTCGCGTGACAGCGCCACGCCGTGCAGCGGGCGCCGTCCGAGCAGATCGACGAGCCGGCCGCGAAAGGACGACATGTCGGGATCGAGGAGCAGCCGCGCCTGCGCCACGCTGCCAGCCGCGGCCGCGGCGCAGGCATCGAGCAGCGCGGCCTCGGGCTGGGCACCCGTGGCGCGGGCGTCGGCTTCGACCAGGCGGCGGACGGTGTCCGTGGGCAGCGGCCTGAAGCGCACGATCTGGCAGCGCGAACGGATGGTGGGCAACTGCCGTTCCAGCGCCGTGCCCACAAGGATGATCACGGACTGCCCCGGCGGCTCTTCCAGTGTCTTGAGCAGGCAGTTGGCCGCCTCGTCGGCCAGGTGGTCGGCGTCGAGGATGATCGCCACGCGTCGGCCGCCGAGCGCCGGCCGCAGGAGCATGCGCCAGCACAGCCCCTCGCGCATGCGGTGCTCGGCATCACCGATGAAGGCCTCGAGCGGGATCGTGGAGCGGTCCTCCGGCTTGCGCACGACGTCGATGTCGGGGTGGCTGCCCGCCTGCGCCTGCACGCACGAGGCGCAGGCGTCGCAGGCCGCGAGCTCCGCCCGGGGCGACTGACAGACGAGCGCCTTGGCGAGCGCCAGCGCGAAGGCGGCCTTGCCCACCCCGGGCGGGCCCACGAACAGGTAGGAGCCGGCGATCCGGCCGCGGTCGTGCGCCGCCACGAAGCGTGCCGCCACCTCGTCGTGTCCCTCGATGCCCTGCCAGGCCATGCGATCCTCCCTCAGGCGAGTTCGGGGAGTCGCGACGACAGTGCGGCGCGAATGCGACCGGCGACCTCGTCAACGCCCGCGGCCGCATCGACGATCTGGATCCGCGCCGGGTCGGCGGCCGCCTCCGCCTGGTAGCCCGCGCGGAGCCGGGCCCGGTAGCCGTCGCCGCGGTTCTCCAGTTTGTCGAGGGGCCGGGCCAGCCGCCGCGCGGCCGTCTCCAGGTCGACGTCGAGGACGAGCACGAGGTCGGGGGCGAGCCCGCCGGTGGCCACGGCGCCGACGCTGCGGATCACGTCGGGGTCGAGGCCACCCGCGTGCCCCTGGTAGACGATGTTGGCCAGCAGGTAGCGGTCAGACACCACCCACTCGCCACGGGCCAAGGCCGGCCGGATCACCTCGGCCACGAGCTGCGCGCGGGCCGCCATGTAGAGGAGCATCTCGGCGCGGGCGTCGAGTTGCAGGTCGTGGCGATCGAGGAGGATGGCGCGGATCGCGTCGCCCGTGGCCGTGGAGCCCGGGTCGCGACAGGTCGTGACCACGAGTCCCCGGCCGCGCAGCCAGTCGACGAGCGGCCCGATCTGCGCCGACTTGCCGGCGCCGTCGATGCCGTCGAGCGAAATGAACCGCGCTGCGAGCATGCCCGGCGTCCTCCCCATGCGCCTCAGAAACCGCGTGCCCCGAGCCAGCGGCCGCATTCCACCGTCCAGGGGTGGAGGGTCCTCGTCGGTTCGTAGGGCCGCACGCCCAGGCCCAGCCCGTGGGGCCCGCTCTCGTAGACGTGCAGGTCGTAGGGGCGGCCCGCCGCCTTGAGCCGCAGGGCCAGTTCGAGCACCGGCTCCACCTTCACGGCGGCGTCGTCAGCCGTGTGCCAGATGAAGAGCGGCGGCGTGCGGGCGTGGTCGGCGAGTTCGCCGGAGAGCTCGCGGGCCAGCGCCTCGTCGGGGGCGTCGCCGAGCAGATTCTTCCGCGAACCACCGTGGGTCTTGTCGGGCATCATGCTCACCACGGGATAGCAGAGGATGCCGAGGGCGGGCCGCGCGGGCTGCCGGTCGATGGCATCGGCGGCCTGCGGGTCGCCATCGTCGCCTTTCATGCAGGCCGTCAGCGCCAGGTGGCCGCCGGCCGAACTGCCCATCACGCCCACGCGCTTGGGATCGACCTTGAACCGCTCGTGGTCATGCCGCACCAGCCGCAGCGCCCGCGACACGTCACCGAGCATGACGGGATGTCGGTAGCCCTTGCTGCCCAGCCGATAGCGGAGCACGAAGGCGGAGATGCCGCGGGTGTTGAGCCATTTGGCGTAGTCGCTGCCCTCGTGATCGGCGAGGCCGCCGTAGCCGCCGCCGGGGCAGACGACGATCGCGGCCGTGGGGGATGTTGCCTGTGGCGCCGGCCACCAGGCGACGACGGGCACGTCGTGATCGGCCTTGCCCTTCGCACCGGGCGCGTCGTCCTGCCAGAGGCGGATCGTCTCCGCCGGCGCGGTGGCCATCATCGGCGCCTCGGCGGCGACAGCCGAGGCTGCAGGGAGGCTGACGGTGGCGCCGAGGCACAGCGATAAAACGACGGACGGGCGCAGCATGAGAAGGCTCCGCAGGGAGAGTCGAGCGGCCGACCATCATACGGCAGGCCCGCTGATCGCCGCTCAGCGGCGCAGCAGCCGCTGGATGCCCAGCGGATCGGCCGGGTCGAGCGGGGCGATGCGCCGGCACGCATCCTGCGCCATCGTGCCGCGGCCGGTCTCCAGAAGACAGTGGACGAGCCCCTTGGCCGCCTCGAAAAACGGCTTGTTGCCGTCGAGGGCATGGGGCAGAGGCTGGGGATTGCCGGCGGCGTCGAGGGTCCGCAGCACCAGTTCGTAGGCCCGCCCGAAGTGGCCCCGCGCCAGCTTTGGGTCGTCTTCCTCCAGTGCGATCATTCCCAGCCGCACGTGGGCCTCGAGGAAGTCGGGGCACTCGGAGAGCAGCCACACCAACTCGTCGCGGGCGATCTCCGTCTCGCCGGCCGCGATCATCTCGTCCACCTCCTCGAGGTCCTCGCGCCGGCGGCGGCTGCAGCGCGGGTGGACCAGTTCCCAGGCCGACCCCTCGCGGCGTTCAAGTCGCAGCTTTTCGGCGCCGCCGGACCGTGGCCTGCGGCCGCGCGGGGCACCCTGGTCGTGGTCGCTCATGGGAGGCGTCGGCGGCTGGTGACGGATGATGGCAGGACGGGGGCGGTCACGCGCGACCTCCAGCGGACTACACTGCCTCCGTTGGAACGCAGCAAAAACACGTTTGCAAGGGGTGCCGGTGAGGGTCGCAGGGAAGTTGGCTGTGGCCGGGCGCAGCGCGGCACCGCAGCGTCCCGGCGGCATCGACGCCGCTGCGGTCCGGCGCCGGCTGCTGGCCTGGTACACGCGTGCCAGGCGCGACCTGCCCTGGCGCGGCAGCCGCGACCCATACCTGGTGTGGGTTAGCGAGGTGATGCTGCAGCAGACGCAGGTGGAACGCGTGCGTGAGTTCTTCCTGCGCTTCACGCGCCGCTTTCCCACCGTGGCGGCGCTGGCCGCGGCCCGCGAGGACGAGGTGCTGCGGCTCTGGGAAGGCCTGGGCTACTACCGCCGCGCCCGCCAGTTGCACGCGGCCGCCCGCCTGGTCGTGGCGGACCACGGCGGCGAGTTTCCACGCACGCTCGAGGGGCTGCGTGGCCTGCCCGGCGTGGGCCGCTACACGGCCGGTGCCATCGCGTCGATCGCCCTGGACGTGCCGGCGCCCATCGTGGAGGCCAACTCGCGCCGCGTGATCGCCCGGCTCGCGGGGCATGACCGGCCGGTGGGCGGCGCGGGCGACGAGCCGATCTGGGAGATCGCCGCGGCGCTCGTGTCGAGGACGGCACCCGGAAGCTTCAACCAGGCGCTCATGGACCTGGGCGCCTTGGTCTGCACGCCCGACCGGCCGCTCTGCGGTCGCTGCCCGCTACAGGCCCTGTGCGCGGCGCAGTGCAGCGGTCGCGTGGCCGTCATCCCGGTCATGGTGGCAGCCCGTCCCGCGCGAAAGATCCGTGAGCGGGCGCTCGTGACCCGCCATGGCGACCGCGTGCTCGTGGAGCGGCGCGGGCCGGGAGCGTGGTGGGAAGGGCTGTGGGATTTTCCGCGGGTTGCGCCGGCTGAAGCGAAGACTGCCGAGGCGCGGCGGCTGGGGGTCGTGACCTACACCGTCACGCATCACAAGGTGACGTGCGGGGTGCTCGAGCGCCGGGTGCGTCGCGTCACGAAGCCCGGGCCTGGGCAGCGCTGGGTGGCGATCGGCCGGCTCGGCAGCCTGGCCATGACGGCGCCTGGCCGGCGGATCGCGGCGCTCCTGGCTAGGGACTGACACGAGTGCCAGAGCATGCGGGTTTTCGGGCGAATTTGAACCGTCCGGGGCCGCATGGGAACCTTTTGCCGGGGTCGCACGTCCAATTCGGCGGGCCATCCAGTCACACGTAGCAGAGCCCGTTCCGCAGGAGAGCCATCATGCCGTCCGCCGTTCACCGCCCTGTCGTCATCGCGATCGCCGCCATCGTCTGCCTCCTGCCGTGCGGCGCTTGGGCCGCCGAGCCGGCGTTGCCGCTCGAGAAGGTCGTGCTCTTCACCTCCGGCGTCGGCTTCTTTCAGCACACCGGCAAGGTCGACGGCGACGCCCGCGTGGAGATGAGCTTCAAGAGCGACCACATCAACGACCTGCTCAAGAGCATGGTGCTCGAGGATCTCGGCGGCGGCACCGTGTCGGCCGTCAGCTACGCCTCCCGCGATCCGATCACGAAGACCCTGGAGACGTTCGCCGTCAACCTCACCGACAACCCGTCGATGGGCACGATCCTGGGACGGCTGCGCGGCGAGCGGATCGAGGTCGAGGCGGCGGCGCCCGCCTCCGGCACGATCGTGGGCGTGGAGAAGCGAACCGTGCCCGCCGGCGAGAACAAGACGGTTGAGAAGGAGTTCGTCACGATCCTCACCAAGGACGGCCTGCGCACGCTGCCGCTCGACACCGTGACCCGCATCAAGCTGCTCGACGAGCGGCTGCAGGGCGAGCTCGAGAAGGCACTGGCCGTGCTGGCACTCGGCCACGACACGGAACGGAAGTCGGTGACGCTCGACTTCGCCGGCAAGGGCGCCCGCAATGTGCGGGTCGGCTACGTGCAGGAATCGCCGGTCTGGAAGACGAGCTACCGGGTCGTCCTCGGCGACGGCAAGGAGAAGGAAAAGGCCCTCTTGCAGGGCTGGGCGATCGTGGAGAACACGA
>QWPN01000155.1 GCA_003671185.1 Planctomycetota bacterium
GCCGTGCTGGAGGGCGTGACGTCTCTGGAGGAACGGCAACGGGTTTTGGCGCCGCCCACCAGCCCCCCACCGGCCGCAGGTGCCGCCTCGCCAGCCAAGCCGGCACCCAAGGGAGGAGCGACGCGATGATCATCAACGCCATCCTGATCACCGTGTTCGTGGCAGTCACCTACGCGCTGTGGCGCGAAGGTCTGGTGGGCGCCGCCGTGATGCTGCTCAACGTGCTGCTGGCGGCCACGGCGGCCACGGCCTGGTACGAATGGCTGGCCGGCCTGGCCTTCGCGTGGTTCCCGTCGTACGACTACCTGCTCGACTTCGCCTGTCTGTGGGGACTGTTCTGCGTGCTCTTGCTGGTGTTGCGCGAGACCACGGACCGTGTGTCGCGCACGCGGATCAAGGTGCGCAAGCCCGTGGAAATGGCCGCCACCCCAGTCGTGGCCGCGCTGGCGGCCTGGGTGATGGTGTGCTTCACCGCCGCGTCCCTGCACACGGCGGCCGTGCCCCGCGACTTCGTGCAAGCCACGCCCGAAGCGCGGATGTTCTTCGGGCTGGCTCCCGATCGCCGCTGGCTGCAGTGGGTTCGCGGGACGACGCTCTCCGGGCCGTTCGCCGCCGCGTCCGCGACGGCCGGCGGCCCGCGGGATCCCGCCTTCGACCGGAGCGCCGACTTCATCCTGCGCTACGCCGCCCGGCGACAGACGCTTGAATCGCTGCCGGCCCTTCGCGTGCTGCCGAAAGAGGGATCGCGATGAGCGACGAGGCGGACTACCGGCCCGTGAGCCCGCTGGCCGTGTCCGCCCTGGCGGCTGGACTGTTTTCCACGCTGGCACTGCTCAGCCACACCGCCTGGGTGGTGCCGATCCTGGGAGTCGGCTTGGCGGCCGCCGCCCTGGCTGACATCCGGCGCAGCGAAGGCCGCAAGGCCGGGCGACTGGCGGCGTTGGCAGGCCTGGCCCTGGCCCTGGGATGCGGCACACAAGCCGTCACGGCGGCGCTCGTGTCGCGCTGGATCAGCAGCGGCCGGGCCGTGGCCGCCGCGACCTTGTGGATCGACGCCGTTCGCGAAGGGCGATTGGGCGACGCGATGCGGGTCTGCGTGCCGCAGGCCCTGCCGACTCCCGACCCCGATGCGCCACGATTCGGACAGACCGCCGCCGAGTCAGCCTTCGCGGCGCTGCCCGTCGTGGAGGCCCTGGCGGACTGCGCCGACGCCCAGCCCACCATGCGCGGCGGGCGGCAGTCCGATGGGGACGTCTCACGTTGGACGGTCCGGGCAAGTCTCGATCCCTGTGGCGGCGACCGCACGGGCACCACGGTGCGAATCACGGTGGCACGGCAGCTCGCCACCGGCGCCGAGGGGATGGTGGACCGCTGGATGGTGACGGGGTTCGAGATCGAACCCGACGCCACAGCCCTCAGCCCGTCTCTGAATTGAACCCGCGCACGGCATCGATCGAATCGGCCCCCGCGGCCAGCATCACGAGCCGGTCGAACCCCAGCGCCACGCCGCTGCCGGACGGCATCGCCGCCCCGTGGGCCTCGAGCAGTCGCTGCGGCACCGGCAACACGGGCCGGCCTGCGGCCGCGCGGAAGCGGTTGGCCGCCGCGATCCGTGCCTCGAGCACGTCGCGGCTTGTCTCCTCCTCCCAGCCGTTCGCGAGTTCCACACCGCGCACGAAGAGTTCGAAGCGGCGGGCCAGCGTCTCTCCATGCGGATCGAGCCGGGCGAAAGCCGCCTGCGATGCCGGCCAGCCCTCCAGCATGACGGGCCGGTCGTGGCCCAGCCGCGGCTGCACCACGGTGGCCAGCAGCAGTTCGAAGCCCCTGTCCCTACGCTCCTCGGCAGGCAGGGCCGACCAGCCATCGGGCGGCGGCATGCCGGCCCTGCGGGCCGCCCCTTCCAGATCCTCCGCGTCCGCCGTGAACAGATCGACGCCGGCGTGCTCCCGGAAGGCGTCGCGACAGGAGAGCCTATGGATGCCGGAGGTGCCCAGGGCCAGGCCGCAGAGACGCTCCAGGAACGGGGCCACGTCGTCGAGCACCGCGGCGGGCGCGTACCACTCGAGGAGCACGAACTCCATGTCATGCTGGCGGCCCCGTTCGCCGGCGCGGAAGGCGTGGGCGAACTGGTAGATCGGCCCGGCCCCCCGGGCCAGCAGCCGCTTCATCAGCGCCTCGGGGCTGGCCTGCAGGAACCGCGGCGCCGCGCCGGGGAGCGGCACGGTGATCGGGTCGATGTGGGCCTCGGGCAGCACCTCGGCGGCCAGCACCGGCGTGTCGACCTCCACGAAGCCGGCCGAGTCGAACAGATCTCGCAGGCCGCGCCGGATCCGTGCCCGCAGTTCCAGGATCGGCCGTGTCGTCATGCCCGTCCGCCCGGTACGTCAGCCACGGCCAGCCGCGCCCACCGGGGCGGAAAGCTTCTGCGCCGTCTCGCGGTACACGAGCACCGGGCACGGTGCCCGGCGCACGATCGCCTCCGCCACGCTGCCCATCAGAAACCGGGTCATGCCCGTCCTGCCATGGGTGCCGAGCACGATCATCTCAGCAGCCTCGTCGGCGGCGATGCGCACGATCTCGGCGGCGGGATCGCCCATCGCCAGACGGTGCGCGTGCGGCAGCGCCGGGTCGGCCGGCCTGACATCCTCGAGCATCTTCAGGATGCGTTCCGAGTCGGGCTCCGGCAGGCCGTAATAGAGTTCGCCGCCGCCGTAGGCCAGTGGCGGCTCCTCGACGTGCACGATCAACAACCGGGCGTCGGACTGGCGGGCCAGCGCCTCGGCGTGCGGCAGCGCTGCATCGCTAGCGGTGGAGAAGTCGGTGGGAAAAAGGATCGTCTTCTGTGCCATGATCGGGCTCCTCGGCTGCGGTGAACACGCGGCCCGGCGTGGGACGAGGCGTGCAGTCAATCATACCGCCGTCTTGCCGCCCGGCGCCCGGCCGCGGCCGGGCGCCGGGGGACCGCGAGGCGGACATGTCCCGCAGGTGTGAAACTACCGCAGCCGCATCCCCGGCAGGGCGCCCGCATCGGGTGACAGCAGGTACACGCCCGCCGCGCCGGCACCGCTGGCCGCCACCACCATCCCCTCGCTGGTGCCGAACTTCATCTGTCGCGGCGCGAGGTTCGCGACCACGACCACGAGCCGGCCCACGAGCGACTCCGGGGCATGGAAGCCCTTGATGCCCGCGAACAGGGTCCGCGTTACATCGCCGCCCAGGCTCACGGTGAGCTTGAGCAGTTTCTTCGCCTCGGGCACCTCTTCGGCGGCGACGATCCGCGCCACCCGCAGGTCGACTTTCGTGAAATCGTCGATCGTGCACTGCGCCGCCAGCGGCTCGGCCTCGATCGCGGCCGCCGGATCCGTTCCCACTGTGTTCGCGTCCATCGTCGTACCTCCGTGTTGCGTCGTCTTCGCCTCCGCCGCCGGCTCCCGTGCCGCTGCCAGAAGGGCCTCCACCTGCCCCGGCTCCACACGCTGCATGAGCGGTGTGAATCCCGCCACCGGCAGGCCGGCCAGCGGCCGCTGGGATTCCTCCCAGGAGCGGATCGGCCCGCCCACCAGGGTTCCGGCCTGTTCGGACAGCCGCGGCAGCACGGGCGCCAGGTAGACGGCGATCTGCCGGAACAGGTTCAGCGCCACGCTGGCCACGTCCTGCAGCCGCCCGGCGGCTTCGGGGCCCGCCTTGGCGAGTTTCCAGGGCTGCTCGGCGTCGACGTAGGCGTTGGCCCGGTCGGCGGCCAGCATGATCGTGCGCATGGCCCGGGCGAAGTCGCAGGCCTCGTAGGCCTCGGCGATCGCGCTGCCGTCGGCCGCAGCCATGGCGAACAGGCCGCCGTCGTCGGGATACCGAGCGGCCAGCCCGCTGCGCTCCAGCCAGCGCGCCGTGCGGCTGGCGAGGTTCACCACCTTGCCCACGAGATCGGAGTTCACCTTGCTGGTGAACTCCTCGAGGTTCAAGTCGATGTCGTCGATGCCGCCCGAGAGCTTGGCAGCGTAATAGTAGCGCAGCATGCCCGGATCGAGATGGTCGAGGTAAGCGCGGGCCGACAGGAACGTGCCCCGGGTCTTCGACATCTTCTGTCCGTTGACCGTGAGGAAGCCATGGATGCGGACTTTCGTGGGCAGCGCCAGGCCGGCCGCCTCAAGCATGGCCGGCCAGAACAGCGTGTGAAAGTAGGTGATGTCCTTGCCGATGAAATGGTGGATCTCGGCGGCGCTGTCCCGGCCCCACCAGTCGGCCAGCGTCCCGCCGTGCGCGGCGCACCACTCCTCGGTGGCGGCCAGGTAGCCGATCGGGGCGTCGAACCATACGTACCAGAAGTGCCCCGGGGCATCGGGGATCTCGAAGCCGAAGTAGGGAGCGGGCCGCGACACGTCCCAGTCGCGCAGCGGCTCGCCGAGGAAGTGCCCGGCCAGGTAGTTGGCGATGCGTGGATCGAGTGCGCCCGACTCGCGGGTCCAGCGGTCGAGAAAGCCATGCAGCGCCTCGATGGTCACGAACAGGTGCTCGGCCGACCGCGGCTCGGGCCGCGTGCCGGAGAGCGTGCTCACCGGATCGACGAGGTCGGCCGGCGCGTAGGTGGCTCCGCACTGCTCGCAGTTGTCGCCGTACTGGTCGGCGGCAGCACAGCGCGGGCAGGTGCCCTTCACGAACCGGTCGGCGAGGAACGTGCCGGCCGCCGCGTCGAAGAGCTGCTGCACCTGCCGCGCCACGACGAGTCCGCGACCGCGCAGGGCCTGCCAGATCTCGGCGCAGAGCCGCCGGTTGGCGGGGCTGTCGGTGGATCCGTAGTGATCGAAGGCGATCTGGAAGCCTGCGAAGTCGGCCAGGTGCGCCTCGCGCATGCCCGCCACCAGGTCACGCTCGCTGCGGCCCTCGGCCCGGGCCCGGATCATGATCGCCGTGCCGTGCGTGTCGTCGGCACAGAGATAGATCGCCTGCTGGCCGCGCAGCCTCTGGAAACGCACGTAGACGTCGGTCTGGATGTACTCGACGAGGTGCCCGAGATGGATGTGGCCGTTGGCGTACGGCAGCGCGCTGGTGACGAGGATGCGGCGCTGGGGGGATGACGGCATGGGCTGGTACACGGCGGTCGGGACGATGGGCCGGATTGTAGGAATCCGCCCGCAATCGGGGAAACGCCGGCCGGGTTGGGCGACTGGGCAACTCCTCGGCACGTGAAAGTGACCTTGTCGGACCGCCGCGCGGCCGCCACTATCCCCGCCCTGCAGGCCGGTTTTCCGGCCTCTGCCCCCGGAACAGACCTCGGAGTGACGGATGTCCCGCGTGCCGCGCCTCCTGTTGTGCCTCGCCGCGTTCTGCTTCGCCGGCTCCGCCGCGGCCGACCCGGTCGCCGCCGCCCGCTCCGGAGAGGTCGTGCTCCTCGATTTCGCCGCCTCCTGGTGCGGTCCCTGTCGGCAGATGGCACCGCTGCTGGGCGAAATCGCAGCGGCGGGATGGGTGGTCCGGCACATCGACGTCGACCGCGAAGTCGATCTCGTGCGTCGGTTCGGCGTCACGGCCGTGCCCTGCTACGTGCTGCTGGTCAAGGGACACGAGGCCGGCCGGATCAACGGGGCCACGACCCGCACCGAATTGGAGGCCCTGCTGGCACAGTCGGGGGCACCACTGGGCGGCAAGCCGCCGCGCACAGTCGAGCGCGGCGAAACCAGCACGATTCCGGGCATCCCATTGGCCGGAGCCGCAGCCCCTGCCCCACTGATCACGGAACCCGCGCCCGTCAAAGCCGCTCCCTCGACGTCCATCGCGCCCGCCGCATCATCCGCCGCGGCGACCCCGCCAGGCTCGGCACCAGCGACCGCCGCGCCGAATCGGGCTTCGGCCACGGTCCCAGCGCCGGCGGCCCAATCCGTCACCCGCGACGGCCTGGAGCGGAAGTTGCTGCAGGCCACCGCCCGCCTGCGGGTCGAAGACACCGCCGGTGTCTCCTGGGGCACGGGCACGGTGATCGACTGCCGACAGGGCGAGGCCCTGATCCTCACCTGCGGCCACATCTTCCGCGACTCGCAGGGCAAAGGACGCATCGAGGTCGATCTGTTTGGCGACCGCGGCCCGCGCGGTGTGGCCGGCCAGGTCGTGTCCTGGGACCTGAAGCGGGATCTGGCCCTGGTGAGCATCTTCACCGACACCACCATCGATCCGGTACGCGTGGGCGGCACCGACCGTGTCACGCCGGTGGGGGCGCCGGTCGTCACCGTGGGGTGCAACGGGGGCGCTGATCCCACGGTTCATCACAGCCGTGTCACCGCCGTCGACAAATACCTGGGCCCCGCGAACCTGCAGGTCGCCGGCCAGCCGGTGCAGGGCCGAAGCGGAGGCGGTCTCTTTGCCATCGACGGCACGCTGATCGGCGTCTGCAACGCCGCCGACCCCGCCGACAACGAGGGCTTGTTCGCGGCGCTGCCCACGATCCACGAGCAACTCGAGGAGGCGGGCCTGCCGTTCGTCTACCGCGCGGTCTATCCGAGCAGCGGACTCGACGCCGTGGCGGTCGCCGACGGCCGTCATGTGCCCGCGATGCCTGCCGAAATGCCGTCCGTGTCGTTCGACCGCCGCGACCGCTCCGACGCGGTGCCTACGGCTTCGACCGGCAACGGTGCGGCGACCCCTCGTGCGGCGACGGACACGCCGCCCGCCGCCAGCGCGCCGGATGCCCTCCCCGCGGCGGCCGCAGCCGGGCTCACGGCCGGCGAACAGGCGCTGCTCGACCACGTCCGGCAGCACGGTGGCCGTGCCGAGGTGATCTGCATCGTGCGTCCCCATGGCGCGGCCGACGATGCCAGCGAGGTGTTCGTGCTCAAGGGTGCCAGCGGCAATTTCGTCGACCACCTCAGCAGGGCCCACCGGTCGCCGGGGGGTGCCGCACCGGGCACCACGCCGGCCGGACGTTCCGACGTGGCCGTGCTGCCGGCGACCGACCCGGTGCGCTGAGGCAAGCCCGCGCGATTAGTTCCGGCGGCCTACGGCGTCGCGGGATGACGCGGTTGGCGGCGTCAGTCGAGGACCTCGACGAAGACGGGATCCGCATTCACCGAGTCGGCTGGCTGCGGCCCGGCCCGGCCGGAGGCCCGGATCGCGACCCGGCCACGGCCCAGCAGGTCGGCCGGCACTTCGACCGTGGCCTCGGCACCGCTGGTCCGGCCCAGCACGCGGCCCGTGGCGAACACGACGGCCCCCTCGATGCCCACCCCCTTCACCGCCACACGCAGCGTGCCGCCGGGCCGCACGCGCCGCGGCTCCACCGAGAGCTCCAACGTGCGGCCGGCGTTGTCGAACGTCACGGGGATGACGCGACGGCCCTGCGTCTCCAAGGGCGACGCGTCGATGGCCACTACGCGGAGTTCGTGGTGCCCGTCGGCCATCCCCCGCGTATCGAGCGTGAGCCACTGGCCCGCGCCGCAGGATGTGAACCTCATGCCGTCGACGAACAGTTCGAAGCGGTCGGCCGAGCGGCCCTCGGGCATGCTGGCACGCGGTTCCAGCTCGACCTTTCCCGACAACCTGGCCCCCGGCTCCAAGACCTGCGAATCGGGCGCGGTCACCACCTCCACCTGCGGGATCACGGCCCAGGGCTGGCAGAGCGGGTCGCCCACCACGAGCAACTGGTAGGGCGAGCGCACCGACTGGTAGAAGGCCTCGGCGAGGCTGGCACCGCGGGCGTAGTGCACGTGGATCGCCGGATGCGGAAACTTGGCCTGGATCGAGAACGGCTCGATCACGGTGCCGCTGGAGCCGGCGGCCCCTGCGCGCAGAAACTCGGTCAGCGGCGTCTGACCCGTGGAGCCGGAGAACACGGCGCCGAAACTGGTGAGGTTCTCGCAGATCGCCCCGGGCAGGATCGTGCTGCCGCTGGCCTTCCAGTCGAAGGATGCGGTGCCTGTCGTCAGCCCTGCCACGTCCTTCTTTCGCGAGGGCAGCGTGCCGGAGACGATCTCGGCCTTCACGCCCAGCGACTCCAACGCCTTGGCGGTGGCGGCGAAGGCGCCGCTGCGCGTCGTGGACCGAATGTCTGAATTGTTCATCAGGTAGA